>JAJFTJ010000005.1 GCA_021373015.1 Nitrospiraceae bacterium
AAGAAAAATTGCACAAAATAAGCTTATGATTGGTGTGTCAACACACAGTATTGATGAGGCTGTTAATGCAGAGAAGCAGGGCGCTGATTTTGTAATACTTGGACCGATTTATGAGACGCAGTCAAAGCTTGAATATGGAAAGCCTTTGGGCATTGATATTTTAAATAAGGCGGAGAAAAAAGTTTCTATTCCTGTTTTTGCAATAGGAGGGATTAAGGCTGACAGGGTTAAGGAAGTAATAAGTGCCGGTGCAGACGGAGTTGCAGTTATATCAGCAATATTGAATTCAAAAAATGTACAAGAAGATACAGAAAAGTTTTTGAGGTTATTAAAATGATATTAAGGCAGAGCACAATATTTCGCTCATTCTCGTCCAAATTTTATCGGGACTCCGAGGTGAATATGCCTGCGGCATATTCAAATCCGCTCAAATATTATGCTCTGCCTTCCATAAAAAATTATTAATCAGGTGGTTAACATGACAAGAATAGAATTGGCAAAAAAAGGGATTGTAACTGATGAAGTGAAGCTGGTTGCTTCAGAAGAAGGTATTGCTCCTGAGCAGCTTTCTAAGGACATTGCTTTGGGAGCCAGTGTTATCCCGATAAACAAAAATCACAAAATAAAACCATTGGGCATCGGCAGGAATCTTCGCACAAAGATAAATGCTAACATCGGCACGTCAAAGGACAAGGTTTCATTCGACAGTGAGATTGAAAAACTTAACGTGCTTGTGAAATACGGAGCTGATGCAGTAATGGATCTTTCAACAGGCGGAGCTATAAAAGAACTTCGTAATATAATGCTCAAAAAATCTTTGATAGCTGTAGGCACTGTTCCTATTTATGAAGCTGCTGTAAAAGCGGCTGAAAAAAAAGGCTCTATTACAAAGATGACAACAGATGACATTTTTGCAGTAATAGAAGAACAGGCAGAAGAAGGAGTCGATTTTATAACTGTTCATTCAGGTCTTACTATGAGAGCAGTTGAAAGACTTAAGCAGGAAGGAAGAATACTCGACATAGTGAGCAGAGGAGGATCATTTCTCCTTGAATGGATGATATACAATCAAAAAGAAAATCCGCTCTACGAAGATTATGACAGACTTTTAAAGATTGCAAAAAAATATGATATGACATTGAGTCTTGGCGATGGGATGAGACCGGGATGTCTTGCTGATGCAACAGACCGCACGCAGATAGAAGAGCTTTTGACTCTTGGAGAATTAAGAGACAGGGCAGTAGATGAGGGAGTTCAGGTTATTATCGAAGGACCGGGGCATGTGCCATTAAACCAGATAGAATTAAATGTGAAGATACAGAAAGAGATATGCAAGGGCGCGCCGTTTTATGTATTGGGACCTCTGGTTACAGATATTGGCATGGGTTATGACCATATTGTTGCTGCAATAGGAGGCGCAATTGCTGGCGCAGCAGGAGCAGATTTCCTATGCTATGTGACGCCTTCTGAACATATAAGACTACCTGATATAGAAGATGTAAAAGAAGGAGTAATAGTTTCTAAGATTGCTGCTCATGCTGCTGATATTGCCAAAGGAATAAAGAGCGCGATCGATAAAGATATCAAAATGGCAGAGTATAGAAAGGCATTGAACTGGAATGGCCAGATAGGATTGAGCTTTAATCCGGAGAAAGTCAAAAAATGGAGAGACGAAGTCCCGCCTTCAGAAAAAGATGTATGCAGTATGTGCGGAGAATTCTGCGCCATCAGGACAGTTGAAAGGGCGCTGAAGAAAGACAAAAAATAATATAATTATTAAATTGAATTAATCGCATTTCCCTTATATCATAATATACATATGCTTATTCAAGCAGATGATTTAAGCTTAAGATTTATTTCAGAGGTTGGACATAGTGTTCGATATCCTGAATAAATTTCTAAAAATTCTGATAATCCTCGCGATTGTAGCGCTCATACTTTTTGTAAGTTATGGTTTTCTTCTGAATAAGATGGGGAAGCATCTTTATTATAAAGATGAACTTAAACCTGCAGATGTTATCGTAGTTCTTAAAGGTGAAGATGCAGAAAGAATCGAACATGCTGTTAAGCTTTTCAAAGAAGGCTGGGCAAGGAAAGATGTGGTAATTTTTTCAGGAGGACATGTTGTTTGGAGATATACATGGGCATCTCTTATGCAGGAGCACGCATTGTCGCTGGGCCTGCCAAAAAACTCTGTTCTTCTGGAAGAAAAATCAATCAACATACTCCAAAGCGCACAGTTCACAAAAGACATGATGAAAAAATTAAACTACAAATCATGTATCCTTGTCACTTCTGTTTATCAGAGTAAAAGAGCAGGAAATATTTTCAGGGAAATAATGGGTGAAGATATAAAAGTCATCAGCTCCTCTCCTGTCGAAAGCAATTTTAATTTTGAGAAATGGTGGAAAAAAGAACCGGACAGAACGAGAGTTATCGATGAATATTTTAAGTTTTTAGGCTCAGCGATATTTGGGATACAAGACTGAAAAATAAAGATGTTTTTTTATGGAAGCAAGAAGTTAAATAGAAAGATTATTTCTAAAATCCGAGATTGTTTTTAAAAATTCTTCTTCTGCTTTTTCGATAGAAAACCTTTCAGCTTTGATTCTTGCCTTAATTCCCATTGTTTTTGAATTATTCAGACAAAGCTTGATTTTTTCTGCCAATTCCAGTGGGTCTAATATATTTATTGTCACAAATCCTTCTTCGCCATTCTCTATTATCTCTGATACACCATTATTTTTTGTTGTGATAACCGTAATGCCTGAAGCCATTGCTTCGATCGTTGCATTGCTGAACGGGTCATACATAGTAGGAAGCACAAAGATATCTGCCGCAGCATAGAATTTTTGGATATCTTTCTGGGGCCCGATGAAAATAACTTTGTCTGAAACTTCGAATTTCTTTGCAAGTGTTCTGAATTTACCAACCCTCCCTCTGCCTATTATTATTAGCTTAATATCATGTTCATCTTCTACAAAAGATAATGCTTTAATCAGTGTTCCCAGTCCTTTTCTCCCGAATTCTGTTCCTACAAAGATTATTACCTTTGAGAATTCTTTTATAGACAGATTTTTTCTGATATCTGTTCTATATAATTCTTTGTTTTGAGGCGAGAATTTTTTAAGATCAACCCCATTGTATATAACCTTGATCTTTTCCTCAGGAACAGCGTAGTTTTGAATTATTTGTGATTTGACCATATTTGAATTAGCTATGATAAGTTTTGTGCCGGCAAACAATTTCTTTTCAATATAAAGGAGCGCAAGATGCAAGGGATTTATAAAATAGGTGAATCTTTTCCATAATGGATCAATCTGTTTTCTCAGCTTCAGCCATTCAATATGACATCCTTCTCCTGCCCTGTATATATCCTGAAAAGTTGTGCGCTCAAAGCTTATAGTGCAATCAGGGTTAAGTGATTTAATTTTTTTTTGTGCATTCCAATTAAATGAAAGCACTGAAAGAAATGAGATTAATGAGATAGATTTTATTTTATGGAAGATTATGCACGGACTCTCTATCCATTTGCTTGCTATAACATGTATCTCAGCTCTGTTTTTGAGTTTTTCCATTAGGGTCTGCATATACTTCTCTGCTCCGCCATGAATAGAAAAATTCTTTTTAATAAAAGCAAGTTTCATGTTCTGACATCCTTTTTTGTATTAAATCGATGAGCTCTGATTTATGTGCTATAATTATAAAACTAAAGCGGGTGTGTTCTTCAAGGTAATTCAAGAAAGGATGGATTATTGAATGCCAAAACTTAACCTCATCCTTGCAATTCACAATCACCAGCCTGTTGGGAATTTTGATAATGTTCTGGAAGATTCATATAAAAAAGCCTATCTTCCTTTTCTTGAAAAGCTGCTTGCATATAAAAGCCTGAGATTTGTCCTTCATTATTCAGGCAATATTCTTTTATGGCTTAATGACAACCATCCTGAGGCTGTTGATATTATAAAGACACTTTTAAAGGAAAACCGCATAGAACTTCTTTCTGGCGGTATTTATGAACCAATCTTTGCCTCAATCCCTGAAACTGACAGAATTATGCAGATTGAAGAGATGACAGATTATATTAAAGAAATATTCAGGGTTGTTCCAAAAGGCATGTGGCTTCCTGAAAGGGTATGGGAACCAAACATGCCTAAATATATTGCTCAGGCAGGCATTGAATATCTGCCTGTTGATGATCATCATTTTAAACTCTCAGGCCTTAAAGACAAAGAACTTTTTGGTTATTACATAACCGAAGAACAGGGTAATTACATAAAAATATTTCCGGGGAGCGAGAAGCTCAGGTATTGGATCCCATTCAGAGATGTCAGCGATATAATAGAGTATTTAAGGGAAGTTCATAAAGAAGACGAATCACGCCTTTTGACAATGGCTGATGACGGCGAGAAATTTGGTGTCTGGCCTGACACATACAAGCATTGCTACGAAGACGGATGGCTTGATAAATTTTTTTCTGCATTAGAAGAAAATAAAGAGTGGATCGAGACAACAACATTCGATGAATATCAGAAAAAATTTTATCCTTTGGGCAGGGCATATCTCCCTGCAGCATCTTACAGGGAAATGGGTGAATGGAGCCTTCCGTTGGAAAGCGCGAAGGAATACGAAAATCTTTTATCTGAGATGGAAAAAATATTTGGAGACAGCGCAAAAGGTTTTTTAAGGGGCGGGATATGGCGTTCATTTTTTGCAAAATACCCTGAGTCAAATCACATAAATAAAAGGATGCTTGGTATAAGCAAAAAAGTACATGATGCGGCTAATATCATTAAAAAGAAAAAAACTGATTTTACAGGTTCAAAGGCTCTTTTGCATGAATTATGGAAAGGCCAGTGCAATGATGCATACTGGCATGGTATTTTTGGAGGCTTGTATCTGCCGCACCTGAGATCTGCTCTTTACAGACACCTGATCAAGGCAGAATCGATGGCAGAAAAAATACTTGCAGACGAATCTATAACAAAACAAGATGTTTTTTTTCAGGAAGGCGACATTGATTGTGACGGATACAAAGACATATTAATAAGCACCAAAACAATGTCAGCATTTTTTACAGAAAACAGCGGCGCTTTGACAGAACTTTCAGTAAAAAGACAGAACATAAATGTGCTGGACATTCTTACGCGCAGA
This sequence comes from Nitrospiraceae bacterium, assembly GCA_021373015.1. Taxonomy (NCBI): domain Bacteria; kingdom Pseudomonadati; phylum Nitrospirota; class Nitrospiria; order Nitrospirales; family Nitrospiraceae; species Nitrospiraceae bacterium. The sequence continues at coordinate 5,155 of JAJFTJ010000005.1, forward strand.
CCTGAAGCTTACCACACGCGTATTTCTGAAACAGCAAATTCTATAGACAATGCAACAAAGACAATACATAACAGAATTTTTACAAAGGAACAAGGGCTGAAGAATGTACTTGTTTATGATAATTACAGAAGAGCATCTTTGCTGGATCATTTTTTAAACTATGACGTTAAAATTGATGATCTGATTAATTCCAGCTATATTGAAAATGGTGATTTCATAAATGGTCATTACGAGATTGAAAGTAATATTGATAAAAGCAGAGTAAGATTATTTAAAAAGGGAGCGGTTTTCGGTGAGGAAATGAGGATAGAAAAACTGATTGGCTTCAATAAATCAGGAATAAGGGTTGACTATCTGCTCGAAGGTAAATATAATGGCATATTTGGCGTAGAATTCAATCTTTCTTTTTTGGGTTCTTCATACACAGCTGTAAATTTAAGGGATAGTGTTTTTTATATTAAAGACAAAGGGCTGCATGAAACAATAGATAAAATTGTTATTAGTGACGAAATTTCAGGTCTTAAAATGGAATTTGTTTTTGATGAGAATATCGATTTTTGTCATTATCCTGTTGAGACCATATCTCTGTCTGAAAATGGAATTGAAAGGATTTATCAGGGCACAGAATTTTTATTTATGAATAAAATAGAACTCACAGACAAGAAAAAAATCGGATTCACTATAAATATTGGAGAATGATAAGATGAAAAATATTCAGCGTTATATAATTTTTTCTTTTTTATTCACTGTATGCATTATCTCAACAGCTCTTTCAAAGGAAAATCCGTTTGAACCTTTGAAAAATAGCGCACTTTCTTATTTTAAACCCTTGAAGGGGAAGATAGTGTCTGTAAGCAGTGATGGAACTGTAGCTGATATAGGAACAAGTTCTCAGGCAAAAAAAGGAATGCGCTTTTCTGTTGTAAGAGAGGGCGCTTCATTTCTGCATCCTGTGACCAAAGAACCGATAGGTCTTGTTGAGACTGCAGTGGGAAAGGTAGAGATTAAAGACGTAAGCTCTAATACATCGTCAGTAACTATTCTTAATGGTGATGTTAAGCCTGAAGACAAAATAAGAATATCTGAAACCGGAGTTAAAGCGCTATTTTATCAGAGCGCAAATGTTGATTGGAGCCTTGGCGATGCTTATTTCAGGACACTTAAGGATACAGGAAGGTTTGAGCTTCTCGAGACAGCGATTGAGAGTGACAATCAGGCAGAGATTATAAAAGAGGCTAAGAAGCAGAATGCCGATGTGCTGATTATGCTTGCTGCAAAGGACGCAGGAGGAGATGTAAAGCTCAAACAAAGCCTCTTCTGGGTTGAAGATTCTTCCAAGCTTTCAGAAGATGAAGTAAAAGTTCCGTTGTCATTTATAAAGGATCTTAAATTCGGCGAGGAGATGCTTGGCATTAAAAAAGAAGATGTTGCACGCGAACTGAAACTGCCGGTTGGCGGAAGATTCATACTAGCTGCTGATGTAAATGGAGACAAAAAAACAGAACTGCTTGTCAGCACTGACAGGGATATCCGCATGTATACTCCGGATGGCGAGCTAAGCACTGTTTATAAGATTAAGGGTTCTTATTCTGATGAAAATTTATGGTTTGACAAGATTGACCTTAACAAAAACGGCAGGGATGAGATAATCATCACCTTTTTCAGGTATGACACGGTAGTTTCAAGGATATATGAACTTCAGGAAGACAAGTTTGTTATGCTCTGGGAAGGCAAGGTTTTTTTAAAAGCTATGGGCAATGAACTTTTTGCACAAGAATTTGATCAAGGCGATGGATATAAGGGACCTGTATATCAGATTGTCTGGGATAATGGATACAAAAGAGGCAGTGATGTAAAACTTCCAACTGGTGTAAATATCTATGATTTTGCCTATATAAAAGATGAGGATAAGAAAATGGTTATTGCATATGATGATGCCGGTTATCTGAATCTTTATGATGACAAAGGGCTTAAGCTTTGGCGCAGCAGCGAGGACTATGGAGGTTTTCTGACCAAATTCAAAAGAGCTGTTCCAAATATGTTTATAGACAGAGGAGAATGGTCTATCAAGGATAGAATTTTTGTTTTCAATAAATCAGCTTATGTAATAAGAAGGCTCCCTCTTGTAGGGATGGCCCGTGGAGTTGGATTCAGCAGTTCACAAATAAAAAATCTATGGTTCACAGGCGCTTCCATGGAAGAAAGAACTATTGTGGATTATATATCAGGCAGTGCATTGGATTTTGGGATTGCTGACGATAAAATTGTTGTGCTCGACAGCCCTGCTGTTACTCTTTCCATTAAGAAACTTTTCAAAGGCGAAGGTCTTTACGGGAGCCTGGTTTATATATACTCGCTCAAGGGAAGATAACAGAGAATCAATATCTCTGCTTAAGCTTAATTATGGAGGAAAATAGTTTTGTCAAAAGATAAAATCCCTGGCCATGTGGGAATCATAATGGATGGAAATGGCAGATGGGCGGAATTGCGCGGTCTTCCGAGAATTGAGGGACACAGAAGAGGGGCCGAGAGAGCAAAAGAGACGATCGAGATTGCGCAGGAAATTGGCATAAAGGTTCTGACTCTCTATACTTTTTCGATCGAGAACTGGCAGAGACCCAAAGATGAAATTGATACATTGATGAAGCTGCTCGAAATGTACCTGAGAAAAGAGTTAAGAAAATTTATGGAAAATGGTATTGTGTTCAGGGCGATTGGAGAGATATGGAGGCTTCCAAAAAATATACAATCTCTTGTTTTAGAGACAGAGGAGCTGACTGCTGGGAATAAAGGGATGACTGTTGTTACTGCTTTGAGTTACGGCGGAAGAAATGAGATTATCAGGGCTGCAAAAAAAATTGCAGCTCAAATAAAAAATCCTGATGAAATAACTGAAGAATTATTCGAATCATGTCTTGACACAAAGGGAATCCCTTCGCCTGACCTTATAATACGCACAAGCGGCGAAAGACGAACTAGTAATTTTCTGTTATGGCAGGGAGCATATGCTGAATATTATTTTACGGATACGCTCTGGCCTGATTTTACAAAAGACGAGTTAATGCTTGCTTTACATGATTATCAGATGAGAGAAAGGAGATTCGGCTGTGTCCAAACAAAGACAAGTCCATAATTCATATGCACCATATTAAAAGATTAATCATTGCTTTGATTATTTTGCCTTTGCTTTTTATTTATATTACAAAGCTTCCTGCAATTTATTTTCTGTTCATACTGATGATAGTATCTGCCCTTGCACAGTATGAATTTTATACGATGTACGGCATTAAAGGACTTTTAAGATTCACTGGAATTCTTTTGGGGATGTTAATTCTTTATTTTATTTTTATATTTCAATATTCTCTGGATCCGCAAAAGCCTTTTGTCACTGATCTGGCTGCTATCGGATTTTTAATAGTTGCTGTTATCAGATTGTTTTATAAACGCAAACCCGAGTCTTCTCTTAGGGATATAGCTCCGGTTGTTACTGGTATTGCCTATATACCAGGACTTCTGGGTTTTCAGGTTTACCTGAGAGAACAGGGCTTTGATTGGATAATTTTGCTTTATGGATGTGTATGGGCTTCAGACAGCATGGCTTATCTGCTGGGCAGCACAATAGGCAAGAGAAAGCTTTATTCTGAAATAAGTCCTAATAAAACCATAGCAGGTCTTTTCGGCTCGATACTCGGAGGCGCTATCGGCGCACTTATATTCAAATATGCGCTTGCAGATATGCTGGTTCTCAGTTTTATAAATGCTGTCATACTCGGCATGGTTATCGGCGCAGTATCTGTTATAGGAGATCTAGTTGAATCAATGTTCAAACGTGACGCAGGAGTTAAAGACTCAAGCAGCTTGATCCTGGAACATGGAGGAATGCTTGACAAGTTGGACAGCTCTCTTTTCGCAGCGCCGGCTGTTTATTGGACTGCAATGGCGCTGAGGTTGATATAGTGAAGCGCATTACAATCCTCGGCTCTACAGGATCAATAGGAAAGAATGCCCTTGATGTAGCAGCAAGATACAAAGACAGATTTAAAATTGTTGGGTTGACCGCAAGAAATAACATATCACTTCTCGAAGAGCAGATAAGACAGTTTAAGCCGGAGGTTGTTGCAGTGGCTGATGAAGCCAGCGCTGTTAAGCTGAGGGAAAAACTTGACATGGACATTTTATCAGGTGATGAAGGAATTATTGAGGCTGCATCGCACCCAAAAACTGATTTTGTTCTTTCAGCAATAATAGGTTTTGCAGGACTCATGCCCACGCTTGCTGCTATAAATGCCGGAAAAACAATCGGGCTTGCAAACAAAGAGTCTATGGTAGTAGCAGGCGATATCGTAAAAAACAGCGCAAAAAAATCCGGCTCAAAGATAATCCCTGTTGACAGCGAGCACAGCGCGGTTTTTCAGTGTCTTGAAGGCAGGCATCCTGATTCAGTAAAAAAAATAGTCCTCACAGCATCAGGAGGGCCGTTTCTGGGAAAGGGAAAAAGCGAACTTGAAAAAGTTACGATTGAAGATGCATTAAAGCATCCCAGATGGGAGATGGGCAAAAAAATAACGATCGATTCTGCCACGCTGATGAATAAAGGGCTTGAAGTAATAGAGGCGCATTATCTTTTCGATATTGCTCCGGAAAATATTGATGTTCTCATACATCCACAGAGCATTGTGCACTCAATGGTCGAGTTCAAAGACAGAAGTTATATTGCACAGCTTTCTATTCCTGATATGAGAGGGCCTATTGCATATGCGCTTTCGTATCCTGAGAGACTGAGCGATCCAATGCCAGTGCTTGATTTCAGCAAACTTGATAAACTGACATTTAAGGATCCTGACACAAGTAATTTCCCTTGCCTTACATATGCTTATGAAGCATCAAAACTCGGAGGCACAATGCCTGCTGTTTTGAATGCTTCGAATGAGATTGCTGTAAATTCTTTTTTAAGCAAAATGATAAAATTCACTGACATCCCTTTAGTAATAGAAAAAACAATGAGCAGACATAAGACTGAGACTGTATCAGACCTGAGCATTGTGATGAAGGCTGATGACTGGGCAAGACATCAGGCAAAAGAGATTGTAGATAAACTGATAAAATAGATAATCAGAATTAAGAATAAGGAGATATAAATGTCATTTCTTTCAGCAATAATACTTTTAGGCGTCCTCATTTTCGTGCATGAGTTCGGGCATTTCCTGTTTGCAAAAAAACTCAAGGTAAGAGTTCTGAAGTTTTCGCTTGGGTTTGGCCCCAAGCTGATAGGAAGAAAATTTGGAGAAACAGAATATCTTATCTCCAGCATACCGCTTGGCGGATATGTGAAGATGCTTGGCGAAGAGCCAGGCGAGACTTTAAAAGAAGAAGATAAACCATTTGCCTATAATTACCAGCCTGTATGGAAAAGATTTTTGATAGTGGCTTCAGGTCCGATATTCAATCTTATTTTTGCCGCTGTGCTTTTCTTTTTTGTCTTTCTATCAGGTGTTCCAATGCCGGAGCCTTACATAGGCACTATTGTTAATAACTCTCCTGCTGACAAGGCAGGACTCAGCACAGGCGATAAGGTTATTGAGATTAATAACATCCCTGTTATGAGCTGGTATGAGATAAATGAATCAGTAAGCAAAAGCAAGGGCAATGCACTTGCTTTCAAGATAGAAAGAGAAGGGAAAATAATTGAGCTTAATGTAACGCCTGTTAAAGAAACAGAAAAAAATATATTCGGCGAGAAAATTGATGTCTTTGAAATAGGAACCTCGCCCTTACTCTATTCTTACATCGGGGAAGTTGTGTCAGATTCACCTGCAAAAAAAGCAGGGATCGAAAAAGGCGACAGGGTTATAAGAATTCAAGACACGGATATAAAAACATGGCAGGAAATGACCTCAATAATACATCAAAATCCCGGGAAGCCCTTGAGATTCAAGATAAAAAGAGGAGAACGGATTCTTGATATCATAGTGTCACCAGAGACAAAGACTATAACAGAACCTACAGGCAAGAGAAAAGATATAGGACTGATCGGCATAAAGCCTTTAGCTAATGAGGTAGAGAAAAAATTCGGATTAATAGATTCACTATATCTTGGTTTCAAAAGAACATGGGACATTTGTGTTCTCACACTTGTTGTAATCGTAAAATTGTTCCAGAGAATCATACCTGCTGATACACTTGGCGGTCCTATAATGATACTCCAGATGGCAGGAGAGCAGGCATCGATGGGAGCGATGAGTTTCTTCAGTTTTATGGCAGTAATAAGCATTAACCTTGGAGTGCTTAATCTCCTTCCTATCCCGATACTTGACGGCGGACATCTGATGTTTCTTACTATAGAGGGAATAAGACGCAAACCATTAAGCGAGAAAGTGATAATTATCTGCCAGAAAATAGGCGTAGCTCTTCTCATTACATTAATGATATTTGTACTATATAATGATGTCATAAGAGTAGTAGTTCCTTGGGTAAAAAAACTATTCAGCATATAGTTTGATATATGACAAGACCGGTAAGCTTACAAGCTCAGGTTTCATCAGGCGGAGTGATATCCAGAAATACATCAGGTATTTCTGAGATAGCGCTCATTGCAGTAAAAGGCGGCAATATCTGGTGCCTGCCAAAAGGTATCATTGAAAAAAATGAGAGTCAGGAAAAAGCAGCAGTCAGAGAAGTTCAGGAGGAAACAGGACTTAAAGGAAAAGTCATAGAAAAAATCGGAGAGATATCATACTGGTATTTCATCAAAGATAAAAACATAAGAACAAGAAAAACAGTCCACTTTTTTCTAATGTCATATGTTGATGGAAAAACAGAGGATCACAACTGGGAAGTGGATTCGGCAGAATGGTTTGCGATAGATCAAGCTCTGGAAAAGGTAAGTTACAAAGGCGACAAAGAGATAATAGAAAAAGCAAAAAAGATGCTGGAAGACATAAATTCAAAGAATAAATAACTAGGATTTTTTGAATATAAGCTATTAGGATATATATGGCTAGGATAATATTAAGCTGGGATTCCCTAAAAAAAGAGATTGATGCCGCAAGATCAAAAGGCAGAAAGATTGTCTTTACTAACGGCTGTTTTGATATTATCCATATAGGTCATGTCAGATATTTAAAAGAAGCAAAGACATTCGGCGATGTTCTTGTCATAGGCTTAAACTCTGATAAATCTGTATCCCGCATAAAACCAGGAAGACCTATTAATCCGCAGGATCACAGGGCAGAAGTGCTTGCAGCTTTAGACATGGTTGATTATGTAACTTTGTTTGATGAAGACACTCCATATGAATTAATAAAGATTGTTAAGCCTGATGTTCTTGTCAAAGGCGGGGATTGGAAAAAAGAAGACATTGTCGGCTCTGACATAGCAAAAGAAACCCACAGTCTTCCATATATAAGCGGCATCTCAACAACCGAGATTATCGAAAAGATTAGAAAGCTGTAAAATTAGCCACAATAAATTATTTTGTAGTTTTGGTTTTAGCAATCACTAATGTATTTCAGCGAGTTTGCTCATAGAATAAGAAATATTCCATATACTTCTCATGTATATAACCTCACAGGCTCGTCCATGGCTCTTTTTCTTGCATTGCAAGAAAAACCTTTTGTCATGGTCGAGTCGAACGAAGAGAAGGCAAGAGAGCTTTATCAGGACATTTTGTTTTTCCGTTCAATAAATCCTTCTAATATAAAAAATAATATTTTTTTTCTGCCTGAGCCTGATAACCCTGAGACAACTGGACAAAGAGCAGAGTTGATTTATAATCTCACCAAGTTTGATTCGGTCGTGCTTTCAAAAGATGCACTTAATGCAAATTTATGGACTCCTGATGAATTAGGGGAAGATGCGCTTGTGCTGAATCTCAAATATGAAATCAGTAGAGACTTGTTCGAGAAAAAACTTATAAGGCTTGGTTATAAGCGCGTAGCGCTTGTTGTTGAAAATGGTGAATTCAGTCATAAAGGATGGGTCTTTGATATTTTCCCATCTTCTGCAAAAGACCCGCATCGAATCGAGTTTTTCGGCGATACAATAGAAACAATAAAAACATTTGACGTAAGCACGCAGAAATCCACAGACATTGATAAAGAGCTTGTCATTTTTCCTGCATCAGAACCGGATGAAAACAGCAGATATCAAATAACGGAGAATAGAAATTATTTTTATTCAGATACAGACGGTCTATCAGATGATATCCCTGAGAATGCTGTAATGCTCTCGCAGTTTTCATTCGCAGGTGAAGGGATTGATGCAGGGCTGATTTCAATGGCAGGACATGGGATACTGCATGCTGAGAGAAAGACTGTTTATGAGTTTCCTGATGCTTTAAAAAAGATTTCTGAGAGCAACAATGTTTTGATTGCTGCTTCCTCGCATGGGCAGGCTGAAAGGATAAAGGAGATTCTGTGGGAAAAGGAGATCATAGCTCCGATAATTTCCAAGGAAGACGCAGCAGATTATGAGGGAAATATTCTGATAACAATCGGCGAGCTTTCATCAGGATTTTTTATCAACGATCTTATTGTCTTAACTGAAAAAGAGATCTTTGGCGAAAGACAGCATTTCAGGCCTATAAAAAAATCAAGAGTGTCAGAACTTCTTAATACACTTGATGATATTGAGAAAGGTGATTTTGTTGTTCACAAGGATCACGGCATAGGAAAATTTCTTGGGATTGAAACACATCTGCTTGAGAATTATGAAAGCGATGTCATGATTATTGAATATTCAGGAGGCGACAGACTGTATCTGCCTCTTTACGGAATCGAGAAGATAAAAAAATATCATGCTGAAGAAGATATTTTCCCCAAAATTGATAGGCTCGGAGGCATAACATGGGCGAGGACAAAGGAAAGAGTCAGAAAAAAGATAAAGGAGATGGCAGAAAGGCTTGTGAAACTCTATGCTGAGAGAGAAATTACAAAGGGTTTTTCATTCAGCCCTGATTCTGAACTTCACAGAGAATTCGATGATTTTTTCCCTTACGTGGAAACCACTGATCAGCATAAGGCGATTGAAGAGATAAAGCTCGACATGGAGTTGGAAAAACCAATGGACAGGCTCTTGTGCGGTGATGTTGGTTATGGAAAAACAGAAGTTGCAATGCGGGCTGCATTCAAGGCAGTGTTTGACAATAAACAGGTTGCTCTGCTTGTGCCTACAACTCTTTTGTGCGAACAGCACTTCAGAACATTTACGCAGAGATTTGCTGCATTCCCTGTGAACATAGACTATCTGAGCAGGTTCAAGACAAAAAAAGACCAGAACGAGACAATAAAAAAAGTTACGAGCGGAGATGTGGACATACTTATCGGCACACATACATTACTGAAAAAAAATATGAATTTTATTAACCTTGGACTTCTTATAATTGATGAAGAACATAAATTTGGTGTTGCCCAAAAAGAAAAGATGAAGGAGATAAAAAAAGGCGTTGATGTGCTGATATTAAGCGCAACGCCGATACCCCGTACACTGAACATGGCGCTGTCAGGCATAAGGGGTATGAGTCTTATAGAAACGCCTCCTGAAGAAAGACTCGCTGTTAAGAGTATAGTCTCTGAATTCAGGGAAGATATTATCAGAGATGCTGTGGTGAGAGAACTTGAAAGAAAAGGACAGGTATTCTTTGTGCATAACAGGATAAGGGATATAGATAAAATCTACGGCAGTATAAATAAGCTTATTCCAGATGCAAGAATTTCTGTTGCCCATGCACAGATGCCTGAGAGACATTTGGAAAAAATAATGAAACAGTTTATTGCCAAAGAGATTGACATACTTGTCTCTACGGCTATTGTCGGATCAGGGCTTGATATATCAAATGCAAACACAATAATTATAAACATGGCTGACAGGATGGGTCTTGCAGATTTATATCAGCTCAGAGGCAGGGTTGGAAGAAGCAATGTAAAGGCATACGCTTATTTTCTTATTCCTGGAAAAAATATTATTACGAATGAGGCAAAAAAAAGACTCCAGGCTGTGCAGGATATGAGTTACCTTGGCGCTGGATTCAGGCTTGCAATGAAAGACCTGGAGATAAGAGGCGCTGGGAATTTTCTAGGCGCAGAGCAGTCAGGACACATTCATGCGGTCGGTTTTGATATGTATGTTGAGATGCTCGAAAATGCTGTATCAGAAATAAAAGGAATAAAGATTGAGGAAGAGATAGAGCCCCGCATGAGCCTTAGAGTGCCTGCATTCATAACAGAAGAATTTATAGAGGATGTAACACTGAGACTGAGCATTTACAGAAAGATTGCATCAGCAAAGAGGGAAGAAGATTTAAACAGTTTATTGGATGAAGTCAGGGACAGATTCGGGAAGCTGCCTGATCAGGTGAATAACTTATTCGATATTATGAGGCTGAAGATTGCTGCAAGACAACTAAGGGTTATTGATATGATTGAGGCTGGAGGTTTTATAAAAGTTATATTCTCGCAAGACACAAAAGTAGCTGTGAATAAGATACTCTCACTCCACAACATATACGGCAATAAAATAAAATTTTTAGAACAGGGATTTCAGATAAATGTCAAAAATCTTTCATGGGCTGAGATTTACTCAATGATAAAGAAAGTTCTGGAAAAACTATTGTAACTTTTATGTTAAAATAACTAAATTCAAATTTTAAAAGGATAGAGAAATATGAAAAAAGGACAGATTTTTTTGCTGATAGTTATGCTTTTGATATGTTCCTGTGCAACAAGCACTGAGAATGTTCAAAAGGCAACCTCTCATTACAAATTGGGTCTGGCCTATTTCAATGAAAATAATATGCAGTCTGCATTCATAGAGTTTCAGAATGCGCTTAAATACAATCCAGAGGATAAGGAAGTCCTGTACTCATTAGGTGTCATCTATCTGATTCACTATGAAGAATATGATAATGCCATAGAGTATTTTCGGAAAGCAATAAATGTCGACAGCAATTATTCAGAGGCATATAACAATCTCGGTTATGCATATATGATGAAAGGAAAGTATAAGGAAGCAGCGGATGTTTATAATAAAGCTGTTTCAAATAAAGTCTACCGCACACCTGAAAAGGCTTATTATAATCTTGGTCAAGTATATTACAGAATGGGGCAGTATGACGATTCTATCGAGGCATATAAAAATGCCCTGAAGAGAGCAGTTGATTTTTACCCTGCTTATTATGGTATTGCACTAAGCCAAAATGCAAAAGGCAAATACGGAGATTCATCAACAGCCATCACAAGGGCAATAGAGCTTGATCCAAATTATAAGGGCGACAGGAATAAGGCTATAGGTGATTTCCTGCAGAAGGAAAAAAAATCAAAAGGCGATGAGAAGAAAGATATCACTGATTATCTTGAAATTCTCAAATATTAGACTCCTGAAATTTTTTGCTTTTAATTCTTGAAATAATCTGTATAATATTTTTCTTGTGTTTTTAGTTTTTCTGCGTCTGGCAGAAAGTTAGATTCGGGGCGTAGCGCAGTCTGGCTAGCGCACCTGCCTTGGGAGCAGGGGGTCGGAGGTTCAAATCCTCTCGCCCCGACCAATAATAAATTTTTGCAAGATAAGCTTTATTGCTTTCACCTATATGAAGCTGCTTCAGCAGATTTTTTCTGAGGTGAATTCTAATGCAAGCTGGAATTAAAATCCGCTCAGAGGCCATATCTTGTAAAATATAAATAATTAAGGTGTGCGCCTGTAGCTCAGTCGGATAGAGCAACTGCCTTCTAAGCAGTGGGTCAGGGGTTCGAATCCCTTCAGGCGCGCCAATAAAAATTATCAAAAGCTAATGTAGAAACCAGTTATCAGTATTTGTTTGGGTTTGACGGAATATGGTTGTTTTTGTTTTACTAATAACTGGTTTTTATTAGTCGGTGGGTGTAGCTCAATGGCAGAGCACTGGATTGTGGTTCCAGCTGCTGGGGGTTCGAGTCCCCTCACTCACCCCATAATTCTGTGTAAATTAAAAGTTTAGGGTTGTGCATATATAACTTTAGACTTTTAATGCGCCTGTAGCTCAGTGGATTAGAGCATCGGCCTCCGAAGCCGAGGGTCGCCCGTTCAAGTCGGGTCAGGCGCACCAAAAAACGTTTAGGGCCGTTAGCTCAGTTGGTAGAGCAGCTGACTCTTAATCAGCGGGTCGCAGGTTCGAATCCTGCACGGCTCACTTTAAAGCAAAAGGCTTGCATCTAAAACTGCAAGCTTTTTTTATTTTTTTCATGTGATATAACTAATTTTAACTTGCATAAAATTTACTAAATTTAGTATAAATTGCAGTGGTCAGATTGCAGATAAATAAGATCTTTTCTTCCCTCACAGGAAAACTTGTCCTTGCTATAGGAACTCTCATGGTAGTCGGAACTGCAATATTCTGGTATTTTCTTATTAATTATCAAGAAAAGGAATCTATAAAAAGTTCTGTAAGCTACGGACGTTCATTCATGGGTTTTGTGGAAAAGAGCACGCAATATGGAATGCTTACAAATCAGAAACCTTTGATACAGCACACTATTGAGTCGATAAGCTCTGGAGAAGGAGTTAAAAGAATAAGGATATTTGAAGGAAAGGGCAAGATCGCATATTCATCAGATAAAGAAGAGATAGGCGCTGTATTTACAAAGGATGAATCAATGTGCATGTTCTGTCATTCAGAAACTAAAAAGCCATTAGAGATGCCTAACTGGTCTATAAAGAAAGACAGAGATGGAAAAAGATTCCTTAATATTGTGCAGCCTGTTTACAATCAGCAACCTTGTTATTCTGCAGCGTGCCATATACACAAAAAAAATACTACAATTCTTGGATTCATCGAGTCAGATATATCTCTGAATAGAATGGATACGGCAATAATGAGGCAGGAGATAGCAATGACGGCATACGTGCTTGTTTTTATCTGTGTGCTTTCTGTTGTCCTGTGGGCAATACTCTGGAGGCTTGTGCATAATCCATTAAATATGCTTACACAGGGAATGAAACGCGTATCTGCAGGTGAACTTGATTTTGTCCTTGATATAACAACAAAGGATGAAATCGGAGAGCTTGCTAATGTGTTTAATACAATGACTACAGATTTGTCAAAAGCCAAATTATTGATTATTGAGTGGGGAAATACACTTGAAAAAAAGGTCGCTGAAAAGACAAAGGAGATACAAAAGACTCAGGAGCAGCTTGTGCATTCTGAAAAACTTGCTTCACTTGGCAGAATGGCAGCAGGCGTTGCCCATGAAATAAACAGCCCGTTAACAGGCATAGTAACATTCGGACATCTTCTGCTTAAAAAATTCCCGCATGGAAGTCAGGAGAAAGATGATGTTGAGGTGATTATTGAACAGGCAAATAGATGCTCAAGCATAATAAAGGGATTGCTGGGTTTTTCAAGAGGAACGTATTCAGAGAAAACTATTGTCAATATTAATGATATTCTGAATACAACTTTGCATATGGTTAAGCATAGAATGGATTTTTTTGATATAAAACTTTTGGTTAATCTTGCTGATGCTCTGCCGCCTGTTAAGGCTGATGCATCACAGATACAACAGGTTTTTTTGAATATAATATTAAATGCTGCAGATGCCATGGAAGGAAAAGGCACTTTGACTATAAATACACGAAAGGTTGTTGAAACTGACGGGGTTTACGCTGAGATTGAATTTACTGATACAGGAAGCGGCATATCAGATAAAGATCTTGCAAAGCTTTTTGAGCCTTTTTTTACGACAAAACCAGTTGGCAAGGGTACTGGACTTGGGCTTGCAGTAAGCCATGGAATAATTCAGGACCACGGCGGAAGGATACATGTAAGAACTTCATTGGGAAAAGGGACAAGTTTCTTTGTCAGAATTCCAGTTCAAAAAGATGAGTTTTTGAGTTTAAAAAGCCCTAATAACAATAGAGGATAAATATGAGAAAGAAAAAAATTCTGGTAATCGATGATGAGGAGATAGTGCTTCAAAGCTGCAGGAGAACGCTTGAGCCTGAAGGGTACGAAGTAAAAACAGTCAGAAGCGGCACTGATGGGATCATCTTGCTTGAAAACGAATCGTTTGATCTTGTGCTTACTGACCTAAAGATGCCTGATATGGACGGCATAAAGATATTATGTATGATAAAAGAAAGCTGGCCTTCTGTAGAGGTTGTAATTATTACTGGATACCAGACAGTAGAAACTGCTGTGAGCGCTCTTAAATTAGGGGCATTTGATTATCTGGAAAAGCCTTTCACTCCAGACCAGATATTATCAGCAATCAATAATGTTTTTATGCATAAGACAAAGCAGCAGTAAAATTTAGTTTTTTTATTGATTAAATAATGCTATTATTTTTTAAGGATTGAATTTATTAAAAGGAATTTCTGATGAGCAAAAATCGCAGAATACTTGTTCTTGATGATGATCCTGCCGTAACACTGAGTTGCAAGAGAATCCTTGGAGCTGAGGGTTATGCCATTATTACTGCTGACAAAGGCGAGGATGCTCTTGAAAAAATTTCAAAAGAAGATATTGATCTTCTGATTTCAGATATCAGGCTTCCTGATATAAACGGCATCACTGTTTTAAAGGAATCAAAGATAATCAATCCTGAACTGGATGTTGTTATGATTACCGGCTATCCTACGGCTGAAGATGCAAAAGAATCAATAAGACTCGGGGCGTTTGAATATATAGAAAAGCCATTTATCCCCGATTTCATGATCAATGTTGCAAAAAAAGTCTTTGATCAGAGAGGCTGGATATTAAGAAAGGCATTTATTGATGAATTCAGGAATGAAGTAGTGTTATTAAGAGACTCAGAAAATCCTGTCATCTATTACAAAGAAGGCACTTGGGCTAGGGCGCTAAGGCAGGGGATATGGGAGATAGGATTTGATGTAAGATACTGGCTTCTTGGAGGCCAACTAATGTATGTGGATATTCTAAAGGGGATTGATATTGTCACTGCCGGACAGGCCTTTGCCAAAATATTGTCAGGTTCTGGACAAGAAGAATATCTTGTCTCTCCAATGACAGGCAGGATAAAAGAGCTGAATGAAAATGCAAACAATGCAATTGCATCTCTTATTGGTGAAAACTTAAGTGAAGGCTGGCTTTTATGGCTTGCACGCATCCAGTTGCTTAATGCTTAGAGCTGTATCGTTTTTTTCTTTTTATTTCAATATGTTTTGCTCCACTTGACAGAGATAGGGGTTTACTGATAAATTATTAGCACTCTAATGTTGAGAGTGCCAACTATGCTTGATAACAGAAATAAACAGATACTCTGTGCAATAGTGCAGAGCTATATAGATAATCCTGATCCTGTGGGATCAAGATTTATAACAAAGAAATTTGCCATAAGTCTTTCACCTGCAACAATAAGAAACATAATGTCAGACCTTGAAGAACTAGGCTTTCTAAGTCAGCCGCATACCTCTGCAGGCAGAGTGCCGACTGACAAAGGGTACAGGTTTTATGTTAACTCGCTTATCAGCGGAGAATCTCAGCCTGATGACAGTGCATTTGCCAGAGAGCTTGCAAAAGAGCTCGAATCCATAAGAAATGATATGAATTTTCTTTTAAGTGAGACAACAAAAAGACTTTCTAATTTTCTGCACTATCTTGGATTTGCGCTTTCTCCAAAGACAAGAACAGCAACATTTAACAGGATCAATCTTCTTAAGCATAAAGGGAATTTCATAGTTACTGTATTGTTTACGGATGAAGGGCTGGTAAATAATAAAATAGTAGATATAGATTGTGATCTGACCCAGAGAGACCTTAACAGGATAGCGGCATATCTCAATTCAGAATTTTACGGCTGCACTCTGGAAGAAATAAGCTCAATAATAATACGAGAGATGGCTATTGAGAAAGCAGTGTGCGACTCTATGATATCAAGGGCAATGATGATATGCAGGGAAGCAATGGCTTTTTCTTTCGGAGATATCTATGTCTCAGGTCTGTCTGAAGTTCTGAATCTGCCTGATTTTGCTGATCTGGAAAAAATAAAAGAGATTTCAAAGGCAATTGAGGATAAACACCTGATTATAAAGCTGCTTGATAAGATTTCTGATTTTGACAGCGTTCAGGTAATAATCGGTTCTGAAAATTCTGTTTCTGAGATGAAGAAATTCAGCATAGTGGCAAAGACATTCATGCAAGGCGACAAGCCTGCAGGGAGTATTGGTATAATAGGTCCAACAAGAATGGACTACCCAAGGGCAATAGCAATGATTGATATAACTGCAAAGTTAATAAGCCAGGTACTCTCTGACAAGTAAATCAAGGATATTGAGGTGAAGATAAAATTGAAAAAAGACAAGACTAGACATGATTCCCATGTCAAAGAAGTAGCTGAGGAAAAAGATAAGAAGCCTGTGTCTGGTGAAACAGCTGAAAGCATTTTAGAAGCCGGACTTGAGGCTATAAAGCCAGACTTTGAAAAGGAACTCGCAGAACAAAAGGATAAATATTTTAGACTATATGCAGAATTTGAGAATTACAAAAAAAGAATAATCAAGGATAAGGAAGAGATTGCTAATTACGGGAATGAGTCTTTGATCTATGATCTCCTGCCTGTTGTTGATAATCTTGAGATGGCTCTTAAGCATTCTGCTGATAATGCGGAAGCAGGAGAGGGATTTGTGCAGGGGGTTGAGATAACGCTCAAAGAGTTTATGAAAGTACTTGGAAGATTTGGAGTTGTTCCGATTGAGGCGCAAGGCAAACATTTCGATCCATCTGTTCATCACGCAATGTCAATTGCAGAGAAGGATGATGTTGAGGCGAATACAATAATTGAAGAATTAAGAAAAGGCTATATGCTTAAAGATAAGGTGTTAAGGCCTTCATTGGTTACTGTTTCAAAGAAAAAAAATGAAGGAGGAAATGTAAATGAAGAGAGTTCTAAGACAGAGAAAAGCGAGAATGAAAATAAGATAAATTTAAATAATGAGGAGGAAATACAAAATGGGTAAAGCAATAGGAATAGATCTTGGTACGACAAACTCTGTTGTTGCTGTTGTGCAGGGCGGAGAACCTGTGGTAATCCCAAACCAGGAAGGAACAAGGACTACTCCTTCTGTTGTTGCATTTACGGATAAAGGAGAAAGACTTGTAGGACAGATAGCAAAAAGACAGTCTATAACAAATCCGGAAAATACAATTTTTTCCATAAAAAGACTGATGGGAAGAAAATATACTTCACCGGAAGTTGACCATGCAAAAAAACGTCTGCCTTATAAAATTACCGAGGCTTCCAATGGAGATGCGCATGTTGAGATAAGAGGCAAGAAATACTCACCGCCTGAAATATCAGCAATGATACTCCAGAAGCTCAAGCAGGCAGCAGAGGATTATCTCGGTGAATCTGTAACTGATGCGGTAATAACGGTCCCCGCATATTTTGACGACAGCCAGCGCCAGGCAACTAAGGATGCAGGAAAGATTGCAGGATTGAATGTTCTAAGAATAATAAACGAGCCTACTGCAGCCGCCCTTGCCTATGGCATGGATAAGAAGAAAGAGGAAAAGATCGCAGTCTATGATTTGGGAGGCGGAACTTTTGACATATCAATACTCGAGATTGGCGAAGGTGTAATAGAAGTTAAATCCACCAATGGAGACACATATCTTGGCGGTGATGACTTTGATATCAGGATAATGGATTGGATGGTTGAGGAATTCAAAAAAGATCAAGGCATTGACCTTAAGGGCGATAAAATGGCTCTGCAGAGGCTTAAGGAAGCTGCAGAAAGGGCAAAGATAGAGCTTTCCACTGCAGCTGAGACAGATATAAATCTGCCTTTTGTAACTGCAGATGCATCAGGACCAAAACATCTTCTAATGAAGCTTACAAGGTCCAAATTTGAACAGCTCACAGGCGACCTTGTCGAGAACACAACAGGTCCATGCAAAAATGCTCTTAACGATGCAAATCTTTCAGCTTCTAATATAGATGAAGTCCTGCTTGTCGGCGGACAGACAAGAGCTCCAAAGGTTCAGCAGACTGTTCAGAATTTCTTTGGCAAAGAACCAAACAAGACAGTTAACCCTGATGAGGTTGTTGCTGTTGGAGCTGCAATACAGGCAGCAGTGCTGAAAGGTGATGTGAAAGAAGTTCTTCTTCTTGATGTAACGCCGCTTTCACTTGGCATAGAGACACTTGGCGGAATATTCACAAAGATTATAGAAAGGAATACAACGATTCCTACGAAGAAAAGCCAGGTATTCTCAACAGCCGCTGATAACCAGCCTGCTGTGACCATAAAGATACACCAGGGTGAAAGAGAGATGGCTAACGACAACAGACTCCTGGGAAACTTTGAACTTATTGGAATTCCACCTGCACCAAGGGGTGTGCCTCAGGTAGAGGTTACATTTGATATTGATGCAAACGGAATTTTGCATGTTTCTGCAAAAGATCTTGGAACTGGCAAGGAACAGTCTATAAAAATAACTGCATCAAGCGGATTGAGCGAGGAAGAGATAAAGAAAATGACTCGCGATGCTGATTCTCATGCAGAGGAAGACACAAAGAAAAAGCAGCTTGCTGAAGCAAGAAATGAGGCAGACACTATTGTATACAGCGTGGAAAAATCACTTGCAGACTATGGAGACAAACTGAGCGAGACAGAGAAAAAAGACATACAGGATGCGCTGGAAAAATGCAAGAAGCTTAAAGATTCGAGCACGGATCCAACTGAGATAAAATCTTCGGTTGAAGCTTTGATGAAGGCTTCTCATAAGCTAGCAGAGCATGTATACAAGACAGCAGGCGCACAGCAGCAGGGAGCATCTGCCGGCGCGGGTGCAGGAACAACAGGTGCAAAACCAGCTGAAGAAGAGGTTGTTGAAGCTGAATTTGAAGATGTTGATAAAGGAAAGAAAGAGAGCTGATATCCGGTAAGCAGTGAATAGGATTTAGCATTGAAAACTATTCACTGCTTACTATTTTCTATTTACTAAAATGAAAGACTATTACGACATTCTAGGTGTGTCCAGAGAGGCTACTGATGCTGAGTTAAAAAAGGCATTCAGGCAGCTTGCCATGAAACATCATCCTGATAGAAATCCTGATAACAAGGAATCAGAGGATAAATTCAAGGAGATAAACGAGGCATATTCCTGTCTCAGCGACCAAGATAAGAGGGCGCATTACGACAGGTTCGGAACTTCTGAGGGAATGGGGAATGGTTTCAGTAATTTTGGGGCAGGGTTTGGAGATATATTCGAAGATGTTTTCGGTGATTTTTTTGGCACATTCACGGGCCAGCGCAGGGCAAGACCAACAAGAGGCGAAGACCTTAGATACGATCTTGATATAACTTTAACGGAAGCAGCATTCGGCACGGAAAAAGTTCTCCAAATCCCAAGATGGGTGCACTGTGCGGAATGTAATGGCAGCGGGGCTGCATCAGGCAAAGGACCTGTAACATGTTCTAATTGCAAGGGCACAGGACAGATAAGATTTCAGCAGGGTTTTTTCAGCGTTGCAAAGACATGCGGAAAATGCGGCGGTCAGGGGAAAATTATCACAGACCCATGCAGGAAGTGCAAGGGAAGCGGAAAGACAAGGGAAGTAAGAAATATTATAGTAAAAATTCCTCCGGGTGTTGATACAGGCTCAAGGCTTAGAATGACAGGAGAAGGCGAACTCGGAACACATGGAGGACCAGCAGGAGATCTTTATATAATTCTCGATGTTGAAGAGAATCCTTTTCTTAAAAGAGAAGGCATGAATTTATACTGTAACGTTCCCATAACATTTCCACAGGCAGCATTAGGTGCAGAAATAGACGTGCCAACTCTCTATGGCGTTTCAAAATTAAAGATCCCGGCAGGAACGCCTTCAGGCAAGGCAATTCATCTTAAATCCAAGGGAATGCCAAAAGTGGGAAGCCATAGTAAAGGAGATCAGATAGTTATTGTTAATATCGAAGTTCCAAAAAGTCTCAATAAGAAGCAGAAAGAACTTCTTGAAGAATTCTCTAAGATTAACAGCGATGATATTTATAAGAGTTTCAGGGAAAAGGTGAAAAATTTTTTCTCAGTGACAAAGTAAGTTTTAAACCTTGTATATCCCCTCGAATTCTATATTTCCCTCAAGCAATAATTCCTGGATTTTTTCTTTATCACCACTTTCAAAACTCAGACATATTCCGCAGTCTGAACTCAGATGCCTTGGAACTGGTATAAGCTTTACTTTAATATCAGTTCTCTTTTTTATCAGTATCTCTGATCTGATTGCTGAACTTGTTGTATTGAAAAGTACAATGCTGAAATTTTTTTCCAATGATTATTTCCCTTTTTTTGCAATATCAGCAACTGCTTCCAATGTATTGTCTATATCTTTTTCAGTCGTGAAATAACTCATGCTGAATCTGACTGTCCCATCAGGAAATGTCCCGATTGTTTTATGAGCTGCCGGTGAGCAGTGAAGCCCTATTCTGCACATAATGTCATATTTTTCATCTAGTGTAAGCCCTATGTCGGATGAAGCAATACCTTTTATGTTGAATGAGACTGTTGCTGTTCTTTTTTCAGGATTATCCAGACCGTAAACAATTACATCCTGAATGTTTTTTAGTCCTGTGATTAATTTTCGTGTCAGTTTTATTTCATGTTTCTGAATTTTTTTGATTCCTTCTTTGAGCACAAACTCGACTCCGGCGCCAAGTCCCGCCAATCCGATTGTGTTCGGTGTTCCGCTCTCGAACTTGTCAGGCAGAAAATCAGGCTGTTTCTCATATTCAGATCTGCTACCTGTTCCGCCTGTTTTGAGGGGCTGGAATTTTTTTATATCAATTATTTCTCCGATAATCAGCCCGCCTGTACCTTGCAGACCATAAAGGTTCTTATGTCCTGTAAATGCAAGCAGATCTATCATATCTTTTTCAAAATCAATCGGACAGCAGCCTCCTGTTTGTGCAGCATCCAGAAGAAAGAGTGTTCCATGTTCTCTTGCAATTTTCCCTATTTCTGAAACAGGCTGGATTGTTCCTATAATATTTGAGGCGTGATTAATGACAATTAAACGAGTATTTTTTTTGATAGATTCCCTTATATCATCAGGATCTATTAATCCATGGGAAGAACACTTTACAACACTTATTTCAATGCCGTTTTTCTCTAGCTCTCTTAATGGACGCATAACTGAGTTATGCTCGATACTGCTTGTGATTACATGATCTCCTTTTTTTAATATTCCGTTCAATGCAAGGTTCAGCGCTTCTGTTGCATTAAGTCCGAATACAATTCTAAGTGGGTCTTTTACCCCGAATAAAGCAGCTAGACTTTCTCTTGTTTTGTATATGATGCGTCCAGCTTCAATAGAAAGGCGGTGGCCTGAACGGCCGGGATTGGCTCCAATATTCCTCAGAAAATTAAGCGCAGCTTCTTCCACCTGTTTTGGTTTTGGAAAAGAAGAGGCTGCATTGTCAAGATATATCATATTAATTATATTGTAATGTATTTACTTGGAGAGAGTGATTATATATTCTTCATTATTCTCTTTAACATAAACACCCCAGCCTGAATTTCTTGCCATTCGTGATACATTCTCTTTTGCAGTTGCATTATCAACAAAAACTTCTAATGTCCCTTTTTTTATCTGTGACAGTTTTTTCTTTGTCTCTATAACAGGCTGAGGACATGAAAGCCCTCTTGCATCAAGTTGCTCAGTCATTTTTTAATTCTCCTTATGTTATTTTTTCTCTCATTGCAAAGCCGATAATAACGCAGACTATAAGTCCAACAATTACTGAAGCCGGTCCCCACAATCCAGGGCCTGCCGGCGTGCTTGCAGCTGTGAAATTATGCGCAAATGCAGCTCCTGAAAACATACCGATAACAAATACTGCTGCATCGCCGTCTCCTTCGCCGGATAAAAACAACTGACGTCCCGGACATCCTCCTGCGAGTGAAAATGCAATACCAGCCAGTACCATTCCTCCAAAATTCCAGAGAATATCTGTATGAGCTATCGGCTGGTTCTCAAATCCCGGGTTGAACTGGTTGAATATCAAATTTGTTACGAATGCTCCGATTACAAGAGCAATTATTCCGCTTAGAAGATGGAAATCTTTTATTAAAATAACGTCTCTTATCGCTCCCATTGTGCAGAAGCGTGTTCTTTGTGCAAAAAATCCAATGGCTGATGCAAGAATCAATGAAAAAAATATTGCAGCATGTTGAGAGCCTGGACCTTTAACACTGAAAAAGACAGTCCCTGTTGGAAGCTTTGGTGCAAATAAAAGCAGGAGCAGCAGTCCGATCATTATTGCAGGCAAGATAAATCCGACAATAGAATAAGTTTTTTTATTAGCGCCTAATGAATAACCTGATTTTATGAAAAGCGAGCCGGCTCCTATTCCTGCAGAAAGACCCAATAATCCGACGATTGCATTCCCGTCTCCTCCTGCAAGTCTGAGCAGAGCTCTCCATGGACATCCAAGGAATACCAATGCACCGACCATAGCAAAAAATCCAAGTACAAATCTTACTATTGGTGCAGAGCCTGTCCTTGCCTTGAACTCCTTGAATAAAAATGCAGCCAGCATTGCGCCAAGGACAAGACCGATGATCTCTGGACGTATATACTGAACAACACCATCTCTGTGAAAGCCAAGAGCGCCTACAATATCTCGTTCCATGCACGCAACGCAGATCCCCATATTTGCAGGATTTCCAAGTTTTTGCAGTAGAGCAGCGACAGCTCCGATAAACAGACCAACAGATACAATTCCCTTTCGCGAGCCAAAGAATGAGGTAAGGGTAGACATGTTTACTTCCTCCTTTTGATTTACAATAAGATTGTATTTGAATATACAAGGTAACCTATTGGAAATTCCAATAGGAAATATCGATTAAAGCATCATGATTTATAGGTTTGGCTGATTGCCTTATGAAGGGCTTTTTCTTGTCAATTTTTGTTTAACGCAGATATAATAAATTTCATATGAAGATTATTCTTTCAACAGACGAGTTGAAAAACAAAAAAGTTTCTATCTCTGGAGAAAAGGCAAGGTATCTTATTTCTGTTCTCAGATGCAGGGTGGGAGATGAGATACAGATATTTGACGGAGAAGGCGGACTTTATAATGCAAAAATTTCTGCACTTGAAAATAAAAGGGTCATCGCTGATCTGCCAGAAAAATTGTCTTATTCAAATGAATCGCCTTTGAATCTAATCCTTGTTCAGGGAATTCTCAAAGGCGAGAAAATGGATTGGGTTATTCAGAAAACCACTGAACTTGGAGTTAAGGGGATAATCCCTGCAATCACAGAAAGAAGTCAGCTCAGGTATACAAGAAAACTTGCTAGATGGAAAAAGATTGCCGAAGAGGCAGCAAAGCAATGCGGAAGGACATTCATCCCTGTTATTCATGAATATATGGAATTCAATGATATTTTTAAAAAGCAGATGAATGGTCTGATATTTTATGAAGACGGAGGAATATCTTTGTCAAATGCATTGCAAAATAAAAATATCCGCGATGAGCCATTTTATGTTTTTATTGGTCCTGAAGGAGGGTTTGCAAAACAGGAGATTAAACTTGCGGAAGACAGAGGGATTATAACAGTAAGCCTTGGAAAAAGAATACTCAAGGCAGAAACAGCAGCAATCTCAGCTTTAACACTGGTCCAGTTTATTATCGGAGATATGAATTAAGACTCTTCAGTCTGTTCAATATTTTTTTCAACAATATCTATAATATTTTCAACAGGAATCATAAGCCAGCCAGCCTCAGTCTCGATATAAACGTCTGTTTCATTCACCTCAATGAGCCTGCCTGTGTATTTAGTCTCTGCTGAAATAACATCAACTATCTTTCCGATAAGATCCTGCATTAGTCCCCCTGTCTATCGCGTCTGCTTCGCATCCTATTGTAAATCTTTATTGGGGTGCCTGTGAATGAGAATTTTTTTCTGATGCAGTTTTCTATATAGCGCAAATAGGATTTTCTGATGCCTTCAGGATGATTACTGAAAAGTGTAAATGCAGGAGGCTCTGTCTTGACTTGTGTAATATAAAAAATTTTTACAGGATTGCTTCTATACAAGGGAAGAGGGCTGCCTTCAATAATATCCTTGAGAAGTCTGTTCATTTCACCTGTTGTTATTCTTTTTTTTCTTTCCTTGATTATCTCGTCAATGACAGGGAATATTTTCGTTATCCTTTTCTTTTCCATGCCTGATATCGTGATGATCGGAGCATAGTCAAGGAACCAGAATGTTCTCCTCAGCTCTGCCGTGAGTTTTTTATAAACCTGTTCTGGATCGCTGATAAGATCCCATTTGTTCAGTAAAAATATCGCACCTTTGTGATAGCTCTCGACAATTCCTGCTATTTTCTGGTCTTGCTCTGACACGCCTTCAACGGCATTTATCACGATAAGAGCAACATCGCATCTCTCGATGCTCTTAATTGCGCTTACCACTGAAAATTTCTCTACTGAAAAACTTAACCTGCTTTTCTTTCTTATGCCGGCAGTGTCTATGATTAAATACTTGCTTTTGTAATATGTGCATATTGAATCAATAGCATCTCTTGTTGTGCCTGGCACAGAGTTTACTATCATTCTTTTTTTTCCAAGCAGACTGTTTACAAGAGTTGATTTGCCGACATTTGGTTTTCCCACAACAGCGATTTTTGGATATGATGATTCCTTTTCTTTAGCAGCAGGAAGTAAAGATGCAACCTTGTCCATCATCTCGTCAAATTCATATCCTGTTTCAGCAGAGACAGGGATAAGCTCATCAACGCCCAAGGCATAAAAATCATAAATCCGATCGGTTTTTTTGGGAATATCAATCTTATTCACAACCCATAAAACTTTCTTGCCTGATGCTCTGAGAAGATTTGCAAGTTCTTTATCAGCAGGGTTAAGTCCTTCTTTCCCGTCAAGCAGGTGGATTATCAGGTCTGCCTCTTCTATTGCAAACAGAGCCTGTTCTCTTATCTGGACTAATATGTCATCTGCCGCCTCAGGATAAAAGCCTCCTGTGTCTACTGCAATGAATGCCTTGTTTTCCCATATGCCTTCTCTGTAATTTCTGTCACGAGTAACATTTGGGGTATTTTCCACAATAGCAGCATTAGCGCCAACCATCTTGTTAAACAAGGTGGATTTGCCGACGTTCGCTCTTCCGACTATCACTACAAATGGTTTTGACATTGGTATCCAGAAAATTTATTTACAGTTTTTACTAAATCTCAAATATAAATTCGATCTCGACAGAAGCATTGAACGGCAGTGTGTTTACTCCGACTGCTGCTCTTGCATGCCTGCCTGATTCACCGAATATCTCGAACAGCAGATCAGATGCAGCATTCAATACTTTTGGCTGATCATGAAAGTTTTGCGCAGAAGCTACATAGCCGGTCAGTTTTATGCAGCGTTTTACGCTGTTCAGACTTTTGATATGAGACTTTAAAATCGAAAGTGCATTTATCACGATCTGTCTGGCTTCCTGCTGCGCTTCCTCAAGCGTAACTGATTCTCCGACCTTTCCTGTTTTTGTTAATTTTCCCTCTCTCAGAGGCAGCACCCCGCTCAGAAAAAACAGTTTGCCTGTCTGCACGCATGGCAGATAAGAAGCAAGAGGTTTTGGCGCATCGGGAAGAGTGATGCCGATATCCTTTAGTTTTTGTTCAGGAGTAATCATGATGCAGTTATTGTACATATAAAGTGAGGGATTTGAAAGAAAGAAGAGGATTGCATATCAAATCATTAAAATATTTTATTCATAGTGAGTCCACATTCTGATTATTTTTATTGTTTTAATTTTATCCAAGACCTGATAAACCAGCCTGTTCTGAATGTTAATTCAGCTGGAGTATGCACCGGTCAGATCTCCGACTAATTTTTCAAGTCTGGACGGATTTGAAATTGTACCATATTACGTACCATGTAAATAATCTCCAAGGATCCCTCTGCTGTGTTCATCGTCATGGCAATAGACGCAGAGATTTTCCCAGTTAGAGCCGTCCGTCGGATTATTGTGATGATTTCCGTCTTTATGGTGGACTGTTAGAAGATTCCTGTTTTTAAAATCAAATTCTCTGCCGCACTTTGCGCAGATCAAGCCGTGGATTTTCAAAGACTGCTCTCTGTAATTTGACTCTGGAGCAAAGGCTCCTTTCAATTCACGCACTATTTCTGAGGCGGTTTTGTTTTCTGCTGGTTTTTGTTGAAGAGGTTTCCTGAATTTTATTCTTTTTCTCAAAACTCTCCTCCTGAGATCAAAATTTGCCCAAGAGCAATAATGAGTTTTATAAACCCAATTCGTCAGGTGTTCCGATTCTTCCAAGCACTGCTGATGCTGCTGCAACAGCAGGATTTGAGAGATAAACCTCGCTTTCAGGGTGTCCCATCCTGCCTACGAAATTTCTGTTTGTGGTTGCGATTGCTCTTTCGCCTTTTGCGAGTATTCCCATATGGCCTCCGAGGCAAGGACCACATGTGGGAGTTGACACAGCAGCCTCTGCATCAACAAAAATGTCGAAAAGTTTTTCTTTCATAGCCTGTTTGTAAATCTGCTGTGTTGCAGGTATAATTATTAGTCTAACATTCGGGTTGACCTTGCGGCCTTTTAGAACAAGAGCAGCTTCTCTCAAGTCCTCAAGCCTTCCATTAGTGCACGAGCCTATAACAACCTGATCTATTGTTATTTTGCTTAATTCAGACGCAGGTTTTGTGTTTGAAGGAAGATGAGGGCATGAAACAGTAGTAGGAATTTTTGAACAGTCATATTCTCTTGTTTCGATGTATTTTGATTTTTTGTCAGATCTGTAAAATATGGGTTCTCTTTTTGCTCTTCCTCTAAGATATTTTTTCGTGATCTTGTCAGGGACGATGATCCCGTTTTTCCCTCCTGCTTCAATAGCCATGTTGCACATTGTGAGTCTTCCGTACATCGGAAGTTCGTCTATAGCTTCTCCTTCAAATTCCATTGCTCTGTATAATGCTCCGTCAACACCTATATCGCCTATTGTGTGAAGTATCAGGTCTTTACCGCTAACCCATTTATTGAGCTTGCCGTAATATATGAATTTCATGGATTCAGGAACCTTGAACCAGCATTCTCCAGTTGCCATTGCAGCAGCAACATCAGTCGAGCCAACGCCTGTTGAGAAAGCCCCAAGCGCTCCGTATGTGCAGGTATGGCTGTCAGCTCCAATAACAACATCTCCTGATACAACCAGGCCCTGTTCTGGAAGAAGTGCATGCTCGACTCCCATTCTGCCGACCTCGAAATATAGACTTAGGTCGTATTCTTTTGAAAAATCTCTTAGCAGCTTGCACTGTTCAGCAGCTTTTATGTCTTTCTGAGGCGCAAAATGGTCGGGAACAAATACAACACGGTTTTTATCGAATACGTTTCTTGCGCCTGTTTTTTTGAATTCCTGTATTGCTATCGGTGCAGTAATGTCATTGGCAAGTATAAGGTCGACCTTTGCATTGATAAGCTCGCCTGCCTCTACTTTTTTCTTTCCTGAATGTGCGCTCAGGATTTTTTCAGTAATAGTCATATAATCTCCCGAAGTACAGAATTTTCAAAAAATTATTATAGCTGTACTTGTGATAGTTTAACAAGTAAGTTGTGAAAATTTTTTAGTTCTTTTATTCTGTAACAGGTTAGTTTATAATTATTTTACAGATGATAAATCCAGGCAGGATGAGTCGACAAGATAAAAGACCCTGCTGTTTCATAAAAAGGGGGTATTCATGTTTTTAACTGTCAAGAACAAATTTGTAATTTCTATTATCGCTGCAGGTATTTTTTTTGGCGTTATTGGATTATCTGCATTGTTAATACAGGGAAAACTGGGTGATAGCATTGGAAAGGTATCAGCGTATACAGAGAAGGTTAACCTTTTAAATGAATTACAGCTTGCTATCAATGAAACAGTAATACCTGTCAGTGAATATATTGTTGTCGGAGACCCTGCTTATAAGAAAACTTTTGACTCGGCAGACAACAAGGTTCAGAGAATTCTTTTAAGCATAAAAAACAATAAGAATTTTACGAAAGAAGAACTTGTCGATATAGAAAAAATCTGGTCTCTATATATTGAAGCAAACAAAGTCTCTGTCAAACTATTAGGAATGTCTAACAGATCCGCGGGACTTTCAGCACTGGTTCAATCAATGAGCAATGATTATGTATATCCTGCGCTTGGCAAGATAGATTATTTAAGGACAGGCCTGCAAAAAAAACTGTTTGCAGAAAAAGAAAATGCTTTAACTGTAAAAAATTACTCAAGGAATATAATTATAATAATTTTCCTTATAGTAGGTATTCTGGGCCTTATTTTTTCAATTTTGGTAAGCAGATCAATTATCAAACCTATTTCTAACGTAATGGTCATGCTCAATCATATAGCTGAAGGGAAAAGCGATCTTACAAAAAGGCTCACGATTGATTCCAACGATGAAATGGGGATGGCAAGCAAGTGGTTCAATAAGTTTATGGACGGGATCCAGGGAATAGTAAAAGATAATATTTCAACTTCCAATGACATAACTAATACATCCAAATCAATAAAACTTTCTTCAAGCGGGATACAAATATCTGCTCAGGCTCAGCATGATGCAATGCAGGATATTTCTTCTTCCATAGAAGAGATGGATAAATCAATAAGAGCTGTTGCAGGTGATATCGAAGTGCTTTTTGAATCCACAGAAGCTGCATCGGCGTCTTCTCTTGAAGTGTCTACAAATATTTCTGAAGTTGCAGAAAATTCCGAGAGACTTACAGGATCGGTAGAAAAAGTATCGTCTTCAATAGCAGAGATCGCTGCTTCACTCAAGGAAGTTGCTTCAAGCGTTGACAAACTTTCTCAGGAGACAGAAGGAGTAGTGTCCGCTGTAACGGAAATAAATACAACATCAATGGAAGTGGGTATGCGTTCGCAGGAGCAGGCATATCTTTCTGAAAAGGTTAAATCAGACGCAAACACTATTGGTCTTGAAGCTGTAAGGAATACAAAAGATGGAATGGATAAGATAAAAAAGGAAGTTGAGAACACAGCATTCATAATCAGCGACCTCGGAGAGCGGTCAAGAGAGATTGGAAAAATAATTAATGTCATTAATGAAGTTGCTGAGACGACAAATCTGCTTTCTCTAAATGCTGCAATACTCGCTGCTCAGGCAGGAGAATATGGGAAAGGGTTTGCTGTTGTCGCAGACCAGGTAAAAAATCTTGCGCAGAGAACAGCTGATTCTACAAAAGAGATTGGCGAACTGATAAAACTTGTGCAGAGCAAGGTCGATGCTGCCGTAGATTCGATGAATAAAAGCTCAGAAAGAGTTGCTGAAGGAGTGAAACTTTCTAATGCAGCTGAGAATGCGCTTGCCAAGATTGTGGAGAGTGCAGATGCTTCACTTGAGATGGCAGTGAGTGTGGAAAAGGCGACAGAAGAACAAGGACAAAGCATAGCCCATGTTACAAAAGCTGTAACAAAGATGAGCGATATGGTGGAAGGAATAAAGAAAGCTACAGACGAGCAGAAAGGCGCTTCACAAGAAATATTATATGCAACAGAGGATATGAGCGATATAACTGTGAGAGTAAAACAGGCAACAGCACAGCAGTTGAAAGAGGTAAAGTATATCTCACAGGTTATAACGGATGTTGCTCAGAAAATGCAGTCTGTTGCCAAGGCTGCCGCTGAGCAGAAGAAGGCGTCTGAAATGATTCTTGGCTCGGTCGAGACAATTAAGGGCAAGACAGACGAGAGTATTTCTCTTTCCGCAGAACTTGATAAAACAGCAGATAATCTTGGGAACAAGGCAGAGGCGCTAAATCAAAAAGTAAGTATTTTTAAAGTATAGAAAATTATTTCTTTTTTGAAGCGAGTTTGTTCAGGGCATTTATGTATGCCTTTGCAGCGGCTACAATAATATCAGTGTCAGCGCCATTTCCTCTTACAGTTTTTCCGTTTTCTTCAAGAGTTACAATAACCTCTCCAAGTGCATCTGTTCCGCCTGTAATGCTCTTTACCTCAAATTTTTGGAGTTTGCTTTTTGTCTTTGTTGTGAGCGAGATTGCCTTGTAAGTTGCATCAACAGGTCCGTCTCCTTCAGATGTCCTTTGCACTGTTTTGCCTCTGACCTTCATCTTTATAGTTGCCTTAGGTGTTTTTTTCATTCTGCTGACAATAGAGAGGCCTACAAGGCTGTATATCTCTTCCAGCTTTGAAGTTTCTTCTGAAACTATAAACTCAATATCTTCATCGAATATCGATTTTTTCTGGTCTGCTAGATTTTTGAATTTTTGGAAAGCCCGTTCAATCTCTTCTTCATTCAGATCATACCCAAGTTCCTTCAGCCTTGTCTTGAATGCATGCCTGCCTGAGTGTTTTCCTAGAACTAATTTTGTACTCTGAAGACCTATGCTTTCAGGGCTGATTATCTCGTAAGTGGTCTTTTCTTTTAAGAGACCGTCCTGATGTATGCCGGACTCATGTGCGAATGCATTTGCTCCTACAATCGCTTTATTGGGCTGGACTGTGATTCCGGTTATTTTTGTTATCAGCCTGCTTGAGCGAATGATCTCTTTTGTGTTGATATTGGTATCAGCATTGAAGAAGTCTCTGCGTGTCCTTAATGCCATGACTACTTCTTCCATAGAGCAGTTTCCTGCTCTTTCGCCAATCCCGTTTATCGTGCATTCGACCTGACCGGCGCCGTTGATTATTGCGGACAATGAATTTGCAACCGAAAGCCCAAGGTCATTATGACAATGTACAGAAATAACCGCCCTTTCTTTGATTTTGTCGCTTATTGTCTTTATTATTCCCCCGAATTCTTCAGGAGTTGTATAACCCACAGTATCAGGAATATTTACGGTTGATGCTCCTGCTTCCACAACTGCCTCAACCACTTCAAGAAGATATACGAGATCAGTTCTTGTGGCATCCATTGGAGAGAACTCTACATCAGCGACAAGACTGCGCGCAAATTTTACCATCTCAACAGAGCGCCTGAGCGCCTCTTCTCTGCTTACTCTGAACTGATATTTAAGATGTATGTCAGAAGTTGAATGGAAAGTGTGTATTCTTTTTTTAGGTGCATTCTTCAGGGCTTCCCCTGCGCGTTTTATGTCTTCTTCCTTTGCCCTTGCAAGACTGCATACAACGGGTCCTTTTACTTCTTCACATACGCGCTTCACAGCATCGAAATCACCCTGAGAACTTATTGCAAATCCTGCTTCGATTATATCAACGCCAAGACGCGCAAGTTGTTTTGCGACCTGTATTTTTTCATCCACAGTCATGGATGCTCCAGGTGACTGTTCGCCGTCTCTTAATGTTGTATCAAATATTTTTACCTGTCTCATCACTGTTCCCTGCATGTTCTGTTATTTTTTCAGGTTTTGATATTAATTTTCTTATGAAGATTAATATATTTTCGATTATACCCCAGATCAGGTATGACATTGCAAAAATGAATATTGTGATTGACGGCCGTACCAGCAGCATAAATAAAAAAAGGACAAAGACAATCAGCGCCCAGAAAGGTTTTCTTTCCTTAAAATCTACTTCTTTTATCCCGTGATATCTGAATGTGCTGACCATAAGAAGGGAAAGAAGCATTGTGATGGTAAGGAAAAATTCA
This sequence comes from Nitrospiraceae bacterium, assembly GCA_021373015.1. Classification (NCBI taxonomy): domain Bacteria; kingdom Pseudomonadati; phylum Nitrospirota; class Nitrospiria; order Nitrospirales; family Nitrospiraceae; species Nitrospiraceae bacterium. Next base: position 36,751 of record JAJFTJ010000005.1, read on the forward strand.
TTTATATCAGGTCTTCCTGACCAGAATTCGTAATAAAAAATCACTATAGAAGAAAGAATGACCGCTGCAGCAGGAATAGGCATTCCTTTAAATGCCTTTGATCCGGTTGTGCCGGTCTGTATATTGAAACGAGCAAGTCTTAATGCGCCGCATGCAACAAAAAGGAATGCTGCTGCCCAGCCAAGCCTGCCAAATGGGATAAGCGACCACTTGTATATCATTATTGACGGTGCAACACCGAATGCAACAAGATCAGATAATGAATCAAGCTCAATGCCAAAACGGGTTGATGTGTTAGTGAGCCTTGCTATCCAGCCGTCCAATCCGTCAAAGATAGTTGCCAGAACAATCGCCCATGCAGCATGCAAAAAATTGCCGTTTATCGAAGACAGAATAGAGTAAAACCCGCAGAACATTCCGCAGAGCGTTAATGTATTGGGAAGCAGATAGACGCCTTTCTTGGGTTTTAGTTCGCGAACTTTTTTAAGATACATGGCCTATTATAGTTTCTCCTGCTTTTACTGAATCACCTAATTTCACCTTGATATCAATATTTTTTGGCAGATATATATCAACCCTTGAACTGAATTTTATGATCCCATAACGCTCGCCGCGTTTTAGAGAATCACCCGCTTTTACTCTGCATACAGCTCTTCTTGCAATATACCCAGCAATCTGCCTTAAAAGTATGTTGCCGTACCTGCTCTCAAATACCATAGCAATATTCTCATTTTTCAGAGACGCTTCATCTTTATATGCGGCCTTAAAGGAACCTGGGATATATTTAACAGTTTTAACAGTTCCATCACAAGGCACACGATTGACATGTACATTCAATGGAGACATGAATATGCTTATCTGCTTCACATCCGTTTTCAAATGCTCATTTTCGAATGTGTCTTTTATCACAATTATCTTTCCGTCTGCAGGAGAAACAAATATGTCTCCTTCTTCAGGGATTTTCCTTTCAGGATCTCTAAAAAAATAAAACATGAACATAGTCAGAAGAAAAGGGAGAATTGTGAACCATGATCCCTGTAATAAAAAAGAGATTATTGTTGCAATACCGAAAAAGGCAATAAAGAAATAACCTTCAGGAGCAAATTTCAGCATTGTATTATGCCTTTGATTTATCTACGAGTCTGCCTTTTTTGAGCCAAGGCATCATTGCCCTCAGTCTTGCTCCAACTTCTTCTATAGGATGCTGCTCGCCTTTTTTAGTGAGTGCATTGAACACAGGCTTGTTTGCTTTGCATTCAAGCAGCCATTCTCTTGCAAATTGACCGTTCTGTATTTCAGAGAGCACCTTTTTCATCTCTTTCTTTGTTTCTTCGGTGATTATTCTTGGTCCAACTACAAGGTCTCCGTACTGGGCTGTATTGCTTATTGAGTATCTCATTGTCGAGATTCCCCCCTCATATATAAGGTCAACGATGAGCTTTACCTCATGCAGACACTCAAAATAAGCCATCTCTGGTGAATAACCTGCTTCAACAAGCGTCTCATATCCTGCCTGAATGAGCGAGGTAAGTCCTCCACAGAGCACAACCTGCTCGCCAAACAAATCAGTCTCTGTTTCTTCTTTGAATGTTGTCTCGATGATTCCTGCTCTTCCACCGCCTATTGCAGAAGCATAGGCAAGTGCAATATCCTTTGTATCTTTTGAAGGATCCTGATAAACAGCAATCAGGCATGGAACACCGCTTCCGTTAGTGTATTCTGAGCGGACAAGATGTCCGGGTCCTTTTGGTGCGACCATTAGTACATTAACATCCTGTGGAGGAACAATCTGGCCAAAGTGTATGTTAAATCCATGTGCAAAACCTACATATGTCCCCTTTTTTATGTTAGGCGCTATCTCAGTCTTGTAAATGTCAGCTGCATATTCATCAGGAACGAGTATCATTATCAGATCTGCCTGTTTAGCAGCTTCTGACGCTGATAATACTGTGAATCCGGCATTTTTAGCCTTATCCCAGTTTGCGCCTTTTGTTTCTGCCACGATAACATCCATGCCGCTTTCCTTCAGATTGTTGGCATGAGCATGCCCCTGACTTCCATAACCTACGACTGCAATCTTCTTGCTTTTAAGGATGCTTGCTTTTGCATCTTTATCATAATAAATCTTAACCATGAAAACCTCCGAATAAGTTGATTTGGAAGTGACTATTATATTACAGATTTAAAAAATTTTCATTAAATTTGACTAAATATTACAACTGTTTTATATTTAGCACACGATGATACAGAGCATGACAGGATTTGGTGCTTCGGAAAAAGACGGTTTCAGGATAGAGATACGCTCTCTTAATCACAGGTTTACAGATATCTCTATGAGGCTTATGCCATGGCTTAGCGAGCATGAGATACCTTTGAGGAATCTTCTCAAAGAGAGATTTTCAAGAGGGAAGTTTGATGCAACAGTAACATTAAAGGATTATTCAAAACTTAAGCTCAAGGTGAATACAGCTCTGGCAAAAGAGATATATGACAACCTCAATTTCATGAAAACTGACTTAGCAATTTCTGAAGAAATAGGGATTAATGCAATGCTTGCTTATAAAGAGTTTTTGATTTCAGAAGAGCCTGAATATAACATCTCATCTCTTTACGATGCTTTCAACCAGGCAATGGATCAGCTCGAAAAAATGAGAAGAAACGAAGGCAGGACTATACAGGAAGATATTGTCAAGAGGATTGATCACCTTGAATCTTTGAATAAACAATTAATGGAGCTGAGCCCTGAAGCTGAAAATAAATTCAAGATTAAGATCAATGAAAGGATAAAAGAATTTCTTGATGAGATCCAGACTGATAAAGACAGAATCACACACGAGATTGTTGTTCTGGCAGAGAAAATAGATATTACAGAGGAGATAATAAGAATAGATAATCACCTTAAGCAGTTCAGGAAAATTCTTTCCAATGGTGATACAATAGGCAAAAGGCTAGACTTCCTGTTGCAAGAGCTTAACAGGGAATCCAATACAGTTGGTTCAAAAACAGACGACTATAAAATCTCATCTTTTGTTATTGAGATGAAGAGCGAGATAGAAAAAATCAGAGAACAGGCACAGAACATTCAGTGATGAGAAGGAGTGAATATGAAGAGAGGTGATATAAGCTCGGTGTTGGTCAATATAGGATTCGGCAATGTAGTTTCTGTTTCAAAAGTTGTTGCTATAGTAACACCCGGTTCAGCGCCAATGAAAAGACTCAAGGATGAGGCAAAAAAACAGGGAAGGCTTGTTGATGCAACAGAAGGAAGAAGAACTCGCGCAATAATAGTCACTGACAGCAATCATATAATTCTAAGCGCTTTACAGGTTGAGACCATAACTCAGAGATTTTCAAATGGTAAGGTAACTGCGGATGAAGAGGAAGAATAGGGGAAGTCTTTTCATCGTATCCGCACCATCAGGCGCAGGAAAAACAACACTCTGCAATGAGATAAGTGCAATCCTGCCGAATATCCAGCATTCAGTTTCATACACTACGAGACAAAAGAGAAAAACAGAAGTTAATAACAGAGATTATACATTCATAAAAGAAGATGCATTCCTTAAGATGGCAAAAAAAGGTGGATTTTTGGAATGGGCGAGAGTTCACGGCAATTTGTACGGCACATCCAAAAAGAGACTGGAGTCAATGCTTAACAGCGGAATTAATGTAGTGCTTGATATTGATACCCAGGGCGCAAAACAGATGAAAAAGAAATATTCTGAAGGCATATATATATTTATTCTCCCTCCATCAATGAAAATTCTCAAAGAGCGTCTCAAAAAAAGAATGGCAAATTCTGATGAAGAGATTAAAAAAAGGCTGAGAAGGGCTGTTGGAGAGATTAAGGACTATAAAATGTATGATTATGTTATAATTAACGACATATTTGAGAGCGCCCTTGATAAACTTATAGGGATTATTTTAATTGAAGGGCTTCGTACAAAGAATATCAATCAAGAATGGATAAAAAAACATTTTTTGAAATAAAGTATTAGAGCTTTGAAAGTTAAGACTATTTAGGAGGAGTAGATGGATATAATTTCACTGCCGGTTGAGATCGATGAAAAAAAGATCGATGGAAGATATAGGCTTGTAATGGTTGCTTCGCAGAGAGCAAAAGAGCTTGCCGCAGGAGGCAAGCCAAAAGTACAGACCAAGTCTAAAAAAATCACGACAATTGCAATTGAGGAAGCTGTTAAAGACAAACTTGAATTTGTGGTTGGTGAAGAGGCAAGGAAGGCCAGGGAAGAGGCTAAAAAGTTTGATTACAGGAAGCTTTTAGAGGAAAAGAGAAAAGAAGCTACCCCTGAAGAACTAACAGAGCTAGAGAAAGACTTGAAGGTCTATCTCCATGAGAGAGAGAGTATAGACAAAAAAGCGCTTGAAGAGCTTTTTGGTGAAAGACAAGACGAAGTTGCTGAAGAATAAAAAGATACTTCTCGGGGTTACCGGAGGAGCGGCAGCATATAAAGCAGTTGAACTCACAAGAAGATTAAAAGATGAAGGGGCATCGGTTACTGTGGTAATGACTGATGCCTCTAAATATTTTGTAACTCCTCTATCATTGGAGATCGCATCTGAGAACAGCGTATTCTCAGATCTTTTCGGCGACCCAATGTCACATATAAGTCTTTCGAGAGATGCAGATGTAATGGTCATTGCTCCGGCAACTGCTGACATAATAGGAAAATTCGCAAATGGCATTGCTGCTGATCTGCTTAGCACATGTTTTCTTTCATTCAAGGGAAAGATAATAATTGCTCCATCCATGAATTGGAGGATGTACGAACATCCTATATTTAAGGAAAATCTTAATCGTCTTTTGGCGCTTGGTGTAATTCAGATTGGACCGGAAAAAGGAACACTGGCATGCGGTGAAGATGGCATCGGCAGAATGTCAGAGGTGTGTGAAATAATTGATGCAATAAAATCTTCTTTATCAAATAAAGACCTTTCAAAAAAAAAAGTAATTGTCACAGCCGGACCAACAAGAGAGTATCTTGACCCGGTAAGATATATTTCTAACCGTTCATCAGGCAGGATGGGTTATGCACTTGCAATTGCGAGCATGCGAAGAGGAGCAGAAGTCATTCTGATAAGCGGTCCGTCTTCATTAAAAACTCCTCGTGGGCTTAAGTCATTTGTTCCTGTTGAAACTGCAGCAGCGATGAAGAATGCTGTTTTCAGTAATCTCAAGGATGCTGATATGGTTATTATGGCAGCAGCTCCTGCTGATTTCTTTCCTGAAAAAACACATGCTAAAAAGATCGAAAAATCAGATGTGCTTGATATTAAACTTAAAAAAAATCCTGACATTCTGACTGAGCTTGGACAATTAAAACGCAGGCCTGTACTTGTTGGTTTCGCTGCAGAAACAGGGGAAAGACTTGACAGGGCAAGGAAAAAACTTGTTGAAAAAAATGTAGATATAATTATTTTTAATGATGTCACATCTTCTGGTGCAGGATTTGATGTGGATACTAACAGAATAACAATAGTCGAAAGAAACAATGAGACTGCCCTGCCTCTAATGACAAAGGAAGACGCATCAGAGGAAATTCTTAATGCTGCCTTAAAACATTTATAACCAATAATCTTGCAATCTTTACGCTTATAGCTTTAATATAAAAAATATGATTTCTTATATTCGTGCAACATTAAAAAGAAAATTTCTTGCAGGGCTTGTTGTTTCCATCCCTGCTGTTGTCACTGTTTTAGTTATTTTATGGTTTTTTCATTTTGTCGATGGCCTGCTGGGTCCAATGCTGACAAATTTTCTTGGCTATAAAATTCCAGGTCTTGGTTTCATATCCGCAATAATACTTATTTTTCTAATCGGCATAGTATCAACAAATGTATTCGGCAAAAAAACGCTTGAACTCTTTGATTTCACGCTTGCAAGAATACCTGTATTTAAAGGAGTGTACACTGCTATAAAACAGCTTGTTGACGGTTTTGCACCGAATGAGAAAAGTTCATTCAAAAAATTCGTTATAGTTGAATATCCCCGTAAGGGCGCCTTTGCATTTGGTTTTCTCACAAAAGATAAAACAGTTAAAACAGAAAACAGCGGCAATGAAACATCTCTTAGGGCAGTTTATATACCAACGAACAATCTTTATCTTGGTGAAATAGTGCTTTTTGATGAGAAGGATGTTTTTAATACTGACATATCAATAGAAGAAGGCATAAAAATAATACTATCAGGAGGGATATCGACTCCTGGAATAATAAAAGAGGCAAAAGAATGAAGACAGCAGTTGTTATACTTGCGGCCGGACAAGGAAAGAGAATGAACTCTTCCTTGCCCAAAGTGCTCCATAAAATTTTCAACAAGCATATGATTCAGTATGTTATTGATTCTGTCAGCATGCTTAAACCTTTCAAGATTACTGTTGTTGCAGGCAAACATTTTAAAGAGATAAAGAATTCCATAAATTCAGAAAAAATTTTTTTCGCCTTGCAGAAACAACCTAAAGGCACTGCTGATGCGCTTCTAAGCGCCAAAGAGCCGCTTAAGGGATTTAAAGGCACTGTGTTGGTGGTAAATGGAGATACACCTTTGATTACCCCTCAGATTTTAGGAAAATTTTTGGAATTGCATTCTAAAAAAGATAAACATATATCTTTTATCTCATTTAAACCTGACAATCCAGCTGGATATGGAAGGGTGATCAGGGATTATTCGGAAAACGTTTCAGGGATTATTGAAGAAAAAGATGCATCAGATGAAGAGAAAAAAATAAATGAGGTTAACAGCGGGGTATACGCAATAGAATCAGAGGCGCTGGAACTCTTAAGAAAAATACCGATAAATCTTAAAAAGAAGGAATATTATCTTACTGACATAATCCGTATCGGGCTGGATCATGGCTACAATGTCGGAGCTTTTTGCATCGGTTCTGAAGAAGAGATGTCAGGGATTAATACGCGCATTGAACTTGCATCAGCTCAAAAAATGCTGAGGAAAAGATTTAATAGTAAATGGATGGAAAAGAGTGTTGAATTTATAGATCCTGATCTGGCATTTATTTCCCCTGAAGCTGTAATAGGCGCAGGAACTAGAATATATCCAAACGTTCATATTGAAGGAAAGACAAAGATCGGGAAGGGATGTGTGATCTGCCCTAATGTGAGAATTATTGACAGCGCAATTAATGATAATGCTGTTATAAAGGATTCAACAATTATCGAGAGTTCAACAATTAAATCAAAAGCTGTTGTAGGTCCTTTCGCACATATAAGACCCGGCTCTGAGATTGGTTCAGGCGCAAAAATAGGGAATTTTGTAGAGATAAAAAAATCAAAAATCGGAGATAAAACAAAGGCATCTCATCTCAGCTATATTGGAGATGCTTCCACAGGCAAGTCTGTAAATATCGGAGCAGGAACAATAACATGCAATTATGACGGCATGAATAAACATAAAACTACAATTGAAGATAATGTATTTGTTGGCAGCGATACTCAGCTGGTTGCACCTGTAAAGATCGGGAAGGGCGCATATATTGGCGCTGGTTCCACAATAACGAAGGATGTACCGCCAATGTCGCTTGCAGTCAGCAGGACAGAGCAAAGGCATATCAAAAATTGGGCGTCTAAGAAGAACAAAAAGGTCAGATAACTTTAAGAGGACAATAAAATGTGCGGGATAATTGGATACACAGGAAAACGGAATGCAGTCGCTATTGTTCTTGAAGGGCTTAAGAAGCTTGAATACAGGGGATATGATTCTGCTGGCATAGCTTTTTTCAATGGCAAAGGAATAGAAGTCCGTAGACGTAAAGGAAAGATAAAAGACCTTTGCTCAGCAATAGATCTTGATAAACCTGTAAGTCATACAGCAATAGGCCATACACGATGGGCAACTCATGGAAAACCAACAGAAGATAATGCCCATCCGCACAGATCGAACGGCATTGTTATTGTTCATAATGGAATAATCGAGAATTATCTAACGCTCAAAAAACAGCTCATTGATGAAGGATATAAATTCACTTCTGATACTGACACAGAGGTGATATGTCATCTGATAGAAAAATATTCTGAAGGATGTTCTCTGGAAAATGCTGTCAGAAAAGCGCTTGGTCAGCTAAAAGGGGCTTTTGCAATTGCTGTAATGGATGAGAAAGAACCCGGCAAGATTGTTGGAGTTAAAAAAGACAGCCCGCTCGTTATAGGATTAGGTGAAGGAGAATATTTTCTTGCCTCGGATGTCCCTGCATTTCTTGCTCACTCAAGGGACGTAATATTCCTTGATGAAGATGAGATGGTTATTATAACCGATGATGGTGTAATGGTAACCAGATTTGACGGAACTGCGATTCAAAAAGAGGTTGTGTCAGTATCATGGAGTCCTTCAATGGCTGAGAAGGGTGGATATAAACATTTCATGCTTAAAGAAATATTTGAGCAGCCAAGGGCAATAGGAGACACTCTAAGAGGAAGATTTTATCCTGAGAGCGGTGAAGTTAACATGGAAGAGTTCGGTCTTAAAAAAGACGAACTCTTAAAAATAGAAAAGGTCTTCATAGTTGCATGCGGAACATCATGGCATTCAGCCCTGGTTGGCAAATACATGATAGAAGAACTTGCTAGAGTTCCTGTTGAGGTGGATATAGCTTCGGAATTCAGATATAGGAATCCTATTGCCGGGAAGGAAAGTCTTCTTATTGCAATAACACAATCAGGCGAGACTGCGGATACTCTTGCAGCGCAGAGAGAGGCAAAGAAACTTGACTGCAAAGTGCTAAGCATATGTAATGTTGTGGGAAGCACATCTTCCAGAGAGGCAGATGCAGTATTTTATACCCACTCAGGGCCTGAGATAGGAGTTGCATCAACAAAGGCATTTACGACCCAGATTCTAGGGCTTTATCTCTTTGCAGTCGGTTTTGCAAGAGCCAAAAAAGCAATTGATAAAAACACAGCAGCAGCGCTTCTTAAAGATCTGCTGTTTTTGCCAGGCATGGCAGAAAAAGTTCTTGAATCAGACCCTGAGATAAAAAAGATTTCTAAAGATTTATTTAAGGCAAAAGATTTTCTCTATCTTGGAAGAGGAATAAATTATCCAATAGCGCTTGAAGGCGCTTTAAAACTTAAGGAAATTTCCTATATTCATGCTGAAGGCTATCCTGCAGGAGAGATGAAACACGGGCCAATAGCGCTTATTGATGAGGCTCTGCCTTCAGTTATCCTTGCGCCAAAGGGCAAGCTTTATGAAAAGATTCTCTCTAATATACAAGAGGTAAAGAGCAGAGGGGGAAAGATTATGGCAGTAACAGACGAGGGCAATTCAGATATCATAACTTGTTCTGAGTACCAGATGTATGTTCCGAACTCCAATCAATTTCTTATGACAATTCTGCTTACAATACCATTGCAGCTTCTGGCGTATCATATAGGAATTCTCAGGGGCTGTGATGTTGATCAGCCCAGAAATCTCGCCAAAAGCGTTACAGTTGAGTGATTTTGCATAGAATTATAATAAATTATAGACTTATCCTGCATGTATCTGTTATTCTAAGCATGTATTAAAAATGTCAAAAGATACCTTGTTAAAAGACCTAAACAAACAGCAAAAAGAAGCTGTACTGCACAAAGGAAGTCCTCTGCTTGTGCTTGCCGGCGCAGGAAGCGGTAAAACACGGGTAATAACGCATAAATTTGCCTATCTTGTAAAAGGTGAGAAATTATCCCCTAACTCTATACTCGCAGTCACATTTACCAATAAGGCAGCTGAGGAGATGAAGGGAAGAATAGAGAGTCTCATTGGTAAAGACCTTAACGGTTCATGGATCGGCACTTTTCATTCACAGTGCAACAGGATATTAAGACATGATATTAAGGCGCTCGGCTACACTAGTAATTTTCAGATATATGACGACGATGATCAGTGCAGTCTTGTCCGCCATATCCTTAAAGAATTCAAGATTTACGAGGCAATGTATAGAGGTGTTGTATCAAGAATAAGTTCTCTTAAATCCTCCTTGACCAGTCCAAGCAAATTCCTGTCTTCAAACGATGGGTTTGGTTTTGACGAAAAACTTGCGAAAGTTTATGTGAGATATCAGGATGAGCTGAAAAGGTGCAACGCTGTTGATTTTGACGACCTTATAGGTTTAGTAGTGAAACTTTTCGAGGAATATCCTGCAGTACTAAAAAAATACCGCAGTATATTTAATTATATTTTAATCGATGAATTTCAGGACACAAATTATGCACAGTACAAGCTTTTAAAACTTCTGGACAAGAGTGACAGCATGTGCGCAGTTGGCGATGACGACCAGAGCATATACAAATTCAGAGGAGCTGATGTTGCCAATATTCTCAATTTTGACAAAGACTTTCCTAAAACAAAAACCATTAAACTTGAACAGAATTACCGCTCGACTCAGAACATACTTGATGTAGCTGGCGCTGTAATAGCCGGCAATACAGCAAGGAAGTCAAAAAAACTCTGGACAGACAGAGGAACAGGCGAAAAAGTATTTCACTGCTGGCTGAACACAGAAGAAGAAGAAGCAAAACAGGTAGCAAGCGTTATAAAGGAGCTCTATTTAAAAGGCGAACACAATTACAAGGATTTTGCAGTTGTATATCGCGTTAATTTTCAGGCCAGAGCGATAGAAGACGCACTGAGGAGCGAACTTATAACTTATCGTGTAATGGGCGGAATAAGTTTCTATCAGAGAAAAGAGATTAAAGATATAATCTCTTATATGCGGCTTGGAATTAATCCTCATGACAATGTCAGCTTAAGACGCATAATAAACACGCCTGCAAGAGGGATTGGAGCTGCAACGCTTTCAAAAATAGAACATGAGGCAAAAAAGAAAACATGCAGTCTTTTCAGCTCAATCAAGGGCATAATCAAAAGCAATTCAGTTGCAGCATCTGCAAAAGAAAAACTTTCAGATTTCATAAAATTAATCGAATCAATAAATGCTGATAGCTACAAAACAGCTGCTGACATGATTAAAGACATAGTAGAAAAAACAGAGTACATGGATGCGCTGGCTGAAGACAAGGTTCAAAATGTAGATGAACTTATATCATCTGCGCAAGGCAAATCAATGCAGGAATTCAGCGATACTGCCTCACTTGTTTCAAATATTGACGATTCGAATTCAGAAAATGCCGTGTCTCTCATGACAATGCACAGTACAAAAGGTCTGGAATTCCCTGTAGTCTTTGTTGTCGGGCTTGAAGACGGATTAATGCCATATTTCAAGACATTCAATAACGAGGATGATATATCAGAGGAACGGAGGCTTTTATATGTTGGAATGACCAGGGCAAAAGATATCCTCTGGCTCACAGGAACAAAAAAGAGAAGACTTTATACAAAGACTCAGGAGCAGGAACCGTCAAGATTTCTTGATGATATTCCGCCGCATTGTTATCACTGGATCGAAAAGTCATCAACACGAAAGCCTATTCCTGCTTTTTCTTCAAAAAAAACAATTACCGTTTTGCCGGCTTCCTTCAAGAAATCACTTCTTTATGTTGTTGGCAGCAGGGTTAAACATCCTAAATGGGGCGTTGGCGTAATTAGGGAATGTTACGGCGAAGGCCATGAGCAGAAGGTGATGGTCAATTTCCCGGAGGTAGGAGTTAAAAGGCTTGCCTTGAAATTCGCAAATCTCCAGAAAATATAAAAATATATGAAAGTATCTGTAGAATATGTAGCAAAACTTGCCAGACTTAATATCTCAGAAAAAGAAAAAGAACTTTTCGGCAAACAGCTTGAAAATATTCTTGATCATATAGAGACGCTGAATGAACTTGATACAAAAGATATCGAGCCGACCTCGCATGTGCTTTCCTTGAGCGATGTGATGAGAGAAGATAAGCCAGATAAATCGCTTTCAAAAGAAGATGCGCTGATGAATGCGCCTGACTGCACAGATAAATTTTATCGTGTGCCAAAGATAATAGAGTGAGGTAAGAGATGTTAAGATGCATGCTTAGAGCAAAGATTCACATGGCAACAGTCACAGAGTCTAATATTGCCTATGAAGGCAGTATAACGATTGATGAAGATATCCTGAAAAAATCAGGCATTCTTCCATACGAACAGGTCATGATCAGCAACATAAATAACGGTGAGAGGTTTGAGACATATGCTATTCCCGGGAAAAAGGGTTCAGGCATGTTTTGCCTTAACGGACCTACTGCAAGAAAAGGGCTGGTTGGAGACAAGATAATAATATTCTCATATGCATATCTCGAAGAGAACACTCTTAAAAACTTCAAGCCAAAGATAATAATTGTAGATTCAAAGAACAGGATTAAGAAGACTACTTAGCATTTATTGGAAGTTGTCTCTTAATCTGAACTTGAACTTTGTGGATTTAAAGAAATTTAAATCAATTAGATTTTTCCTTTAAGTATTCAATAAATTTCTCCCTGATCTTCTTGTCAGCAAAAGACTGGATATGACCTTTGGTTTCTGTAATCCAGAAATCTTTAGGATTTACAGCTTTTTCTGAAATTTCAATACCGTGGTGAAGAGGTACTATATTGTCATATTCCCCATGCAAAATTAAAAGCGGCACAGGACTTATATTTTTTATCCATTTGACAGGACTGTAATAATCACTTACAAGAAATGACAGGGGGTATTGGAAAGTCCATGTAATTATAATCTGTGAAGCCTTTTCCCTTGTAATCTCTCTGTAACTTGAAAAAGTGCTCTCTATAATTAATGCTTTAAGATTATTTTTATATTTTGAATTTGCAACTGTATATACTGCAATTGCTCCGCCAACGCTCTGGCCAAACACAAATATTTTTTCACCAGACATTGATAATGCTTTCTCAAGTGCGGTTTCTGCATCTATATGCACGCCTTCTATTGTTGGATGTCCATCTGATTTGCCGTATCCCCTATAATCAAATGCAAAAACAGTGAACTCTTCTTTAACAAGCCAGAGCACGCTATTGATGTGTGTACTTATGTTTTCAGCATTGCCATGAAGAAAAAGTATAAACCCGATGCTTTTATCTTTTGGTTTTAAAACCCATCCGTGTAATTTCAGGCCGTCAGGGGTTTTAAAATATACATCTTCATAATTAAACTTTTCTAGCATTGGATTTGGAATCATATTCTTGCTAGGATAAAAAAAATAACCATTACAGCCAGACGTAATAAGAAAGATAAGAATAAGAAGAACTAGCGGATGAGATAGTTTATGCTTTAGAAAGTACAGCATTTAAAAGTACAGATTCCAACTTAATATCGCTTCACTTTGATATATTGTATAAGTCTTTATTCTCGAAAGATTAAGCGAGATGCTATTGTTTTGGCTGATTCTGAAGTTCTGATTGAATGTGCCTTTGTACGTATCTGTTTTATCTCCTGCGAAATAATGAAGGGCTTCAAGCGAGAAAGTAATTTTCCAAAACCTGGTTATGGGTTTTATTATGCCGGGTGTTATACCAATGCCGACTGAGTATTTATCTTCAAGTTTCCTGCTTATATAGATATCTGATTCTGCAAGGATATAATACAGCCCTTTTGAGTTGTCTTCAAATGCAAGTCCATACCCGCCATTCCCATATAAAACAGCATGGTCATTGCCATCCTTGAATATTTTTTGAGTTATGCCTGTGCTTATCTTCCATGAATTTGGCTTAAAAAATTCGGTCATAGGAGAAATTGAGACTATATCTACAATGTCCACACCTTCCAATTTGAATTTTTTATTCTCAAAATAATATCTTGCCCTGATATCTGTGAAAACAATCTGAGAACCTTCCCTGTAACCTTCGTCAGGATCGAGAAGATCATGATATGCCGGCCTTATTTTTATTTCTTGAAATAGGTAGTCTTTTTTAACACCTATCCCAACAGCTAACCTATTAGATAGATGTCCGTTTTCTGGATTAACGGGGTTGGGGATTTTATAAAAATTATCGTCTCTTTTTCCCAGCTGGCTTCTAATTTTAAGAATGTGCAAAAACCTTTTAAGATAATCGTCTTTATTTAATTCCCCTTTAAGATATTTATACTGAACCATTTCAGATGCAATATCGAGTCCATGGGTTTTTTCATCTACAGTTAGATTTTTGTTGTTCAATAAGGTTTCTGGGTCTGTTTCTCCATTGATTATCTGAAGTGCAATTGAATTGGTATTTTCATCGAGTAAAGATGATATATGATTTATTGTTGTTGTTTTTGATGCGCGGTAATTTACTGAGTCTACTAAACCACTTTCTTTTACAGCCCTTACAGTATCAATAGGTATTACCCAGAAACCAAACTTGTCAGTAAGATTTAAAGACGGCCTGGCAGCCTCGAGAAGAAAAAGAATATTATAAGAACAGTTTTCGTCAAAAAAATAGTAATATGAGTAGAGATTTTTCAACTCCCATATATGCATAAGCATTTTTTTCAATTCATCCTCAGACAGATTCATAATGTATTCCCACATATCCCTCTGATCTATATCATTATATTCTTTGACCTTCTCGTAGTAGGGGAGAATAGAATAGTATCCTTTATAAAATCCAAAAACGCCTTTTATAGCATAGAGCATATCGTCTCCTCCGCCGGTAAAGGCAGAGTAGTTGACTGCGTGTCCAAGCAATTTGCTCTGGTATTCGCTGTCAATTCGTATGAATGTATGGCCGAACATAGAGGCCGGTCTGTTCATAAAAGAGCCGGGAAATACAAAGGCTGCAGATTTTGGCTTCATCTTACCAGTCACTTCAATATACTCTGTGCATTGAACTTTTGGAAGTTTAGTTTCATCAATATTTAGTTTTTCTTTTAGCCAGTTGTATCTGGCTATGAACCTGCACTGAGGGTGTTCGATATCCTTTATTTGTTCTGAAAAAAAGCTTTTGATTGTTTCTTTTAGTTCTGATTGCGGGTTTGTCTTTCCATTATCAGCAATAAAAAATCTGGGATCATCGATCAGGCTTCTTTTTTCGAAAATTCCAGCTTTATAGTGAAGAAGAGTATGCCAGTATCTATCTTCATATAGTTTCTTTTCTTCAGAAAGTTCTAAGAGTTGTTCGAGGTAAGATTCTTCAGCTGCTGCATGAAATGCATTTATAAAAGCAAATAAGAGTATAAAAAAAAGGCATATGAAATTTTTTCTCATTCCATATGCCTTTTTATCTAATCGCAAAACAATATTAACGAAATCAGAATAGAGTCCTTATTAGATCTGAGAATATGCTGCTGCTATGCTGTCTACTACAGCTGCATACTCAACCTTCTCAGAAGTGAATATCTTGTCAAAACCTGTCTGGAGCTTTGCATAGAAGTCTGCTCTCTGTGGAGCTGAAATCTCCATAAGCTCTGCCATTGCATCAAGAGTTTCTCCTCTGCCAATTGCAATTTCTTTTGCAATAGTATCAAGATTTGATGAAACGAATTCTTGAAGTTTTTTGTTCTCTACGAATTTTGCAGGCTGTTTGCAGTCTGATGTTCCGCTTGTAATCCCGAATGTCTGGTTGCCGAATGTTCCGTTTGTGGTTGCCTGTAAAGACTGTGATACGGTTGATCCGTCAGCTGAACTTGATTCCTTCCATAACATTGTACCCAGTCCGCAGCCTGTGTTGTCCTTGGCTGTGCCTGCGAATGCGATGCCTACAACAAGCATAACTGAAACTGCTACAAATAATGCTAAAAATCTTTTCATAAAGCACCTCCTGTAGAATTTATGTTAAACCTTATCATAGAAAAAAACGTTTGTCAATTGTTTGTCGATTTTTGTATCAATTACTTATTTCACATAAAGTTCTATTATCTTGTCTGCAAAAATCAAGGGGTCTTTGTGTGTCTCTGACAAAGCAGTTATCCTTGTAGTAGCTTCTTTTTGTTCTGTTGGAGCAACAGATAATAAATCCATCAGCGAATTTAGATATTCTCCTGAGCCTCTTGAGATATCTGACATTATGTTTTTATACTCTAAAACAATAAATTTTTTTGCCTTATTTTTTTTCTCAGTTAGGGGATCAAGGCGAGTATTATCAAGAGGAGTTAACGGAATAAAATATTGAGCTGGAACATATTCGTGTATTGATCCTGAAAGACCATCTGTTGTAGATCCCAAAAGTCCACCAAAAATAATATTTCCAAAAAACCAGGGGTTCAGGTGTGTAGTAAGTTGCATAGTCTCGGTCTTGTATCCTTCTTTTTCAAATGTAAGTTTCTGGTCGTTTTTTTTCTTAAGAGTTGTTGTAAATGGAGTTTTCCCGAGAGGTTTTCCGTCAACAGAAACTGTGGCGCCCTCTGGCTGACTCTGAAATGTCACTTCTTGAGTAGATCCTGATATTATACTTGCACAACCAGTCAAAACAATACTGCAACATAACAAAAGGAGTAATAAAAATAACTGTTTACGCATAAATTTCCCCTCCCAATTTTTTTTGTAAATTAGCAAAAAAAACAGATTTTTTCAATATGAAATTTTCCTGCTATTTTAATAAATTTTCTTGACAGTTTTTTTTTTATAATTTATACTGAACTCAGGTTCACATGAACAAACGTTCAGGCATAGAGTCACAGAAGAGGATTTTCAGTGCAGCTGAAAAAGTATTCTCCGAGTACGGTTATGCACGGGCAAATATGCGCGCTATCGCAAAAGAATCCGGCATGAGCATCGGAGGTATTTACCTCTACTTTAAAAATAAGGAAGACCTGTTCATTACGCTTATGAAGTCCAACATGGAAACTATGGCAAGAGAGACCAGAGAAATCCTCAAGTCTATTAACGACCCTGAAGAAGCCCTTAAAACTTTCATATCTATTGCAGTTAGCAATATTAAAAAATACAGGCAGCTCATTTTAGTATCAGGGAGAGAGCTTGGTTTTACTCTCGGCGTAAAAGTGAAAAGGAAATATTTTAAGATACAGAGACAGCATATAGAAGATATTATTCAAGACGGAATAAGATCAGATATGTTTCGGAAGTGCAATGTAGAAGAATCAGCAAAGGTAATAAACTGCGCTCTTCGAGGATATGCACTTTCAATGGTAATAGACCCTGAAACATTATACGTTCCTGAAGAATTCAGCAGTCTTGTACTTAACGGGTTTTTAAGGAGGAATTAAAAGTGAAAAAGATATTTTTTCTTGTGATTGTTTTCTTGTTTATTACGATAAATGCCTATGCAGTCGAATATACGCTGGAAGATCTTTATAAGCTTGCACTAGAGCGGGCAGAAAGCATAAAAATATCTGAGGAAGATGTTTTTATTGCAGAGACAACGAAGGACAAGGCTGTCGCAGCCTTGCTGCCGAAGCTGTCTGCATTTGCCGGTTATACAAAATACACTGAAGAAAAATACGCATCTTCGGGTGGACAGCTGATACAGCCTGATAATTCAAAGACATGGGGCTTCAGGCTTGATCAGTCATTCACGATTAACGGCAGGGAGCTAAAGGCGTTTCAGATCACAAAGGAAAATATCGAAAAAAGCAAATACGATTATAATGCGCTAAAAGAAAATTATCTCCTGAGTGTTTCTGCTGCTTACTATGATGTTCTCAGAGCAAAGAAAACTTTCGAGATCACAAAATCGAATGTAGAGAGGCTGACAAAATACAGGGAAGCAGCTGCAATCAGGCTTAGGATTGGCGAAATAACAAAGACCACTCTTTTACGCGCAGAGGCAGAATTGGCCGGAGCAAAGTCAGAGGAGATAAAGGCAAGAAATTTTTTTGAACTTGCGAGAGCTATTCTGGCTAGAATTGTGGGGATAACCGGACCATATGAACTGAAGGAAACTCCTTTCAGCTTCAAGTCAATAACAGAGATAAAGGGGATGGAAACAATAAATATTTTGAAACATACAGCATTTTCAGAGAGAACAGAGCTCAAAAGCCTCGAGATGCAGAAAAAGATGAACGAAAATCAGGTTAGTTACGCAAAAGGAGCTTACTGGCCTACGATTTCCATTGAAGGAGTTTATTCAAAAAAAGAGGATGATCCAATGGCATCGAGTGTTAACAAAGAGAGCGTATACGGAGGCGTTAAATTGAATTTTCCGTTTTTTGAAGGCGGTCTCAGAAGGGCAGAAGTAAGAGAGGCAGAAGCAAGAATGAGACAGGCTGTTCTTTTATATGAGGACAAGAAAAAGGCAATAGGCGTTGAGGTAGAAAATGCATACCTTGATTTGCAGACACAGAAAGGCATAATGGAGCAGTTTGAAGCACAGCTTGCCTTTGCCACAGATAATTACAATGCTGTAAATAAACAGTTTCAGTATGGAATAGCCAACAGTCTTGATGTTATGGATGCAAACAATCTTCTTGTTACAGCAGAGAGACAACTGGCTGACGCAAAATACAATTATCAGGTTGCTGTATTAAAATTAAAAAAAGCCGCAGGCATTCTTCTGAAAAATATAATTGTTCAGGCTGACAATAAAAATAATTAAGCAAAGAGGGCTCTGATGAAAATAAACATAGGACCAAACACTCTAAATAAAATACTGGGGATATCGCTGCTAATTTTTTCGGTTTCATTTATTGCTGCATGTTCTGGAGGAAAACCCGATAAAGGCAAGACAATGCCTGTTCCTGTCCTTGTTGCAAGTGTTTCAAAAGAAACAGTGCCTGTTCAGATCAATGCAATAGGGAATATTGAGGCGTATTCAACTGTCTCGATAAAGGCGCGCGTCAACGGAGAGTTAACGGCTGTTCACTTTCAAGAAGGCAAAGATGTCAATAAGGGCGATCTGCTTTTTACCATAGACCCCAGACCATATAAGGCAGCGCTGGATTCTGCAAAAGCTAATCTTTTAAAGGATACGGCTTTATACAAAAAAGCTGAAGAAGACGAAAAAAGATATTCAGAACTCTACAAAGAACAGCTTGTGAGCAGATCGCAGTATGAGCAGATTTTTGCAAATGCCGAGGCTTTAAAGGCAACAGTTGAAGCTGATAAAGCGGCTGTTGAGAACGCTGAGCTTCAGTTAAGTTATTGCACGATACATGCTCCAATTTCAGGAAAGACAGGAAGCCTGCTTTTTAATAAGGGAAATCAGATAAAGGCTAATGATGATAAGGCAATGGTTGTTATTAATCAGCTGCAGCCGACATATGTGAATTTCTCTGTGCCTGAGCAGAATTTCCCTGAGATAAAGAAATATATGTCAAAGGGCTCTTTGAAGATCGAGGCGGTTGTTGCAAAAGACTATCAGGATACAGAAAAAGGAACACTTAGCTTCATTGATAATGCAGTTGATGCATCAACAGGGACTATAAGAATAAAAGGAACCTTTGCGAACAAGAGCAAGAGACTCTGGCCGGGGCAGTTTGTGAATGTTGTCATGACATTAACGACACAACCTGATGCAATCGTTGTTCCTTTGCAGGCGGTGCAGACAGGCCAGAGCGGACAGTATGTTTTTGTTGTAAAGAATGATATGACTGTTGAAATGCGTCCTGTTGTGGCGAACAGGAGTTTCAATGACAAGGCTGTTATTGAAAAAGGTCTGCAGCCTAATGAGAAAGTTGTTACAGATGGACAGATGAAGCTTATTCCCGGAGTAAAAATAGAGATCAAGGACGGGAAAAACAGCAAAGAGATTAAAGAAAAACAAGGCAGCAAACAATAATGAATATCGCTGAGATTTTTATAAAAAGACCTGTCATGACAACGCTTGTCATGACAGCATTAGTGCTTTTTGGGATTATCGGTTACAAATTTCTGCCTGTTAATGACCTGCCGAGTGTGGATTTCCCTACAATAAATGTCACGGCAGATCTGCCGGGCGCCAGCCCTGAGACTATGGCATCAGCAGTAGCCACTCCTTTGGAAAGACAGTTTTCTACAATTGCTGGTATTGATTCAATGACATCAACAAATACTTTAGGGAAAACGCAGATTACACTCCAATTTAATCTCAGCCGTAATATTGATGCAGCAGCGCAGGATGTTCAGGCAATGATCTCGAAGTCAGCGCGTCTGCTTCCGCCTGATATGCCGAGTCCTCCTTCATATCAGAAGGTTAACCCTGCTGATTCCCCGGTTATTTTTATTTCGATGAATTCTCCTACTCTGCCGCTTTCAACAGTGAATGAATATGCAGATACATATGTTGCACAGCGCATCTCGATGATTAGCGGAGTGGCTCAGGTTATGATTTATGGCGCTCAGAAATATGCAGTGCGCGTTCAGCTTAATCCTGAAGCCTTATCCTACAGAGGCATTGGCATTGATGAGATCATGAATGCTGTTTCAAAGGCTAATGTTAATTTGCCTATAGGCGCTTTATACGGTTCTGACAAGGCATTTACATTACAGGCAAGCGGTCAGCTTTATGAAGCTTCGGCATATCGCAAATTGATAGTGGCTTACCGCAACGGCTCTCCTGTGTATCTTGAGCAGCTTGGAAATGTCATAGACAGTGTGGAGAACAGCAGATTGGCCAGTTGGTATAATGATACGCGTTCGATTGTTCTTGCTATTCAGCGCCAGCCCGGAACGAACACTATTGAAGTAGTTGATTCAATTAAAGCTCTTCTTCCGGCTTTTCGCGCTCAGATACCTGCATCAATTAATCTAAATATACTTTTTGACAGATCTGTTTCTATTAAGGAATCAGTCAATGAGGTTAAATTCACACTATTTCTTGCAATCTGTCTTGTTGTTCTCGTTATATTTCTGTTTTTAAGAAATCTTTCTGCAACAGTAATTCCAAGTCTTGCCTTGCCAATATCGATCATATTTACTTTTGCGGCAATGTATCTTCTTGATTACAGCATTAATAATTTTTCATTATTGGCGATGATCCTCGCTGTAGGATTTGTTGTAGATGACGCTATTGTTATGCTGGAAAACATCGTCAGACATATGGAAAAGGGCGAGAGTGTAAAGGAAGCTGCATTGAAAGGCTCGAAGGAAATTGGATTTACCATTTTATCAATGACATTATCGCTGGTTGCAGTATTTATCCCCGTACTTTTTATGGGCGGGATACTCGGCCGTCTGCTTCATGAATTTGCAGTCACAATAAGCATGGCAATTCTTGTATCTGGGTTTGTGTCATTGAGCCTTACGCCGATGCTTTGCAGTAAATTTATACGGCCTCACGGTGAAGAACGCCACGGCAGGCTTTACATGACACTTGAGAAATTTTTTAACAAGATGCTTGATACATACAAATGGAGTCTTGATATAGTCCTAAAGCACAGAAGAACAACTATGATAATTACAGTCATTATGTTAATCCTAAGTCTTTTTATGTTCGCTTCAATGCCAAAGGGATTTCTTCCAAGCGAGGATATAGGAAGAATTTTTGCATTTACAGAGGCACAGCAGGGGATTTCTTTTGATGCAATGGTAAAACGCCAAAAGGAATTGGCGGATATTATAAGCAAGGATCCTAATGTTGATGCCTTTATGTCAGTAGTAGGTGCAGCAGGTCCTAGCTCTTCACTCAATACAGGAAGAATGTTCATAAATCTAAAGCCGCGCTCAGAACGTAAATTGAGAGCAGAGGGAGTTATACAGGAACTCAGAAAAAAAACTTCTAATGTAACTGGAATACAAATTTTTATGCAAAACCCTCCGCCTATTGTTATCGGCGGCAGATTAACAAAAGGGCAGTATCAGTACACTCTCCAGGGGCCTGATATAGAAGAACTTTATAAATATTCTGCAATACTCGAAATGAAACTTCGTGAAATCCCGATTCTTCAAGATGTAACAAGCGATCTTCAGATAAAAAATCCTCAGTTGGATATTGATATAAACAGGGATAAGGCCTCGGCATTAGGAATAAGCGCCCAGCAGATAGAAGATGCTTTAAGCACCGCATATTCTACAAGACAGATATCTACAATATACGCTCCAACTAATCAGTATCAGGTTATTATGGAGGTAGAATCAAAATATCAGCTGGATCCATCGGCATTGCTGTTATTATATGTCAGGTCTTCTTCCGGGAAACTAGTTCCTTTAAATGCTATTGCAGACCTTAAAAATACCGTTGGTCCTCTGTCAGTCAATCATCAGGGACAGCTTCCTGCAGTTACGCTTTCATTTAATCTAAGACCTGATGTATCTTTGAGCGAGGCTGTCTCATCTGTTGATAAAGCGTCGAGTGCAACCCTGCCTCAAACCATAAGCACAAATTTTGGCGGCACAGCTCAGGCGTTTCAATCATCAATGCAAAATTTATGGATTCTTTTAATTGTAGCTGTGCTTGTTATATACATTGTTCTCGGAATACTTTATGAAAGTTTTATCCATCCGATAACTATTCTTTCAGGTCTGCCGTCTGCAAGTTTCGGAGCATTATTTACGCTTATGATATTCGGTATGGAACTTAATATCTATGGATTTGTTGGAATAATCATGCTTATTGGGATTGTTAAGAAAAATGCGATTATGATGATAGATTTTGCGCTTGTTGCCCAAAGGGAAAAAGGCGAGGAGCCTGCTGAAGCCATATATGAAGGATGTATTGTAAGGTTCCGTCCGATTATGATGACAACAATGTCAGCTATGATGGGAATATTGCCAATTGCCCTTGGTTTTGGCGCCGGCGCTGATGTGCGTCGTCCATTAGGACTTGCTGTTGTTGGCGGTCTTGTAGTTTCACAGTTAATGACGCTGTATGTTACTCCTGTTTTTTATGTATATATGGAGGCATTCAAAGATAAGGTGAATGAATGGAGACATTCCAAAAAAAATCAGTAAAGCAAAGTATGAGGGCTTATAACATGACAGAGCGTAAATTTTATTTTATTCGGGTAATTTTTTCAGTCATTTTCTTGTTGTCTCTTCCTTTTCATGCAGCTGGCGAGGAGATAATTAAAAAGAATGAGAATTTAAACTTGGAACGATGTATTGAATTAGCTTTCAAATTCCATCCGAGTATTGTTGCTGCTAAAAATAATGTTTTAGTGAACCAGAGCAAAATAGGACAGGCGCAGTCTAATTATTTTCCTCAGCTAAGCGCATCGGGAGGCTATAGCAAAATAAAATCAGCATCAGGAGGGTCAACGCTTAAATCCGACAACCCTTATGATCAATATACCAGCAGTATAAATCTCAACCAGATGCTTTTTGATTTTGGTAAGACTCCGACACAGGTCAGAATTCAGGAGTTCAACCGCGATGCCTCTAAAGCTGATCTTGACAACATTATAGATCAGACAATATTCAACGTAAAACAGGCTTATTATAATCTGCTCCAGACAAAGAGAAGCAGAGATGTTGCTCTTGAAACAGTAGCCCAGTATCAGCAGCATCTTGAGCAGGCAAAAGGATTTTTCAGTGTTGGAACTAAATCAAAATTCGATGTGACAAAAGCTGAAGTTGATCTTAGCACTGCAAAGCTTAATCTGATAAAGGCTGAAAATAATCTTAAGATCGCTTTTGTAACACTCAATAACGCCATGGGAATTCCAAATGCGCCGGAATATACGCTTGTAGACAATCTTACTGTAAAAAAACAACATGTAACATTACAAGAAGCTATTGAGACGGCCTTTAAAAATCGTCCTGATCTTATTTCGCTTACAGCAAAGAAAGAGGCTGCAAAAGAATCCGTTTCACTTGCAAAAAAAGGATATTATCCTGTGTTGAACGGAAGCGCTGCTTATAACTGGTCGGCGCAGAAATTTCCTCTTCAAGAAGGCTGGACCGCAGGAGTTACAATGACATTTCCGATATTCAGCGGATTTCTCACAAGGCATCAGGTGAAAGAAGCAGAGGCTAATCTGGATTTAGTTAGAGCCAATGAAGAGGCACTAAAAAATACAATTCAATTAAATATAAGACAGGCATATCTTCAGCTTCTTCAAGCTGAAGAATCAACAACAACTGCTGAGCTTGCGGTAAAGCAGGCAACTGAAAATCTAGAAATTGCAAATGGGAGATATGAAGCAGGAATAAGCAGCCCGATCGAAGTAACTGATGCACAAGTTGCATACAGCAATTCAAAACTATCACACATACAGGCGCTTTATGATTATCAATTGGCGCTTGCAAGCCTTGAGCAGGCTATGGGGTTAAAATAATATGAAAAAGAAAATTATTATTACTTCTGGAATCGCTGTATTAGTTATTGTTCTTACAGCTGTTTATTTTTTAAGCGGCAATAAAGAAATGAAGTTCAGGACCGAAAAGCTTGCAAAAGGTGATATCACTGCAGCTGTCTCGGCAACGGGAAATGTTAATGCTGTTACAAATGTTTTGGTTGGCACGCAGGTTTCAGGAACAATAAAAAATATCTACGTTGACTTCAATTCAATTGTTAAAAAAGGCCAGCTTATTGCTCAGATCGATCCAACAACATTCGAGGCTCAGGTTGACCAGGCAAGGGCGAATCTGATGTCATCAAAGGCAAATGAGGACAAGGCAAATGTAACAGTTCTTGATGCAAAGCGTACAATGGAGAGATATAAAGAATTGTTCGCAAAAAATCTTATTGCGCGCAGTGATCTTGATGTTGCCGAGACCAATTATTTGACATCAGTAGCAGCTGCAAGCTCTGCAAAGGCTCAGGTTGCTCAAACAGCTGCTGCTTTAAAGATTGCAGAAACAAATTTGAGGTATACAAGAATCCTGTCTCCTGTTAATGGGATTGTGGTATCAAGAAATGTGGATGTTGGACAGACAGTTGCCGCAAGTTTTCAGACACCGACACTTTTTACAATAGCTCAGGATCTCACAAAGATGCAGATCGACACAAATGTCGACGAAGCGGACATAGGCAAAATAGCTGTTGGACAAAAAGTCGAATTCAATATCGATGCATATCCTGAAATAACATTTAAAGGGGTAGTGGCTCAGATAAGAAATTCTCCGATAAATGTTCAAAACGTTATCACTTATGACGTCGTGGTTATGGTTGATAACAGTGATATGAAACTAAAACCGGGAATGACGGCAAATGTTTCGATTATTATTGCTTCTCAGAAAAATGTACTCAAAGTTTCGAATGCTGCTCTTAGATTCAGACTCAGTGAAGCGCCTGAAAAGACAGCAGGCAAACCGGGGAAAAAATCTATTGGTATCTGGATATTGGAAAACAAAAAACCAAAAAGGATAAATATCAAAACAGGACTAAGCGACGGCAATTATACGGAAGTGATTTCTGAAGAACTGAAAGAAGGACAAGAAGTTATTGTTGAGGCTTTGACACAGCAAAAAAGCGGTTCAACAAAACAGTCTGGTGGTCCCAGACTGTTTTAAATTAAATATGGCGCTCATAGAAGTAAGAAATATATGCAAAATTTACAGCCTAGGTGATGTCGAGGTGAACGCTCTGTGCGGAGTGACTGTCTCTATAGAAAAAGGAGAATTCGTAGCGATCATGGGACCTTCTGGCTCAGGCAAATCAACATTCATGAATATTATCGGATGCCTCGACAAGCAGACCAGCGGTGAATATCTGATAGACGGTATTGATACTGCAAGCCTTTCAAGAGATGAGCTTGCAGGAATAAGAAATAAAAAAATAGGTTTTGTGTTCCAGGGTTTTAATCTTTTGTCCAGAACATCGGCAATAGAAAATGTTGAACTCCCTATGTTGTATAACGGATTTACGCCTGAGGAACGAAGAGAAAGGGCTATGAATGCGTTAAAGCTTGTAGGGCTCGATGGTAGAGAACATCATCATCCCAACCAGTTATCAGGCGGACAACAGCAGAGGGTTGCCATAGCCAGATCACTTGTTAATGATGCTCCTATGATTCTTGCTGATGAACCAACAGGAAACCTCGACACAAAAACAAGCAATGAGATAATGGATCTTTTTGTAAATCTTAATAAAAAATCGGAGATAACAATTATTCTTGTGACTCACGAACCTGATATAGCGGCATATGCGCGGAGAAATATAAAATTCGTAGACGGCAGAATAATAAAAGACGAGAAGAGAAAATAATATGATTTATATACCCTCGGCATTAAAGATTTCTCTTAGAGCGCTCAAGGTGAATAAGACTCGTTCTGCGCTGACTATGCTTGGAATAATTATAGGTGTTGGAGCTGTAATAACAATGCTTGCAGTAGGAACAGGAGCAAGCAGAAAAATTGCTGAGCAGATCGCAAGCACTGGAAGCAATCTTATTATGGTACTTTCCGGAGCAACTACTTCAGGCGGAGTTAGAATGGGAGCAGGTTCCCAGCCAACTCTTACAACAGGAGACGCTGAGGCAATACAAAAAGAATTGTCTGCAGTTGCGTATGCTGCGCCTATTCTGAGTGGAACAGCGCAAATAGTCTATGGAAATCAGAACTGGTCCACAGGTGTCACAGGCACGACACCTGAGATGCTTGATGTAAAAGAATGGGCATTGTCTTCAGGAAGACCGTTCACTTCAGAAGATGTAAAAAGCGCAACAAAAGTCTGTCTGCTGGGCCAGACTGTGGTTGACAGCCTTTTCGGAAGTCTTGACCCTGTTGGTCAGATTGTAAGAATAAAAAAAGTTCCTTTTAAGGTCATCGGTGTTCTTGATAAAAAAGGCCAGTCTGCGACTGGACAGGACCAGGACGATGTTATCTATGTTCCTGTAACTACCGCACAAAAAAAACTTTTCGGAACTACTCTGCCTGGTATGGTCAGGTTTATCATGGTCAAGGCAAAAGGATCTGAAGAATTGCCAGCTGCTGAAAAACAGATTACAGAACTGCTCAAACAGAGGCATAAAATAGGTTTTAAAAAAGATTTAGATTTTACTGTTAGAAATCTCACTCAGATGATGCAGGCGGCTGAAGAATCAACAAGAGTTATGACGCTGCTTCTTGGCGCGATTGCTTCTGTGTCTTTGCTTGTTGGAGGGATAGGCATTATGAACATAATGCTTGTTTCTGTTATAGAGAGGACAAGAGAGATAGGGATACGTATGGCAGTCGGAGCTAAAACATGGGATATAAGGCTGCAGTTTATTATCGAGGCGCTTATTCTTTCTATGACAGGAGGAATAATAGGAATAATTCTCGGCATAACAAGCTCGGAAATCCTGTCTTTTACAGCTGGATGGACAACAGTAGTCTCAGTTTTTTCTATAGTGCTTTCGTTCAGTTTTTCTGCGATTGTCGGGATATTTTTCGGTTTTTATCCGGCATATAAGGCGTCTCTGCTTAATCCAATAGATGCCTTGAGATATGAATAAATTATATTTTGAAGGAAAAAATAGATGGATGAAATGAATGTTGTCAGCAATAATGATAAAAGAAAAAAGACAGCTCTTGTTGTATTTGGCGTTCTTGTCATAGTAAGCTCAATCTCACTTGCAATCTATCTTCCGTATAAAGAAAGTCATATAAGCACAGACGATGCATTTATAACAGGACGCATTCATACGATCAGCGCAAAAGTTTCCGGGACAGTAAAAATTGTGTATGTAAATGATAATCAGTTTGTGAAAAAAGGAGATATGCTTCTTGAGATAGACACACAGGATTATGACGTGAAGGTTAAAGAGGCATCATCAGCTTTTGATGCAGAAAAAACAAGGCTCTCAGAGCTTAAGTATAAGCTCGAGACAGCAAAACAGCAGTATGAAGAGTTAAAGGCAGTGCTTGGCTCGGCAAAAGCGAATCTTGAACTTCAGGAAGCGAATATGAAACAGTCTGAATCAGACATGAAGAGAGCAGAAGAACTTTTTAAAGAGGAACTTATTTCAAAAGAAAGGTATGAAAAAACAAAGACAAGCTATGATATTGCAAATGCACAGCTTAAGGCTTCAAGAGAAGAACTAAAACAGATTGAGTCACGGCTTCTAACTCAGAAGGCTGTGATAAAACAGACTGCTGCAGCACTGGAACCTCAGAAATCAACCATTAAACAAAAAGAAGCGCAGTTTGATGCATCGAAACTTAATCAGGGTTATACAAAGATCTATGCGCCTGCAGATGGGAATGTAACAAAAAAATCACTTGAGGCTGGGAATCAGGTACAGGCAGGACAGCCTTTAATGGCGGTTGTGCCGCTTGATGATATCTGGGTTATTGCTAATTACAAAGAGACACAGCTCAAAAAGGTTAAATCTGGACAGAGAGTGAAGATAAAAGTTGATACTTATTCTGGAAAGACATTTGAAGGCACGGTTGACAGCATTATGGCAGGCACAGGCGCAGTATTTTCGTTATTTCCCCCTGAAAATGCAACCGGAAATTATGTAAAGGTTGTTCAGAGAATCCCTGTGAAGATTGCCTTTGACAAGGGAACTGATCCTGGACATGTGCTCAGAGTAGGCATGTCTGTTGTAACCACGATTATTATTGATAAATAAATCTTCTCTTGTGGTTTTGTCATTGCAAAATTAAAATGAATGAATAAGTGGATTGTTGCTTTAACAGTAATGCTTCCAACACTTATCGAAATCATCGATACGTCTGTTGTAAATGTCTCGCTTGACCATATACGCGGAAGTCTCTCGGCAGGCATAGATGAATCTACATGGACAATAACATCCTATCTTGTATCTAACGCAATAATCATCCCGATGACCGGGTGGCTGAGCAGACTATTCGGCAGAAAAAAATATCTTATATTTTCACTTATGCTTTTTACAGTAAGTTCTTTTTTATGCGGCACGGCATGGAATCTTCAGAGTCTGGTCTTATTTAGAATTTTGCAGGGTATTGGCGGAGGAGCTTTGCAGCCGATATCACAGTCAATACTTCTTGAAACTTTTCCACAGAAACAGCATGGAATGGCAATGGCGATATTTGGTGTCGGAATAATGTTCGGCCCAATAATAGGACCATTGCTCGGCGGATGGATTACTGATAATTGGTCATGGCACTGGATATTCTTTATTAATATACCTATTGGGGTTGTATCGATACTTATGGTCATGTTTTTCATAGAAGACCCTCATTACATGAGACAGATGAAGATGAAGATAGACTATTGGGGTCTTGCATTGCTTGCAGTTGGTCTTGGCTGTCTTCAGATAGTGCTTGATAAGGGTCAGCAGGAGGACTGGTTTTCGTCAAACTTTATTACATGGCTGGCTACAATCTCAGCATTGTCTTTAGTTCTTTTTATAATCGTGGAATTTTTTGCAGAACATCCTATTGTTAATCTGAAGACATTTAAAAATATCTCGTTCAGCACAGGCAGTACAATAATGTTTCTGGCTTTTTTTAATCTTTTCGGCAGTATCGTTCTTCTTCCAATTTATCTTCAAACTTTAATGGGCTACAATGCAACACTTGCAGGTCTAGTACTGGGGCCCGGAGGAATAGCAACTCTGGTTGCAATGCCAGTAGCAGGAAAGCTTGTAACAAAAATGAATCCAAAACTTCTTCTTGCTTCAGGGATAGGCATAGCTGCATATTCAACATATCTGATGTCTAATTTCAATCTCATGGCTGATTTCGATACTATAATTTGGCCGCGTGTTGTGCTTGGCGTTGGAATGGGTTTTTTATTTATTCCTCTTACGACTCTTACAATGTCAGAAATTAAAAAAGAGGAGATGGCAAATGCTACAGGAATATTTAATCTGCTCAGGAATCTCGGCGGGAGTTTTGGAGTTGCATTTGTAACTACTATGGTTGCAAGACGCTCCCAGTTCCATCAGGTAAGACTTGTTGAGCATCTGACTCCATTTGATGCGAATTATCAGATTCTCTCGTCACAAACATCTCAAATGCTCCAGAGTAAAGGATTAGATGCAGCATCCTCACAGCAGGGGGGACTGGCAGTAATATATAATCAGATGTTAAAGCAGGCTTCCATGCTTTCTTTTAATGATGCATTTCATCTGTTGAGTGTACTTTTGCTATTTACTGTGCCGCTTGTTTTTATAATAAGACGCAATAAGAAAAATTAATAAGCTGGCTTATTATATGCATGTTAAAATACCTTACTTAAGAGTAAGGGATATTATATGAAGCGATCAAACGAAGATATTTTGCACAGACATTTAGAAAACAACGGTAATATTATATCTCTTCTGCAGGACATACAGGCAGTATTTGGTTACATACCCAGAGAGTCAATCTATTATTTTTCTGAAAAACTTAATATCCCTTCGGCTTATATTTATGGAGTGGCAACCTTCTACTCTCAGTTCAGGTTAAATCCGGCAGGCAAACATAAGATTACAGCATGCTGCGGCACAGCGTGTCATGTAAAAGGAGCAGAAAAAATAATAGACAGCCTTAAACTTGAATTAGGGCTGGACGACAAAGAAGACACGACAAAAGACGGAGAATTCACTCTCGAAAAAGTTGCTTGTCTTGGCACCTGCAGTTTTGCTCCTATTGTTTTGATAGACGGCAAGGTAAGGGGCAAGGTCAAGCATGAAATTTTAGTAAGAGAGATAAAATCAATGAAAAAGAAGAAATAGATATGAAAAAGGATATATTGATAAGGGTATGCATGGGGCCTGCAGGTATTGCTGCAGGAGGGAAAGATATTCTTGACGAATTCAAAAGAATTTTTCATGAAAAAAAGATAAAGGCATCAGTCGGCAAAAAATGCTCATCTCATCAGGTTGGCTGTATGGGTTTGTGCGCAAGTGATGTTTTGGTCGACATTGTCATTGACGGAATTAAGACAGTATATCAGCATGTGAAGCCTGACATGGTCGAAAAAATAGTAGAAGATCATATTATTGGCGGGAAACCTGTGCATAGATGGATGGCTGACGAGATTCTGGTGGATTTTAATAAAAAACAGATGAAAATAGTTCTTTCTGATTGTGGAAAAGTTGATCCTGAAGATATCGAATCTTACATATGCGCAGATGGATATGCATCTGCGCGCAAAGTTTTTTCCTCAATGAAACCTGAAGATGTTATCAATGAAATAAAATTATCTGGTTTGCGTGGAAGAGGAGGAGCAGGTTTCCCCACGGGTTTGAAATGGGAGTTGGCAAGAAAGGCTCAAGCAGATACAAAATATATTATCTGCAATGCTGATGAAGGAGACCCCGGAGCATTTATGGACAGGGCAGTCATAGAGGGGAACCCGCATTCTGTTGTGGAAGGAATGATAATAACAGCGTATGCTGTTGGTTCTGAGAAAGGTTATGTGTATATAAGAGCAGAATATCCTCTTGCTGTTGAGAGACTGAGGCTTGCTGTTAAACAGGCGGAGGACAAAGGTTTTTTAGGAAAGAGGATATTCAATTCAGACAAAAATTTTAATATTGTTATAAAACTCGGAGCAGGCGCGTTCGTCTGCGGGGAAGAAACAGCGCTGATAGCTTCCATCGAAGGGCAGAGAGGAATGCCCAGATCCAAACCGCCTTTTCCTGTGAATAAGGGTTTATGGGAGAAGCCGACAGTCATCAATAATGTCGAGACACTGGCGAATATCCCTTACATAATCAAAAAAGGCCATGCGTGGTATTCATCATACGGGACTGAGAAATCAAAAGGCACAAAGGTATTTGCTTTAACAGGCAAGATAAAAAATACCGGACTGATAGAAGTGCCGATGGGCATAACCCTCAGAGAGATAATCTATGACATTGGCGGCGGACTTGATGAGGGAAAAAATTTAAAAGCTGTTCAGACAGGCGGTCCGTCAGGAGGGTGCATTCCAGCCAGTATGCTCGACATAAAATTCGATTACGAGTCTCTTGCACAAGCAGGCTCTATAGTTGGTTCCGGAGGGATGATAGTTCTGGACAATGATGACTGTATGGTGAATATAGCTGAATATTTCACACGGTTTACTCAGTCAGAATCTTGCGGAAAGTGCGTTCCATGCAGAATAGGGACTAAGAGACTTCTTGAGATACTGGAAAAAATAACAACCGGTAATGGAGAAGAAGGAGACATAGAAAAACTTGAAGAACTGAGCGAATATATAAAAAAAACATCTCTCTGCGGTCTTGGACAGACAGCACCTAATCCTGTGCTCAGCACTATAAAATATTTCAGGAACGAATATGAAGCGCACATAAGAGAAAAAAAGTGTCCCGCAAAAGTATGCAAGCACCTTCTTATATATGCGATTCACAAAGATATATGTACAGGATGCGGTGCCTGCAAGAGAGTATGTCCTCAAGAAGCTATAGTAGGCGACCATAAGTTTCCGCACAGGATAGAACACATTAAATGCATAAAATGCGGTGCGTGTTATGACATCTGCCGGTTGAATGCAGTGGGCAGGAGTTAATTCTATAAAAAATAGTTTTAAGTGACAAAAAGCTTTTAGATGATTTATACTACTTCTCGAATAAGACCTCGATTATGATCCTGATTGAAAATCAATGAAGAAAAGAATCCTAGAAAAACAATTTTCAGAGACAACAGGCAAACTGCATCTGCCCTGTCCATACAGAGAGTCTACTGGAATTTACACACATGTAGTTCTAAGAGGCGGATATTGCTATCGTTCAGAACGGTGTTCGATTGTAAAATGTAAATATAACCGCATTCAGGCTGATATAAATTCCTTGATCTCGATTGTCTGGTAATTTTAGCTCTCCATTAATTTTGTTTTCTGCTATTATTCTTGATTATGGACTTTAAAAAACTTGTAGAAATAATGTCAGCGCTCAGAGCAGAAAACGGCTGTCCATGGGATAAAGAACAGACAAGAGCGTCTCTAAGACCTTTTCTTTTAGAGGAAACATATGAACTGCTTGAGGCTCTGGACGAAGATAATCCGGAAAAGATAAAAGAAGAACTCGGAGATATTCTTTTACAGATAGTGTTCCATTCTCAGATAGCAAAAGAAAAAAAAGAGTTTGATATTTATGATGTGGTTAAGACGATCAGCGATAAAATGATCAAAAGACATCCGCATGTTTTTGCCGGAATACAATTTAAGAGCAAGGCAGAGCATCAAAGACACTGGGAAGAAGAAAAAAAGAGAGAAGGCAAAAAAAGAGAGTCAGTCCTTGAAGGAGTTCCCAAGGCATTACCGTCTCTCTTGAGAGCGCATAAGCTTCAGAAAAAAGCTGCAAGGGCTGGTTTTGACTGGGAGAAGACGGATGATGTAATTAAAAAGCTTGATGAAGAACTTAATGAGTTCAAGACTGCGCTTAACAACAATAGACAGTCTGAGATCGAGGATGAACTGGGAGATATTTTTTTCGTGCTTGTTAACATATCAAGATTTGTAGGAGTAAATCCTGAGGATGCGCTCCGAAAAACAATCAGCAAATTTATATCAAGATTCCGCTATATAGAGATGAAGGCATCAGAGAGTGAAAGGAACCTTTCAGACATGGCGCTTGAAGAAATGGATGCTTTGTGGGATGAGGCAAAAACAAAGAGCAGAAATAAGACAGATTAGATGATATTGTGATAAATCGGAACTCTATTATTTGGTGAAGATTTTTAAAAGGTTGTCATAAGTGTTCAGTATATGTTCGGGGATCACTTTTGTTTCACTGACTGTAGTCATGAAATTCGTATCACCTGCCCATCTTGGAACAACATGAAGATGGACATGTTCCTTTATCCCTGCTCCTGCAGCAGCCCCCATATTAATGCCGAGATTAAAACCTTCGGGTTTCATAAGATCATTAAGACATTTTATTGAATATTGAGTAACCTTTGAAAAATCCAGAAGCATATCATCATGCAGATTTTCTATAGAAGGCGTATGAATATTTGGCACAACCATAAGATGACCGTTGTTGTAAGGATATAAATTCATAATAACAAAACAGTGTCTGCTTCTGTAGAGGATCAGATTTTCTCGGTCTTTTTTCTCCTTGAGTTTATTACAGAACAGACATCCGGGCTCTTTTTTCGAGGCAATAAAATCCATTCTCCATGGCGCCCATATTGTCCTCATCTAATTTGCAGTATCCTTCTTAAATATCATGCTGCCGAAATAGCTTTCAGCAGCTGTGCCAGTATTTTGTGAATTTATCTGAATTCTGATGCCTTTAATCTGCGGCGGTTCTTTGCCAAAGAATTTTTTATAGTCATCATATACATTCCTTGTTATTGTCAACCACTGGCCGATCTGTGAAGCTCCGGATTTAACGACAAGTATTTTGATCTTTAGATTAAGAGGAAAGCCAATAGAATCATCTTTCAAAAAACCTTCAGGCGCGTTTGTGTCCCATACATAACTCAATATATTCCCGCCTTTAAATGCTATGAGTGTTTGAAGAGCCTGATCATCTGTTTTCCCTTTTCTGACATCGCCTCCTGTCGGTAATTTTACTGCCTTCCATTTCATTACGAGACAGGGATAATCTTTTAAGTTTAAAGATATATCACGTTGAAAGGAGAAAGATGAATCAATAGACGTAAAATGAACAATTTTTTCATCATCTTCATTCAGTATTTTGAATAAAGCATCGCCGTTTTTTGTCTTTAGTTCCCATCCTTCAGGAACTCCTTTTGAATCAAGTTTTCCTTTAAAATCGATAGGAATAAAGGATGGATTTGCCTCGAGAAAGGATACAAGACATAACCCAAGGATAAAAGCAATTGAAATTACCCTGTAAAACATTTTGCTAGTATATCAGAACAGAATGAGAATTTAGAAGATGCAATAAAATAATAAATAAGGCTGTTTTGTCCATAATGGATAAAACAGCCTTAAATTGACAGCAGATTCTTATTTTTTCTTGGTAGATATCCCAAATGGCACATATAGCGGACACCATCCAACAAAGCTTGTGAGCAGGAATATAACTGCTAATATTCCTAGCACAACAGCAAGTATGCCGCTTATATTGCCTGTTAAATAGAGTATGCCTATAACAACTGCGATTATTATCCTTATTATCTTGTCAGTTGTTCCCATATTTTTTGTCATTGAATTCACCTCCCTTTTCTTGCATGTTATCAATATATCTACTCTTGATTATAGTCTCAATTTAAACAACATTCTATTTGTTTTTTATTAAAAAGGTAAAAATGCGTGTTTTATAAAATATGTTAAAATGTGCAGGTAAAGAACATTTTTCAAAGGAGCGTTACCTTGCCTGTAGCAGTAGTCACAGGAGCCTCACGCGGTCTTGGGAAAACCATTGCAATAAAACTTGGAATGGCAGGCTATAGTATTGCAGTTAATTATCTTGAGTCAGAGTCAGATGCAATGAAAACAGTTGCTGAAATAAAAAATGATTCTTTTTGTTTCAGGGCTGATGCAGGAGATATGAAACAAGTGAATAATATGGCTGATGCAGTTTATAAAAAATGGGGCAGGGTTGACCTATTAGTAAACAATGCAGGCATAACAAAAGACGAACTAATGATCAATATGAAGGAAGAAGACTGGGACAGAATTTTAAGGACTAATCTCAAAAGTTGTTTTAACACAATCACAGTATTTTCAGAAAAAATGAAAAAAACAGGCGGTAATATTATAAATATCTCTTCGTATTCAGGATTAAAGGGAAAGTCTGGACAGTCTGCTTACAGCGCTTCTAAGGCAGGAATACTTGGTCTCACGTATACTTCTGCAAGAGAACTTGCTGAATTCAATATCAGAGTAAACGCTTTGTTGCCGGGTTATATGCAGACTGAGATGGGAGTTTCTTCTCCAAAGGCAATGGAAAACGCAAAGAAGGAAAGCCTGTTAAACCGATTATCGGATCCTGATGAAGTTGCTGAATTCATATTGAATATCGTAAAAACAAGAAATATCACAGGACAGGTATTCTGTCTTGACAGCAGGATCATATGAAAACAAAAGGTTTTTTTGTTACAGGAACAGACACAAACGTAGGGAAAACCATAATTACAGCAGCGATCGTAAAAACATTGAATTCAATAAACATCAAGACTTGCGGCATGAAACCGATTGAGACTGGCTGTAAAAGAAAAGACAATAAGATTGTCCCTTGTGATGGGTTTTTTTTAAAAGAGATGAATATTGCAGATGAAGATATTGATCTGATAACGCCATACTGCTTCGAACATCCGCTTGCGCCAATGGTTGCATCATCGCTGGAAAATAAAACTATTGATATAAATATAATAAAAGGATCATTTGAAAAACTTTCAGATAAATACGATGCAGTAATTGTTGAAGGGGTGGGAGGGCTGCTCGTGCCGATAAAAACAGACTACTTCATTGCAGATATTGCAAAAGAACTAAATCTTCCTCTAGTTATAGTTGCAAGACCGTATCTGGGCACGATAAATCACACTATGCTGACAATAAATTTTGCTTTGAACAAAGGACTTGAGATAGCAGGTTTGATAATGAATAATATGTATCCCTATCAGGAATTAATTGCTGAAAAAACAAACCCTGATGTTGTGAGAAAGATGATAGGGAATATTCCCTTTATGGGTGTTTTGCCGTTTCTTGACAATATTTCAGGAGATGAGATATTGAAGGCATTCGCCGAAAACATAAATATTGACGGCCTTAAAAAATATTTAAATAAATGACCGATATTGTTGAACCAGCAGAAAACAGACTTAGGATAGGCGAGATATTTTACTCGAACTTATTCCCTATATTTTATATGCTTAAAAAAAACTGCGACTGTGCGCTTTATGAATTTATACATGGAGTGCCTTCGGATTTGAATAAAATGGTGAGAAATGGAGAGATTGATATAAGCCCTTCGTCGTCAATTGAGTATCTTCGTATGAGAGATGAATATGAATTTATAGAAAACCATTCAATAAGTTCGATAGGAGCGATTGGCAGTATATTTCTTTACAGCAGAAGACCGATAGAAAAGCTTAACGGCATGAAGATATTAACATCTTCACAGTCAGAGACATCAACTGCGCTTCTAGAAATAATATTCAGAAAATTTCTGAAGATAAACTGCAATTCTGAACCAGGAAACATAAGCATCGAAAGTTTAATTTACGGATATAATAAGGCCGAGGCCTATATGCTGATAGGCGACGATGCCATGAAAGCAGTGAGAAAATACGAATCATCCTGCAGAGGTCCGGAGCTTTATATATATGACCTTGGAGAATTGTGGCATAAATATACAGAACTCCCGTTTACATTCGCATTATGGATTTACAAAAAAAATCTCAGTCCTGAAAAACAAAGTCTTATCAAAAAACTTAGGAAAGATCTTGATGCCGCAAAATTACTTGCTCTCAAGAATTTTGGATTGGTAGCAGATAATTTTCCACTGAAAGAAGTTCTGGGCGGAAAAGAGATTGTTGATTACTGGGAAAATATATCTTATGATTTTAATGATGAACACAAAAAGGGACTTGAACTATTTTGTCAGTTGTCAGGAGAGCTTGGTTTGATAAAGCATCGAATTGATTCATAAGAAATAGTTATAGCCTTATTCTGGTATTGTAAAATGAAAATGTAATTATATAAAATTATAATCTTAAAATTTGTTCTGGAGGAAAATTATGTCTGAGATGGTTGAAATTAGATGGCATGGCAGAGGAGGACAGGGAACCGTAACTGCCGCAAAAGTTTTGGCAGATACCTGCCTTAGCAGCGGCAGATACGTACAGGCATTTCCTGAGTACGGGCCTGAACGCGCAGGCGCTCCGCTTAGAGCTTATAACAGGATAAGCAGCAATGAACTTAGAATGCATTGTCCTGTGCTCAAACCTCAGGTTGTGAGTGTTGTTGATGCCACATTGCTTGACAGCATTAATGTTGCAGACGGCTCAACGGAGAACGCAATTTTTGTTGTGAACACCATGAGAGATCCGAAAGAAATAAGAGCAAAATTAAAAGCTAAATCAACTCAGAAAGTTTATACGATCGACGCGACAAAGATTGCGGTTGATTGCATTGGAAGGGCAATGCCGAATTCTCCTATGCTTGGAGCAGTATGCAAGGTAACAGGTCTTGTTACTCTTGAGCATGTTCTGGGAGATGTGAAGAAAAGCTTTGGTAAAAAATTCTCTCAAAAAATAATTGACGGAAACCTTGAGGCAACAAGACGCGGATATCAGGAGGTAAACGAGGGATGAAACTGAGAAACTGCAAAGAATTAGTTCCGGGCGCTGTTGTCACTGAGGCTGGAAGCGCTCTGAAATTCAAGACCGGATCATGGAGGGCATTGAAACCAAAGTGGATAGAGGAGAACTGCATTCACTGCCTCTTCTGCTGGGCATACTGTCCTGACATGTCAATTAATGTAAAAGAAGGAAAAATGACAGGATTCAACTATGATTACTGTAAAGGATGCGGTATCTGCGCTCTCGAATGTCCCGGTAAAAAAGGGAATAAGGCGATTATCATGGAAGAGGAGGGGAAATAATGCCAAATATTGTAGCAGTTACAGGCAATGAAGCAGTGGCTAATGCGCTCAGACAGGTTAATCCTGATGTGTGCGCAGCATATCCAATAACTCCTCAGACAGATATAATGCAGCGGTTTGCGTCGTTTGTTTCAGACGGGAAGGTCAATACAGAAACTATCCTTGTTGAGAGCGAGCACAGCGCAATGAGCGCATGTGTAGGCTCTTCAGCAGCAGGAGGAAGAGTAATAACAGCTACATCGTCACAAGGGCTTGCTCTAATGTGGGAGATACTTTACATAGCATCAGGCTATAGGCTTCCTATAGTAATGCCTGTTGTAAACAGGGCGCTTGCTGCGCCTTTAAATATTCATGGCGACCATTCAGATGCCATGGGCGCAAGAGATACAGGCTGGATCCAGCTATGGTCGGAGAACGCTCAAGATTCATATGACAATACAATACAAGCTTTCAGGATTGCCGAGCATATGGATATAAGACTTCCTGCAATGGTATGCCTTGACGGATTTATAATAAGCCATTCAATAGAGAGGATAGAGTATATTGACGATGATGCTGTTAAAAGTTTTGCAGGCGAATACAAACAGCTTAATCCGCTGCTTGATATGGAACATCCTGTAAGTTATGGTCCGCTTATACTGCCTGACTACTATATGGAATACAGAAAGGCGCAGGCAGATGTAATGTCTAAAGTTCCACAGATTGTTTTAGATGTTGCTAAAGACTTTGAAAAAATTTCAGGAAGAAAATACGGTTTGTTTGAGTCATACAGACTTGATGATGCTGAGATTGGGATTGTGATACTTAACTCTGCTGCGGGGACAACAAAGGATGTAATCGATGAATTCAGAAAAAAGGGAATAAGGGCAGGTCTTTTAAAACCGAGATTGTACAGGCCATTTCCATATAAAGAAGTGTGCGATGCCTTAAAACACCTGAAAGCAATATGCGTTCTTGACAGGTCTGATTCATTCGGAGTTTCTTTCGGACCGCTGTATCTTGACATCGCAGCAAGTCTTTATACATCAGATAAAAAGCCTTTGCTTATCAATAAGATTTTCGGTCTAGGCGGAAGAGACTATCTGCCTGAACATGCAGAGCTTGTGCTTAACGAGCTTGTCGAGATTGCAAAAACCGGCAAAGTAAGGACATTTAAAGAATACATTGGAGTGAGGGAATAAAAATGGCAACTGCAATTACATTAAAAGAGCTTTCAAAAAAAGAAATGCTTTTGACTTCAGGACACAGAATGTGCGCTGGCTGCGGTGCACCTATAGTTGTTAAGATGACGCTCCTTGCATGCGATTATCCCGTTATTGCGGCAAATGCAACAGGTTGTCTCGAAGTATCAACATGTATATCTGAATACACTGCATGGAAGATTCCTTGGATACACAATGCCTTTGAGAATGCAGCAGCAACACTCTCTGGCGTTGAGACAATGTACAGGTCTCTGAAAAAACAGGGAAAGATTGATAAGGACGTCAAGTTCATAGCATTTGGCGGAGACGGTGGAACATATGATATAGGCTTCCAGAGTCTCTCAGGCGCAATGGAACGCGGTCATGACATGCTCTATATATGCTATGACAACGGCGCATACATGAACACAGGTATTCAGCGCTCGAGCGCCACTCCGTTTGGTGCAGACACAACAACATGCCCTGTCGGCAGTATTGTTAAGGGAAAATCTCAGAACAGGAAGAACCTTACAAAGATAATGGCTGCACACGATATTCCTTATGCTGCACAGGCATCTCCCAGCCACTGGATGGATTTTATTAAAAAAGTACAGAAGGCATTAGAGATAAAAGGGCCAAAATTCATTAATGTAATTTCTCCATGCAACAGAGGGTGGAGATCCAAAACTGATGATGCGATTATGCTCAGCAGACTTGCAGTTGAGACATGCTACTGGCCTTTGTATGAAATAGAAAACGGGGTTACAAAAGTTACATACAAGCCTAAAGAGAAAAAGCCTCTTGCGGATTTTTTGAAGCCGCAGGGAAGATTTAAGCACCTTTTTAGCGCTGAGAATGAAGGCATGCTGAGAACATTTCAGGAATATGTCGATGCTGAATGGGAGAAGCTTCTGAAAAATTCACCAACTGAATAATCCTGAATAATTTCAAAGATGCATTCTTAGTGTTGATTATTACTGCTGTTTCTGATAATTTAGTTGAGGGAGCTTAGATAAAAATGGCTACATCTGATCTTGTGATGTATGAGAACGAGTTTCAGAAGATTGACGAGGAACTCAAAAAACTGCAGCAGCAGGCGAATGCGAACATCGTCTTTCTTGTTGACAAGAACGGCCAGTTAATAGCGTGTGCCGGCGACATCAGCAATGTCGATACCACTTCGCTTGCGTCCCTGACAGCAGGCAACATAGCGGCAACAGGCGGAATGGCAAGGCTTCTTGGAGAGAAAGAATTTTCAATTCTCTTTCATGAGGGTGAAAAAGACAATATACATATCTCTTTAATTGGACACAGAGTAATTCTTGTCGTGATATTTGACAAAAGATCTTCACTGGGACTTGTAAGGCTGAGGGTTAAAAAATCATCAGAAGCTCTTTCTAACTTATTCAATGAAATGACAAACAAGGCTGAGACAGAAAAATCAGGTGAAAAGGCGGAAAGATCGCCTTTTGCGGAGATAAGCGATGAAGATATTGATAATCTTTTCAAGTAGGTGTGACAGCTAAGTGTCCTTTATAAATTATTCTTCGCGGGAAATTAACTGCAAGATTGTCTATTATGGTCCTGGTTTGTGCGGAAAGACCACAAATCTTCAGCTCATTTATAGAAAAACAAATCCGGATCAAAAAGGCAAACTTATTTCTCTGGCAACAGAGACAGAGAGAACTCTGTTCTTTGATTTCTTGCCGCTTGCTCTGGGTGATATCAAAGGTTTTAAAATAAGATTTCATTTATATACAGTTCCAGGTCAGGTTTTCTATGCTGCAAGCAGAAAGCTGATACTCAAGGGTGTTGACGGAATTGTCTTTGTCGCTGATTCACAATTAGAGAGAATGGAGGCAAACATAGAGAGTCTCGAAGATTTAAAGATAAATCTTGCCGAGCAGGGATATGTTCTTGAAAAACTTCCTTTTGTCATACAGTACAATAAAAGGGACCTTCCAAATGTTGCGCCATTGGAAGAGATGAATAAACTGCTCAATGTTGACGGCGTTCCATGGTTCGAGGCAATTGCACCCAATGGACTGGGCGTATTCGAAACATTGAAAGGCGTTGCAAAACAAGTTCTGCTTGAAATAAAAAAGCATTACTAATATCTAAGTAAAAAACGAGGAGGATCCTTAAATGAAAAAAGTATTAGTTTTGATTCTTGGGATTTTTATTCTGGTTGGGTGCTCAAAAGACGGAAGCAAGAAAAACCCTGTTTTAGCAAAGGTCGATGGATCCGCTATAACAAAGGAGGACTTGAGCAGAGAGCTTGAAGCGCTTCCTGTTTTTGCACAGAAGATGTTTGACGGCGAAGAAGGCAAATCGAGACTTATAGATGAGATTGTAAAGAAAGAACTGCTTTATAAGGAAGCAAAGAAAAAAGGTCTTGATAAAGACCCAGCATATGCAAAGAAAATTGCAGATACACAGAAGCTCATTCTTATCAGTACTCTCTTAGAGAAAGAGATTGACAGCAAGGTGAATGTATCTGAGCAGGAAATAAAAGATTTTTACGACAAGAACAAGGCAAACATTAAGGATAAGAGCGGCAGACAATACAAATTTGAAGAAGTTAAGGGCTATCTGACTCAGCAGATAAGCTCACAGAAACAAAAAGAGGCTTTCGACGCGTATATCGAAAATCTGAAAAAGACATACAAGGTTGAAATAAACAAACAGGCGATTGCAGATATCTCAAAACCGGCAGAGTCAAAGAAAGACAACAAAAAGGAACCCATAAAAGAACAGCCAAAAAAATAAGATTATAAAGACTATTTCTTTTCTAGTGGGTTGTTGACTGTGTCAACAACCCACTTATGTTTTACTCCAAGAAAATCCAAAAATTTACAGAAGTTTTTTGAAAATGATATACTCCACGAGGAGGGACAAGTAATGCTAAAACTTCGTGATGGAATTATAGAATTATACAGAAAAACTGCAACGTCTCTGCCGCCTGATGTTGAGAATGCATTAATAAAAGCGCGTAAAAGCGAAGAGAAAGGCTCTAATGCCGAGCAGGCGCTAAAAGTAATACTCGATAACATTACCATAGCCCGCAATACATCCCGTCCAATATGCCAGGACACAGGAGTTCCTGTTTTTTATGTATCATTGCCAAGAAGCTTCAGCCAGCTTGAGATTGAAAATACAATTATTGAAGCTACACGCATTGCAACTGAAAAAATTCCATTAAGACCGAATGCTGTAGACATAATCACAGAAAAAAACAGCGGTGATAATACTGGTGTTGGTTATCCTGTAATATATTTCAAAGAATCACAGGATAATGTTTTTACAATAGATCTTATGTTGAAAGGCGGAGGCAGTGAAAATGTCGGGCAGACATATAAACTTCCAATGTCAGAGCTAAATGCAGGCAGAGATTTTGACGGAGTAAGAAAATGCGTTCTTGATGCGGTTCAGAAATCTCAGGGTAAGGGATGTCCTCCATACACTATAGGAGTTGCAATAGGCGCTGCAAAAGATCAGGTAACCAAGCTTTCCAAGAGCCAGCTGTTAAGAAAGATTGATGACATAAACCCAATCTCTGTTCTTGCAGGACTTGAG
The DNA here is from genome assembly GCA_021373015.1 of Nitrospiraceae bacterium. NCBI lineage: Bacteria > Pseudomonadati > Nitrospirota > Nitrospiria > Nitrospirales > Nitrospiraceae > Nitrospiraceae bacterium. The sequence continues at coordinate 79,591 of JAJFTJ010000005.1, forward strand.
ATAAAACTGCTAAAAGAGATTAATAAATTGGGAATAGGGACTATGGGCTTTGGCGGAAGGACTACTGCAATAGCTGTAAAGGTTGCAGTGAATCATCGTCATCCCGCATCATACTTTGTTGATATATCAATTGCATGCTGGGCTAACAGAAGAGGGATTCTCACATGGTAAGGAAAAAAGTGAAGATCAAAAAAGAAAAAATAATTAATCTGCCCATGACAAAGAAAGACGCTTTGAATCTCAAAGTCGGAGATAATGTTCTTATCAATGGGATTATGGTTACAGGAAGAGACAAGGTTCATAAATTTCTTTGTAATAAGAAAATTCAGAAAAAAGATATGCCGATTGACCTTGAAGGAGCGGTTTTATACCACTGCGGCCCGATAGTTAAAAAAATAGAAGGTAAATATAGAATAATAGCAGCCGGCCCTACAACAAGCATACGAGTAGAGATGTATGAACATGAAGTTATATCAAAATACAAAATACGCGGAGTAATGGGCAAGGGCGGTATGGGGGGAAAAACTCTTGATGCAATGCGCAAAAACGGATGTGTATATTTTCATACAATAGGCGGAGCAGCAGCATATCTTGCAGACAGGATAATAAGAGTTGCCGATGTGTGGAAACTTGATGAATTTGGTACCACTGAAGCTATGTGGGTGCTTGAGGTTGAAAATTTTCCTGCAATAGTTACGATGGATGCACACGGAAAGAGTCTGCATGATAAAATTGAGAAAAAATCTAATTCAGAGTTTAGTAAGCTCATAAGGTAATTAAAATTAATGGATAATAAACATGAATATACCCTGATCATTGAAGCCGGGAGACTAAAATCTAATTACTGGAAAGATCTGTGGCGTTATAGGGAATTGTTTTACTTCCTCTCATGGCGCGACATTCTTGTTCGTTATAAACAGACTGTTTTAGGCATTGCATGGAATGTAGTAAGACCGCTTCTGACGATGGCTATCTTTACTTTTATTTTCGGGAAGCTTGCTAAACTGCCTTCCATGGACATGCCGTATTCCCTGATAGTTTTTTCAGGCTTAATTCCATGGCAGTTTTTTGCTTCGTCATTAACCGGCGTAAGCAACAGTCTAGTTGTAAATTCTAATCTTATTTCTAAAGTTTACTTTCCAAGACTTATAGTTCCGATGAGCGCTTTTGTAGTGAATCTTGTGGATTTTTTGATATCCCTCTGCCTTTTTGTCGGTTTAATGATATGGTATCAGGTATTACCGGGATGGAAAATTGTTTTTTTGCCCATGTTTCTTGCGCTTGAAATTTTTTCATTATTAGGGCTGGGACTCTGGATGGCATCACTCAATGTGAAATACAGGGATTTTAATTTTATCTCGGGATTTTTAATACAAATAGGTTTATACATTTCACCTGTTGGTTTTATCAGTTCTCTTGTGCCTGAACAATGGCGTCTTATATATTATCTCAATCCAATGGTTGGAATTATTGACGGATTCCGCTGGTCGCTTTTGCCTGGGATAACAGAGTTGAATCTTATTAGTATTTATATGTCATTGGGAGTTTCGATATTGAGTTTTATGCTTGGCATGTCATATTTTAGAAAAGCTGAACAAACTTTTGCAGATATTATCTAATGAGAATATATTAAACATGAATAAAACAGTGATCACAGCAAAAGGCATTGGCAAGCGTTATACTATCCGCCACTTATCAGGGCAAAAGCCCCAGACGATCCGCGAATTGTTTGATTATACATGGAAAAACTTCATTGACAAAAAAAATAGAAAACCTAAAATTGAAGAATTCTGGGCGATAAAAAATATTGACTTTGAAATTAAACAGGGAGAAAGAGTCGGTATTATCGGGAGAAATGGCGCAGGTAAATCAACTTTGCTTAAAATCTTAAGCAGAATTACTGAACCTACAACCGGCACAATTCATCTGCATGGCAGAACAGCAAGTCTCCTTGAAGTCGGAACAGGTTTTCATCCTGAACTTACAGGCCGTGAGAACATATATTTGAACGGAGCTATCTTAGGCATGTCAAGACCTGAGATACGGAGAAAATTTGATAGTATTGTTTCGTTCTCAGGCATAGAACGTTTTTTGGATACGCCTGTGAAACGCTATTCTTCCGGTATGTATGTTCGGCTTGCTTTTTCTGTTGCAGTGCACCTTGACCCTGATATCTTGATTCTTGATGAAGTGCTTGCAGTCGGCGATGCTGAGTTTCAAAAACAATGTATGAAAAAAATTGAAGAATCACAAAATCAGGGGCGTACGATCATTCTGGTAAGCCACACCATGTCTACCATCGAATCCTTGTGCACTAAAGCCATTTTGATGGAATCGGGAAGGATTGCATTCAGCGGCGCTGCTTCTGAAACAATAGCGCTTTACTCAGAAAAGAAATGAGAATTTTAAAAAATCTCATACCTGATAGATATAAAAAACAAATCGCTGAGTTCAGAAAAAAGATTAAGCCATATCTTCCTGAGAGTTTAATTATAAAGAAAATACATATTAAAAAGCTTTTTTTGAAGAATGTCGGATACTTCCCTGATATTGACAGCCCAAAAAGCCTAAATGAAAAGATACAATGGCTAAAACTTTATTATCAAGACGATCTTATAACTAAATGCTCTGACAAATACATTGTCCGGGAATATGTCAAACAGACAATTGGAGAAGAGTTTCTGGTAAGGCTTTTGGGAGTTTACGATGATTCAGATGATGTCGATTTTGATAAGCTTCCTGATAAATTTGTGCTGAAAGCAAATAATAGTTCGGGGTCAAATATATTCTGCGAAAATAAGAGTATTTTTGACATTTATGATGCGAAGGAAAAAATGAAAAGCTGGCTGAATCCGAGAGCTAGTCATTATTATTATTTATACGAATGGTGCTATAAAAATATAAAACCGAGAATTATATGCGAAGAATTCATTGAAGACAAAGAAGACGGAGATCTTAAGGATTATAAAATTATGTGCTTCAATGGGCAAGTGAAAATAATTTCTGTCTGCTATGAAAGGGCTGTAAGTTTAGGGGTGGATTATTTTGACCTTGAATGGAATCAATTGCCGTTCAAAAGATTTAATAAAAATATCCCTAAAAAAATAAAAAAACCAGAGAACCTTGATTTAATGATTGAGATTGCTGAAAAATTATCAAAACCGTTCCCGTTTGTAAGAGTCGATCTTTATCATGTCAATAATAAAATTTTTTTTGGAGAGCTAACATTTCATCCAGGAAGCGGCGTTGTCCCTTTTGACCCGGTTGACTGGGACTATAAACTAGGCAGCATGCTGGTATTGCCTGACAAGAAAATACTCGAATAGGTTTTATATGAATAAAAAAATGAAAAGCAAAAAACTCGGAGTGGTCTATACTTGTATAACAAACAAATATGATGATCTTGTTGATCATTCATATAAAGATCCCAAGTGGGATTATGTTTGTTTTACTGATGATTTATCTATTAAGAATAATGGAAATTTGTCATGGCAGGTAAGGCCAATAATATTTACAGCCCTTGATCCTGTGCGAAATCAACGCTGGCACAAACTGCATCCTCACATTCTATTCCCTGAATATGAGAGAAGTTTATGGGTTGACGGGAACGTAAACGTATTAAAAAAAGATTTATTCGAAGATTTAGGGAAAGCAATAAAAGAATTCATGAAAATTTCGAGTGCTCCACATCGCGATAGAAACTGTGTTTATGAAGAGCTGGAAGCTTGCATAGCATTAAACAAAGATGATTTTAAAATAATGAAAAAACAGATTGAGATGATAAAAAAGGATGGATTTCCCGCAAAACAAGGTCTTTTTGAGACCAATATATTATTCAGAGAGAATAACGACAAAAAGAATATCGAGCTTATGAATGATTGGTGGTCTTGGGTTGAAAACTTTTCTAGACGCGATCAGCTCAGTTTCACATACGCTCTATGGAAACACGGTGTAAAGTGCTCACCCCTTACAGATATCTCTTATAGAAGAAATGACGGAAGAATAGCTTTTAGCTCACATAATCCAGATATCTCTCAAGTAACGAGATTGAAGACTCCCTTTCTTTTAAAAAATATTTTTAAAGAAGGATTCTCTGAATTGATTCGGACAATTTTTCAAAGCGGTAAAAATATATGAGATTTTATAAAGAAATGATGTCATGCCTAAAATTTAAGTATCCTGACGTTGATGATTTCACTGCTGATCTTCAAGGCTTTAAGCTGACTACAAGTCAAAAAAAACTTGTCATGACTCTGCTTGTCAGGAATGAAAAAGATATAATCCGCCATAATATTGATTTTCATTTAAGTAAAGGTGTTGATTTTATTATTGCTACTGACAATGATTCAACAGATGGAACCAGAGAAATTTTAGCCGAGTATGAGAAAAGAGGAATTTTGCATGTGATTGATGAAAAAGGTAAAGACCATGATCAAGCAGGCTGGAACAACCACATGACAACAATCGCCCGGGATAAATACAATGCTGATATTGTCTTTCATTGCGACGCTGATGAATTTTGGCACCCTAGAGCAGGCAATCTTAAATATGAAATTTTGAAAAGACCTGAAGATATATTAATAGTTGACGTGGTAAACATATTATTATCAGATAAAAGTGGCAAAGAAACATTTCCTGAAGATGCAAAATATGCAGTTGTTGATCCTCTTGTCGCTGAAGACTATATAAATGATACTAAGGACACCAACTTTTTTTATTTTAAATACCCTCCTAAAGTTATTTTCAAACTGAAGAATAAACTTTTTTTTGTTTCTCAGGGAAATCATTTTGTGACCAACAAGGATTCTTCCGTGGCAGAAGGCATCTCAAAAGATATACTTATTTATCATTATCCTATAAGAAATAAAGCTCAGTTTTTTCAGAAAACAATACAGAGTGGAAGTTCTCATGAAAGAAACAAAAAACTCGATAAAAAAATGGGATTTCATGTAAGGCGCTGGTACAAAAGCTATAAAAAAGGTCTGCTGGATAAAGAATATAAAAAGCTTATTCTTAAAGACACTGAAGTTAACGAGTTTTTGAAGCAAGGATTTGTCGAGGAGATAGATTTCAGGGATTTGATGTCAGGATTCGAAGCAACTAGCGGTGTCTGGAAATATTTTAACAGAAAATTCGAGTATGAGGAGATGCTTCATGATTTTGAATCAGCATGGTCAGGGCATAAGTATTTCGCATATGATCTAGTGCGCAATCTGAAACCAAAGACAATTGTTGAGTTGGGAACATACAAGGGCATATCGTTTTGTTCGTTTTGTCAAGGCGTGAAAGATGCTCGTTACAATGCAAATCTCTACTCTGTGGACACATGGCTGGGAGATAAGCATTCGGGATTTTATGACAGTAATATTTTTGAAACCTTAACTAAAATAGTGAAAAGGTATTACTGTGACTTGAAAATTAATTTTTTAGAAAAAACATTTGATCAGGCATGCAATGAATTTGAGGATTATTCGATAGATTTACTGCATATTGATGGACTGCACACATATGAGGCTGTAAAACATGATTTTGAAACATGGCTGCCTAAAGTCAAAAAAGAAGGGATTATTTTTCTTCATGATATTTTCGTAAATAAGGACGATTTCGGTGTTTATAAGCTATGGGAAGAGCTGAAAAATAAATACAAAACAATAGAATTTTATCAGTCTTATGGACTTGGGGTTATATTTAAAAATGAATGCGGCTATGATGATTTTTTTGCTAAAGAAAAAGAATGGCAGATGAGATATTCATGCATCGCGGAAGACAAGAGAAACAAGCTTATACATGAAATGATTAACGGCGGAGATGATGTTTTTTCACCGCATTCTAAGAAAAAAATTTATTTTTGTAATGCGGTTATTCGCTTATTTAAATACCTTTTCAGGGGTGAATTTCATAATATAGGGCAGGCAGTTTTTCGATTTATAAAAAAGCTGAATAAGAAATTCTAGTTTTTTATATTTGATGAGCGTTAACTGCGTATGGATTATTTAGGCTTTGAACAAATCACTTAATATTTTAAAATTTTATTTTTAAATATTTGGGAAGGAATAATGTTTAACGAACATCTTAAATCAAATTGCATATGCGCAATAATTGTGACTTACAATCCTGACTTTTTAACAATCGGTCAGATTTTAAATAAGTTAGCAGATCAGGTCAATCGGATTATTATCATTGATAATTTTTCTCAAAACGGTTTTTGTGATTGGATTAAAGCGGAAAAAAATTATAAAAACATGACTTTTTTTTTAAATGAGAATATGGGGTTGGGATATGCCTATAATTTAGGCGTAAAGAAAGCTAGAGAGTCAGGCTGTTCACACATTATTTTATTCGATCAGGATAGTGTGCCAGAATCAAACATGGTTATTATACTGATGAATGCATTTAATAATCTTAAGCAGCAAGGTTATAAAATATCTGCTGTGGGGCCTGTTTATCATGATTTGAGAACAGATTTATTTTCTCCTTTTATGCGGTTAGGATGGTTTAGATTCAATCAGATAAAATCTATGGATTCAATTTATGTTCCTGCTGACTTTCTTATTTCATCAGGTTCTCTGATCTCTCTTGAGACGATAAATGATATAGGGACTATGGACGAATCTTTGTTTATCGATAAGATTGATATAGAGTGGTTTTTGCGCGCTCGTTCTCTTGGATATTGTGCATGGGGAGTGTCTAACGCTTTTATGGAACATTCTATCGGAGAATCAGCGAGGCAAATCTGGGGTTTCAGACGGAAAATTTTTTTTCAACACAAGCCTTTTCGCTACTATTATATTTTCCGCAACAGTTTTCTCCTCTATCGCAGAGAATATATGTCTGTTAAATGGATGTCTGCAGATATAATAAGCTTGCTGCAGATTTTTGTTTTTTTACTTTTAACTGGGCGGTCAAGAGAGAAGATTTTTCAGATGATTTTTAAAGGTATTTTTGATGGTGTAAAGGGGATTAGCGGAAAGCTTGAATAATTGCACATCAGTTTCTAAAGCTGGAGGAACATTCATATTTTGAGCACCATAAAGCAGTCTGAACACAGAAAGAAAGTTTCTGTCTGTATGGCTACATGCAACGGCAGTAAATTTATTGAAAGTCAGCTGAAGAGTATCCTGCCTCAATTGGAAGAAGAGGATGAGGTAATCATATCAGACGACTGCTCTACGGATGGGACTGTAGATATAATAAAATCTCTCAATGATAAAAGAATTTTTGTTTTAAAGGCTAATTTCCAAAATTATGTAAAAAATTTTGAAAATGCTCTTTCAAGCGCTTCAGGAGAAATTATTTTTTTGTCTGATCAGGATGATGTATGGCGCCATGATAGAGTATCCCGCATAATGGAATTGTTGATGAAATATGATCTTGTTGTTTCTGATGCCGAGATAATTGATGGTGAATCTAAAATTTTAAATAAATCAATTTTTGAACTGATTGGTTCGGGGAAAGGCATTTTAAAAAATTTTATGCACAACAGTTATATCGGCTGCTGTATGGCCTTCAATAAATCAATTCTTTCTAAGGCTCTGCCGTTTTCAGCAAAAATTCCTGCACATGATTGGTGGATCGGTATGATAAGTGAGTTTGTTGGGAAAATATATTTTTGTAATGAAAAACTGGTTTTTTATCGTAGACATTCTTCTAATAAAACCTTTACGGGCAATAAAAGCAGAAATACGATTTATGACAAAATTAAGTATAGATATATTTTAGGGTCAGCTCTTATTTCGAGACTTTTAAAAGAAAAATTTATAAAATTTTTGAGTATGAGGTAATGCAGATAAATATTAGTTTTTCTATTGTTTTATACAAACCTGACAGGGATCTTTTATTTAAAACATTAAGAAGCCTTGAGACTGCTCTTTTGAACTTGCCGCTTTCAACCTCAGTTCTTTATATTATTGATAATAGCCCTGAAAATCATATTACGTTCGAAGCCACTGAATCATTTCAAGTCGTATATATAAAAGGCCATGGCAATATTGGTTTTGGTCAGGGGCACAATCTGGCAATATCAAAGACAAACAGTGATTTTCATTTAATCCTGAATCCTGATGTTGAAATTGCCTTTGACGGACTTAATAATGCACTTGAGTTTTTTTCTGCCCACCCTGAATGTGGACTGATTGTCCCTGCAGTTTTCGATAGAACTGGGCAAAGGCAGTATCTTTGCAAAAGATATCCATCTATTTTAATCCTGGCATTGCGAGGACTCGCTCCTCAGTGGTTAAGAAAAATTTTTCATAAACAGCTTGATTATTTTGAGATGCGAGATGTGATCAGCAATAATGTTGTATGGGATCTTTTGCTTGTCAGCGGCTGTTTCATGTTTTTCCGCACAGATGTAATAAAAAAACTTGGAGGTTTTGATAAGAGATTTTTTATGTATTTTGAAGATTCTGACCTTAGTATTAGAGCTAAAAAAATAGTGAAAATCGCTTATATCCCATCTGTGAAAATTAAGCATTATGGCGGTTACGCAGCTAAAAAGGGATTTAAACACATTATAATGTTTGCAAGATCAGCTGTAACTTTTTTTAGAATCCATGGCTGGAAATTCTTTTAACCTGTTATTTTTTACAATGATAAAACTCATTATATATTTTAATGTTAAATAACAAATACAATCTATGAATATATTTATTGCAGGAGGAACAGGATTTGTCGGAGGACATCTAATCGATGCGCTCATTGAGCTTAATCATAAGCTCAGATGCCTTGTGCGTTCAGAAAAAGCACAGAATAGTTTTAAACAGAAGGGCATTGAGGTTGTTGTTGGAGATATAACAATGCCTGAAACAATTAGAAATGCCTTAAACGGCATTGATCTCGTAATACATCTTGTGGGAATTATTCATGAAACAGATTCATCCACATTCAGAAAGATACATGTTTACGGCACAGAAAATCTAATCTCTGAATCAAAGAACTCAGGAGTGAAACATTTTTTTTATCAGAGTGCTATTGGGGCTGACATAGATTCGTGGTCAGGATATTTGAGAACAAAAGCTGAGACTGAAGAGATTGTTAAGGCGTCAGGGATCCGATTTACAATTCTTAGGCCTTCAATTTTAATCGGGCCATGGGATGGATTTACAAGGAAGATAATAAACATAATTAAAAAATCTCCGATAATTCCTATACCAGGTTCTGGAAAATCAAAATTTCAGCCTTTATATATTAATGATTGGGTGAAGTGCGCTCTCAAGATAATTGATTCACCAGAAGCTTACTCAGGAACTTTTGAGATAGGTGGTCCTCAGCACCTCACCTATGATGAAATTTTAAATAACCTGTTGATTGCGTTAAACGTAAAAAAACCCGTTTTTCATGTTCCTATGGGTTTAATGAAATTAGGAGCTTTTTTTGCAGAAAAGATATTAAGTGTTCCGCCCGTGACCATTGAACAGCTTGGATTGCTAGAGAAAGATAATCTATGCCCTATTGATTCAGTTGAAAAGAGTTTCGGATTTAAACCGCTTAAATACGAAGATGCTCTTAAAACCTTTATTAACCAGAAATGATTTAAACTTGCAACATACCGCAGTTTTTAAGTAAGATTAAGAATGCAAAACACAATAAAACACCTGATCCAAAAAAACAATTCAAAGATAATCCTTGTTGTGCTTGACGGGCTTGGAGGTCTTCCAATGCACGGTAAGACAGAACTTGAAACAGCTGATATCCCTAACTTAGATATGATTGCTCAGAACTCTGCATGCGGTATGCATCTTCCTGTTGGATACGGCATAACACCTGGGAGCGGACCCGGACATCTTGCGCTTTTTGGATATGATCCTGTTGAATGGCAGATTGGAAGGGGAGTTCTTGAGGCGCTTGGTCTTGGCGTGGAATTGAAAAAAACAGATATTGCGATCAGAGGAAATTATTCAACGATAAAAAACGGTATCATCAAAGACAGACGAGCTGGCAGAATCCCTACGGAAAAGAATAAAGATATTACCGGACTGCTTCAAAATAAGATAAAGAAGATAGGAGATGTTGAGGTAATCTTTACTTCCGGCATGGAACACAGATTTTCCATAGTCCTTAGATTTCCTGACTCTCTGGAAAAAGGCTCTGGAGTGATTCTTGATACTGATCCTCAGAAGGAAGAAAAAGCGCCGCTTGATCCTGTGCCAGAAACAAAACAGGCTGAAAAGATCATTCCTGTTGTAAAAAACTTGATAAGCCAGATTGAGGATATTCTGAAAAAGCAGGATAAGGCCAATTTTGCATTGCTGAGAGGATTTTCACAAGCGCCTGATATCCCTCATTTCAATGAGGTGTATGGGCTTAAGTCTCTTGCAATTGCATCGTATCCGATGTACAGGGGGCTTGCAAAACTTATCGGTATGGATGCGCCTGAGATAAAAGGAGATGTTGAAACAGAAATAGAGATTGTGAAGCAAAAATATAAAGATTACGATTTTTTCTTTGTTCATGTGAAAAAAATTGATTCATATGGCGAGGACGGAAATTTTGTAGAAAAGGCTAATCAGCTTGCGAATTTTGACAGCATGCTCCCTCAGATTCTTGCTCTGAATCCTGATGTACTTATAATCACAGGTGATCATTCGACTCCGTCACTGCTCAAGGGACACAGCTGGCATCCTGTGCCTGTGCTTTTGAAATCCCCTTATGTTTTTGGAAATACCTGCCGTTCTTTTACAGAGAGGGAATGTCTAAAAGGAGAATTTGGTATTTTTAATACAGTTAATCTTATGCCGCTTGCACTTGCCAATGCACTTCGTTTAAAGAAGTTTGGAGCATGATTGATACACATTGTCATCTTGATATGGACGCCTTTTCTTCTGACAGAGAAGATGTCATAGCCCGCGCAAAAGAATCAGGAATAGAAGCGCTCATTTCTGTAGGTTCTGATAATAAAGGAAATCTTGGCAGCCTTGCACTTTCCAAAAAATACGATTTTATCTATTCTTCTGTTGGCATTCACCCGCATGATGCAAAAGATTTTTCTGGCGAGACATATAATCAAATCAAAAAATGGGGAGAAGAATATAAATTTTCAAAAGAAATAAAATCTGATAATCCCAAAATTGTTGCTATCGGGGAAACAGGGCTTGATTATCATTATGACAATTCACCTCGTGATATACAAAAAAAAGTATTCAGGAAACATATGGAATTAGCTCAGGAACTAGACCTGCCTGTTATTATTCACAGCAGAGAGGCAAAAGAAGATACACTTAAAGTACTGCGCGAATCAAAATTGAACAAAGGCGTATTGCATTGTTTTTCCGGAGACAGAGATATGGCAGAAAAGGTAATGCAGATGGGTTTTTATATTTCTATCGCAGGCCCTGTAACATTCGGCAAGTCCAAAGAATTGATGGAAATTGTAAAGATAATCCCCGACAAGTATCTACTTATTGAGACAGACTCCCCATATCTGACTCCGGAGCCTTTCAGAGGAAAGAGAAACGAACCCGCATATATTGTTCATACAGCTAAGAAAATAGCAGAGCTGAGGAATATTGGATTTGAGGATATTGAGAGAATTACAACATTAAATTCAAAAAAGTTATTCGGGATCGGAGAGCTACCAGAAAAAGGAGAATTTACTTATAAGATTAGAGATAGTCTTTATATAAATGTAACGAACAGATGTACGAATAAATGCTCTTTCTGCGTAAGATTTCATACTGATTATGTTAAGGGACACAATCTCAGACTCTCTGAAGAGCCTACAGAAGATGATATAAAAGCAGAAGTAGGTGACCCGTCTAAGTATAAGGAGATAGTATTCTGCGGATACGGAGAACCGCTGTTGAGACTTGATCTGGTTAAGAATCTTGCCTGCTGGGTTAAAGAAAAAAACGGTTCAGTAAGAATCAACACAAACGGGCATGGCAACATTATCAATAAAAGAAATATTCTTCCAGAACTTAAAGGGATTGTTGATGCGGTTTCAGTTAGTCTTGATGCACATGATGCATCTACTTATAACAGTATATGTTCTCCGATATTTAAAAACGCATTTCCCGAAGTAATAGAATTCATAAAAGAGGCTAAAAAATATATACCTATTGTTCAGGCAACAGTTGTAGAAATTAAAGGCGTTGATATAGAAAAGTGCAAAAAGATAACGGAAGATCTAGGCATTATACTGAGGATCAGGAAGCTTGATGCTGTTGGCTGATCCAAACTAATAATGCCTCGACCACCTGAGGGTCGAACTGTTTTTTTGACAGGTTTTTTATCTCAGCGAGAGTTTCTTTTTCGCTAATCTTATCTCTGTAAGGCCTGTCAGATGTCATTGCATCAAATGCATCAGAGACAGTAAGTATTCTTGATATTAAAGGTATGTCATTGCGTTCGAGTTTAAATATCCCATTTTCTCCGTTCCAATGCTCATGATGGTACTTTATTCCGTCAAGAATATCATCAAATGTTTTAAGTCCAGAAAGAATTTTTACTCCAACAGTAGGATGTGTTTTTATTATTCCCCATTCTTCTTTATCTAGGGGTCCTTTTTTATTCAGTATGTGAGGAGGGATTGCAATCTTTCCGATGTCATGCAAAAGAGAACATATCCGCAGACGATCAGTCTGTTGTTTGCCTATGCCCATCTCATTCGCAATGCCGTGACTGTAGAGCATCACACGCTCTGCATGTCCGCTTGTCCATTCTGCTGTTGATTCAAGAGCGTTTACGAATGATTTTATTGTGCCAAGCATCATATCTTCGATTTCCTGATAGAGGATTTTATTTTCAATTGCAAGGGCGGCCTGATTAACTATAAATCTGAAAAGTTTTATATCGCTGGGATAGAATGCCTCTGCTGTTATTTTGTCAGCAAGTATCATTAACCCGACTGTCCTGCCTTTTATTGTCAAAGGACAGAATAGTGCAGAATTTAATCCGTAGAAATTATTACTGGTATCTATCTCGTTTATTTTATTGAATACTACGGGCATGCCGCTTTTCATTATGTTCAAGAGCGGCTCCCTTTTACCGTTTAATATCTTGTTCTTTTCCCATATGCCGTAACACGCCTTTGTATGAAGCATTGTATTGTTTTCATCAAGAAATAAAACAGCGGTTGTTGCCACCCCTAAAGTTGCAGCAGCTTCGATGACTAGATTTTCGTAGATTTCATTAACATTGCGGCATGCGAATATATCTGAAAGCTTGCATAGAAGAGAATTTTCTTCATATGAATTGCTCAGCTCTCTGACGGTATTATCAAAGTCTTTATTAAAATTGGATATTAACAATATGATTCCATAATGAATGATGTGAATTGATTATAGAATATCTAGAAGGAAATTGTCACGAATTAATTGGAGAATATCAGTGTGAGACATATGGCAAGTACGATTAAACTCCATGGTATGAATGTAGCAATAAAAGCTTTTTTAATTTCATCAAATAAAGAGTTAAAATTCACAGAAAATCCTATTGCAGCAAGTGCGCCGCTAAGAAAAAACTTACTGAGAGATTCAGCTATCTGAAAGATATAGTGCTGATTATTTACGATGTTTGCGATTATCGCAAGCATGATAAAAACAATAATAAACCAGGGGAAATAAAACTTCTTTTCTTTTCCTTTGAGCCATAGAACAATCAGCGGAAGGAATATCAAGAATGAAACCCTTATAAGTTTTAATTTGAGCGCATAAGAAAGCACGTCTTGTCCCGCTGTAAGAGCAGTTGTCTTAACTTGCCCTATTGTTGGAAGGGTAGTGCCAGTTAAAAAAGCGAATTCATTTTTGTCGAACATTATTATTCCGTTGAGAATTGGATAAAATATCATTCCTGCTAACCCGACTATTAGTATGACAAAGACTGACAGTGATGTTTCTTCTTTTTTTGCATCTATAAGAGGTGATATTACTGTAATTGCAGATGAGCCGCATACTGATATGCCGGTTGAGAGCAGTATGCTTATGTTCTTAGAAAAACCAAGTTTCTTGGAGAAAAAATACACAAATGAAAAAAGCATAAAGAAAATCAAAACTACATAAGGAAACTGTTTTGTCTCCACTCCTGTAAAAGTCAGTTGTGTGCCGTATAAGGCAATGCCTATCGGAAGAAAGATTTTCAGCGAAAATGAAATACCGTCTGAAAGAATCAAAATATTTTTTGTGAAGTTTCCCAAAACCATTCCAAGTATGATCGATATAATCAGCATATCAAATGATTGATGCAGTGAAGATAAAAAGAAAGAAACGATCATAATAAGTATGATGACTGCGATTCCCGGTAATATTCCCCTAAAGTTTTTCATGGTATTTTATGAAATTTAGCATAAAACAACATTTTTTTCGACTGATAAAATTTAGGATCAAAAAATAGCCTATGCTAATATAGTTCATGGCCAAAGATATCAAGCAAATTCTGGACAGATTTTACAGAGGATACAATTTTAAGGAAAGGATGTTTTCTGACCCGATAGAGTTTCCGCACAAATATCAGAGCAAAAATGATATTGAAATCTCAGGTTTTGTATCCTCGTGTTTTGCTTATGGAAAAGTTGATTTATTCAAATCTGTAATAGAGAAAATACTCGGTTTTATGGGCAGGAGCCCATATGATTTTGTGAAGGAGTTTAATGCTGACAGGGATTCTGAAAAATTTAAAAATATACGATACAGGTTTAATAAAGAAAAGGATATTGTCTGCCTGATTCACATTATAAGCAAACTGCTCAAGAAACACTGCTCAATAGAAAATGCATTCAAGAAATTTTTCAATGAAGATGATCCTGACATTGAAACTGCGCTTAAAGGATTTATTAAAGAAATTACAGAGATAAACACAACAGAAATTTATGGCAGGAACATAAAGCCGCAAGGTTTAATGCAGTTTTTCCCTTCCCCTAAGGATGGCAGTGCGTGCAAAAGGATGAATCTTTTTCTTAGATGGATGGTAAGAGACAGGGATATTGATTTTGGCATTTGGGATGGAATTCCAAAAAACAAGCTTGTGATTCCTCTGGATACGCATATAGCAAAAATATCAAGATGTTTAGGCCTTGCAACTCGAAAATCTCCTGACTGGAAAATGGCTGTTGAGATAACGAATTCACTCAAAAAACTTGATTCTGAAGACCCGCTTAAATATGATTTTGCACTCTGCCATCACGGGATATCGGGTGTCTGCAAATCAAATATGCAAAAATCCGAGGAATGCAGAGGGTGTATTTTTAAAACTGATTGACAAAGAATTCTTTTTGTGTTTTAATACTTTTGCCTTTAAACATAGTTCGGCGAGACTGTGAAGGCGGAGGAGACAGCGTGAGCTGCAAAAAATACATAACCAATACAACCTTCCCAGGAAACCGGGAAGGTTTTTTTATGCCTGCATATGTCTAAAGAACTAATGAATAAAAAAGATATTGACAGGACCCTTGCGCGCATTGCGCATGAGATTCTTGAAAAAAACAAGGGGACAAAAGAGCTCTGCCTGTTTGGTGTGCAAAGAGGAGGGGTATATCTTGCAAAGAGACTGGCAAACAAAATTAAAGAGATAGAAGGCAAGGACATACCTGTTGGAGCAATCGATATATCTTTTTACAGAGATGATCTTAATATCAGAAAAGAACAGCCTGCTGTAAGAAATACGGAAGTGCCGTGTGAAATTGCAGACATGAAAGTCGTGCTTGTAGATGATGTTCTTTTTACCGGCAGGTCAACAAGGGCTGCTCTGGATGCATTAATGGATATTGGAAGGCCTGCGAACATACAGCTTGCTGTGCTTATAGACAGGGGACACAGAGAGCTTCCTATAAAAGCCGACTTTGTCGGGAAAAACATCCCAACAGCCCTGAATGAAAAGATAGATGTGAGCCTTGAAGAAGAGGGAACAGAAGACAAGGTGACAATAGAATGAAACTATCGTCAAAAGATCTTTTGGGAATAAAGGATATTACAAAAGATGAGATAATGCTTGTCATTAACACAGCGTCTGGCTTTAAGGATGTGCTTAAACGTGATATCAAAAAAGTCCCTGCCTTAAGAGGAAAGACCTCGGTTAATTTATTCTTTGAGCCCTCAACTAGGACAAGAACATCTTTTGAACTTGCTGAAAAAAGGCTCAGCCTTGATGTGCTCAGCCTTTCAGTGCCAACAAGCAGTGTTGTTAAGGGTGAAAGTCTGATTGACACAGCTTTGAATATACAGGCTCTTGGAGCAGACTTTGTAATCATAAGACATTCGTCTTCAGGCGCGCCTCATATACTTGCAAAGCATCTTAAGGCATCTGTTATAAATGCAGGTGATGGGACAAATGAACATCCGACTCAGGCTCTGCTTGATGCATTCACAATAAAAGAAAAAAAAGGGAGCTTTGAAGGTCTGAAGATTGCGATTGTAGGTGATGTGCTGCACAGCCGTGTGGCAAAATCAAATATTTATCTTCTTACAAAATTCGGAGTTGAACTCAGACTTATTGGTCCTCCTACGCTTGTTCCTCTCGAACTGGAATCTCTTGGAGTAAAAGTATTTCATGATATTGAATCAGGACTCAGAAATGCTGATGTGATTATTACTCTGAGAATACAGATGGAGAGGCAGGGTAAAGGATTTTTTCCTTCAACACTTGAATATTTCAAATACTGGGGACTTACAGAAGAACGACTCAGATTTGCTGATAAAGATGCAATCGTAATGCATCCTGGACCGATGAACAGAGGAGTAGAAATAGAATCACATATAGCAGACGGCCCGAAATCAGTAATACTTGAGCAAGTCACGAATGGTCTTGCTGTAAGAATGGCTGTTATGTATCTTCTGGCAGGTATGAGAGCATAGATGAATAGTATATTAATAAAAAACGGCCATATAGTAGACCCGTCACAGAAGATTGACGAGATAGGCGATGTATTAATTGAAGACGGAAAAATAAAAACTGTTGGAAATTCAGTTGAACAGTCTCTTGTCTCCGGCATGCAAATTATTGACGCAGGCGGGATGTATATCTTCCCTGGCTTAATAGATATGCATACACATTTGCGAGAACCTGGATTTGAATATAAGGAAACAATAAAAACCGGAACAACAGCAGCTGTTAAGGGCGGGTTTACATCAGTGTGTGCAATGCCCAATACCAATCCTGTTAATGACAACTCAAGCGTTACTGATTTTATTATAAGAAAAGCAATCCAAGAAGGCGCATGCAATGTATATCCAATAGGAGCAATAACAAAGAAACAAAAAGGCGAGGAATTGGCAGAGATGGGCATTATGCATGAAGAAGGATGCATTGCCTTTTCTGATGATGGAAGCCCTGTGATGAACAGTATGATAATGAGAAGGGCTCTTGAATATTCAAAAGTTTTTAACGTCCCTATAATATCTCATTGCGAGGATTTGATTTTGTCAGAAAGCGGTGTGATGAACGAAGGGCTGCTATCGCTCACACTTGGATTAAAAGGAATACCTTCTGAAGCTGAAATAATAATGGTTGCAAGGGATATAGCTTTGTCAACACTTACAGGCGGAAGACTTCATGTGGCGCATGTTTCTACTGAAGGTTCTGTAAGGCTAATCAGAAATGCAAAGGAAATGGGAATAGATGTTACTGCTGAGACATGTCCGCATTACTTCAGCCTGACAGAGGATGCAGTGAAAGGTTATAACACAAATGCAAAGGTTAATCCTCCTCTGAGAACAGAGAAGGATATTAAGGCGATTAAAAAAGCATTGAAAGACGGAACAATCGATGTGATTGCAACGGATCATGCTCCGCATCATAGAGATGAAAAACTGAAAGAGTTTGATACTGCGCCTTCAGGAATATCAGGGCTTGAGACAGCATTCAGTTTAAGTCTTAAACTTGTTGAAGAAGAGATTATTACTATAAATCAGCTGGTGGAGAAAATGGCCTTGAATCCGGCAAAGATATTAGGATTAAACAAAGGCAATCTAAAAGTCGGAGCTGGTGCTGAACTTATAATAGTTGATACGAAAAAAGAATATATTGTTGACTCTGAAAAATTTGTTTCTAAAGGGAAGAATACTCCCTTTGAAGGATTTAATCTTAAGGGCATGGTTAAGACTACTATATGCAAGGGAAAGATTTATGAGTGGTAAGGCGTTACTGGTTCTCTCTGACGGTCTGGTTTTTGAGGGCATAAGTTTCGGCTCTGAAGGCGAGACTATAGGCGAAGTTGTTTTCAATACATCAATGACTGGGTATCAGGAGATAATTACTGACTCTTCATATAAAGGGCAGATAGTCACAATGACATATCCCCAGATTGGAAATTACGGTGTCAACACTGAAGATATAGAGTCATCAGGAGGCCCAAAGATTGAAGGGTTTGTTGTTAAGGAATATCTTGATCTGCCAAGCAACTGGCGTTCTTCAATGTCTTTAAAACAGTATCTTACAGAAAATAAAATTGTAGGAATAGAGGGAATTGACACAAGGGCTTTGACCAGACATTTAAGAAACAAGGGCGCACAGATGGGGATTATCTCGACTGCTGATATGGAGCCTGAAAGGCTGCTATTAAAGGTGAAAAAGCATCCCGGCATATCTTCGCTTGATCTTGTTAAGGATGTTACAACAAAAAAACAATATGAATGGGATGAAGGCTGTTGGAACTTATGTGCAAAGAAAAATCTTCAAAATTCAAAATTAAATACATATAAAGTTATTGTCTATGATTTTGGCATCAAGTTAAATATATTAAGAAATCTTGTGAATGCTGGATTTGATGTGACGGTTGTGCCTGCGCAGACGCCTGCTGAAAAAGTTCTTGAGATGAATCCTGATGGAGTGTTGCTAAGCAATGGTCCTGGAGACCCTGAGACAGTAAAATACGGAATTGAAAGCGCAAAGAAACTTTTAGGTAAGAAACCTATTTTTGGAATATGCCTTGGCCATCAGATTCTTGGACTTGCACTTGGAGGAAGAACATATAAACTTAAATTCGGCCACCATGGCGGCAATCATCCTGTCAAGAATTTATCAACCGAAAAAGTAGAGATAACATCACAGAATCATAATTATTGCGTAGATATAAAAAGCATAAAAGACAAGGTGAAACTAACGCATCTTAATTTATACGACAATACTGAAGAAGGCATGCAGCATGCAGAGTTGCCTGTTTTCTCAGTTCAATATCATCCAGAAGCCGGACCAGGACCAAATGATTCAGTTCATTTGTTTAAAAGATTTAGGGAGATAATTGAAGGGAAACGCTGAGGCATATAAATTTGAAATCTAAGGTTTTCTCCATTTGCAAGTTGCTTTAGTTTATGCAGAGAATAAATATCTTAAAAATAGACTTTAAGCTGAAAATCACTAGTAATACTGCAGCTGAACGGGAGCAAGATAGTTTATGCCAAAAAGAAGTGATATAAAGACAATACTTTTAATCGGATCAGGGCCAATAGTTATAGGTCAGGCATGCGAATTTGATTATTCAGGGACTCAGGCATGCAAGGCCTTGCGTGAAGAAGGATACAGGGTTGTTCTTGTGAATTCTAACCCTGCAACTATAATGACTGACCCTGAGATCGCAGATGCTACTTATATCGAACCGCTGACAGCAGACATACTAGAGCTGATTATAAAAAAGGAAAAACCTGATGCTATTTTGCCCACAATGGGAGGACAGACAGCGCTTAATCTTGCAGTTGAACTAGCAGAGAGCGGAGTACTGGACAAAAACAAAGTCGAGCTGATCGGCGCAAAACTTCATGCTATCAAAAAGGCTGAAGACAGAGAACTTTTCAAGGAAGCTATGAAGAAAATTGATCTTGATGTCCCTAAGAGCGCTCACATTGGGAACATGAAACAAGGACTTGAGATTATTGAGACTATTGGATTCCCTGCGATTCTAAGGCCGTCATTCACGCTTGGCGGAACAGGTGGAGGCATCGCATACAATATGGAAGAGTACACAGAACTTCTTGATAAAGGATTAAAACTCAGTCCTGTTCATCAGGTGCTTGTTGAGGAGTCTGTTATAGGTTGGAAAGAATATGAGCTTGAGGTAATGCGTGATACAAAGGACAATGTTGTGATAATTTGCTCGATCGAAAACCTTGATCCCATGGGAGTTCATACCGGAGATTCCATTACAGTTGCGCCTGCACAGACACTCACTGACAAAGAATATCAGACGATGCGTGATGCTTCTATAGCAATTATCAGGGAAATAGGAGTTGATACAGGCGGTTCTAATATTCAATTCGCATTGAATCCTGAGAACGGCAGGATGATAGTTATAGAGATGAATCCAAGGGTTTCCAGATCATCTGCTCTTGCAAGTAAAGCAACAGGATTTCCAATAGCAAAAATTGCTGCGAAGCTTGCGGTCGGTATGACATTGGACGAAATCCCAAATGACATAACAAAAGAGACGCCAGCATCATTTGAACCAACGATAGATTATGTTGTTACAAAGATACCAAGATTTGCATTTGAGAAATTCAGGGGCTCCAATCCTACCCTAACAACACAGATGAAATCTGTAGGCGAGGTAATGTCAATAGGAAGAACATTCAAGGAATCTCTTCAAAAGGCGCTCAGAAGCCTTGAGATCAGCAGTTATGGATTTGAGAATATTAATCTTGATATCGAAGAACTGAAGCCAAAGCTCAAAGTTCCGAATGCTGAAAGGCTATGGTACATTGCTGAGGCGGTAAGAAAAGGAATGTCTCTCAGTGAAATTTATGAGCTTACATGGATAGATCCATGGTTTCTGAATAATATAAAACAGATTATTGATATGGAAGAAGAGATAAAGAAAATGAAACCCGGCAAGGATGCAGGAGAAACACTCAGAAAATTTAAGGAATACGGCTTTTCAGACAGAAGAATAGCACAGCTTACAAAAAAGAAAGAGGATGAGATACGAAAACTCAGAAATGAACTTAGAATAAAACCTGTGTATAAAATGGTTGATACGTGTGCTGCTGAGTTTGCAGCATATACTCCTTATATGTATTCGACTTATGAAAGGCCTTTTTTTAAATTGGGATTATCAAGTCCTGTTACAGATTGTGAAGCAAATCCAACTGACAAGAAAAAAGTTGTAATTTTAGGCTCAGGCCCAAACAGGATAGGGCAGGGCATAGAATTCGATTACTGCTGTGTTCATGCTGTTTTTGCTCTCAAGGAACTTGGATTCGAGACAATAATGGTGAACTGCAATCCTGAGACTGTAAGCACTGATTATGACACTGCCGACAGGCTGTATTTTGAGCCTCTTACAATAGAAGATGTTATGAATATAATCCAGACAGAAAAACCTATAGGAATTATCGTGCAGTTCGGGGGACAGACTCCATTAAAACTTGCAGTTCCTCTTGAAAAAGAAGGGGTTAAGATTCTTGGAACAACGCCTGATTCAATAGACAGGGCTGAGAACAGAAAGAGATTTAAGGAGCTGCTGCACAAACTTAACCTCAAACAGGCGGAAAGCGATACTGCCATGTCTCCAGAAGAAGCATTTGCCATTGCAAAGAAGATAGGATATCCGGTAATGGTCAGACCTTCTTATGTGCTTGGCGGAAGGGCAATGGAGATTGTATATGATGAAATCTCGCTTATGGATTATATGGAGAGGGCTGTAAAGGCATCTTCAAAGCATCCTGTTCTTGTGGACAAATATCTTGAGGGCGCTGTTGAGGTTGATGTTGATGCAATATCTGACGGTTCTGATGTAATAATTGGTGGTGTTATGGAGCATATTGAAGAGGCTGGCATACATTCTGGAGATTCAGCATGCTCATTGCCGGCTTATTCTCTAAGCAAAGATATTGTTGATGAGATCAAGAAACAGACAAAGGCTCTTGCAAAAGAGCTTAATGTTATTGGACTCATGAATATCCAATTTGCTGTGAAGGACAAAGAAATATATGTTCTGGAGGTAAATCCCAGAGCATCAAGAACAATTCCATATGTAAGTAAAGCAACAGGAGTTCCTCTGGCAAAGCTTGCTGCAAAAGCAATGCTTGGAAAAACCCTGAAAGAACTGGGGATTGAAAAGGAAAAGGAGATGACCCATGTTGCAGTTAAAGAGGCAGTATTGCCTTTTGACAGGTTTACAGGAGTTGATGTAATACTTGGGCCTGAAATGAAGTCAACAGGCGAGGTAATGGGAATCGATGCAGATTTTGGCATGGCTTATGCTAAAGCCCAGCTTTCGAGCAGTAACAAGATACCTACCTCAGGCAGAATTTTTATAAGTGTGAGAGATGAGGACAAGGAAGGCATCTGTAAATTAGTAAGACAGCTTAATGATATGGGTTTCGATGTTGTTGCAACACGAGGCACTGCCCAGCATCTGAAAGATAAATGCATTCCTGTTGAAGTAGTGAATAAGGTTACTGAAGGAAGACCGGATATTATTGATATGATTAAGAACAAAGAGGTTCATTTCATAATCAATACAGTCAGTGATGCAAAGGCCCAGAAAGATTCTTACTCAATAAGGAGAAGCGCTTTACAATACAGGATTCCTTACACAACGACCGTATCGGGCGCCAAGGCAGTTGTCAATGCAATAGAGAAACTTTTAAAGAAAAATATGACCATAAAATCTATACAGGAATACCATAATCTTTTATAACCTTGCTTTATTTATTCCTTGAATCTATTATTAGCCATTCCTATAATTACAGAAAAAAGAAACCCGTGTTGAGAGTGTAGAGTTGTGTTAACAAAACTTATCAAAAAATAAGAGATACAGACACTTACGATAAGCGGTTTTATATCTTCATTTGTCTTTCGCAACAGTTTATAGATCAAATAAAGCAAAAACATCAGCGAAAGAAATCCAACGGTTCCTTGATGGCAAAGAACATTCAAAAATAAATTATGTGCATGGTTAAAATGGCTTTCATGCGTTAGATTATACATTTCAGCAGTATTGAACCGTAGGTGTTTAGCTCCGATACCCAATATTGGATGGGCTTTATAGACCTCCCAACTCAGTTCCCATGCAATCGCTCTCCCTCCATAACTTGCAAACTGCATATTTGGAGGAAATGCCATTGCAAATAGTGCACATATTATCAATACTAATGCTGCAATCTTTAATATTTTTTTTCTATCGAAATAAAAAAGGACAAATGGAATAAATAACATTCTGCCGTAGCTCAACCAGCTTCTTGAAGAGGAAAACATTAAAAGGATTAAAATTGCTATGCCCCCGCAGGCAGCCATAGTTTTTTCAAATAACTTGGCTTCTTTAGCTACATTGAAAAAATAATAAAATGCTATTAAAAGAGCAAGGCCTAGATATATCGCTGTATGATTTGTCATTCCCCCTGACGGAAACTCAACGAAATCATTCAATCCCATCTCATATCTCATTAATCCATATGCTCCTGCTATTACTGAAGCTGCAATTACAACACGCAAAATAATTTTTATAGAATTTCTGTCTGAAAAATCAGAAGCAATAATAATAAATATTGTATACATCTTTAGGTAGCCCATGCTTCCAAGCAATGCAAGGCCTGGTTTCAGAGCAAACAAGGCAGAGAGACAGGCAGATGCAAAAATAGCAAGAAAACCTAATCGTACATCTTTAGCAAACAAAACCATACCAATGTCCTTCTCGTAAATATGACGAACAACGAAAAACAAAGCGCTGCTATATAAAAAAATTTCAGTTGGAGATCTGAACAGCGGCAATGAAAAAACAGACAAAAGCAGCAAGAGCCATTCTGCGAGTTTTATTTTTTCGAGCAAATTTTTTTTAAAAGACATTTATTCCTACCCTTTTTGTAATATCTTATTAATATAATTTTTTAAAAAATCGGTAAAGTGTTTAATCATATCAGCAGTTCTTGATATATGTCAATCAATGCTGTTTTACCAGTAATTAAAATCAATTCAGGAATATAAGCAGTAAAATGCGTGAAAGTTTATTCTTCAAGAAAGATTTTTCTTTGATTTAATAACAAATTGAGGTTTCTTATTTATATTTATGTAAATTCTACCAAGATATTCTCCAATAGCTCCTAGAGCAATCAGCTGAATCCCTCCCATTATAAGAACTGTTACTATTAATGATGCCCAACCGCGAACCGGAACATTCATAGTCAATTTTTCAATTATTAGTATCAAGGCAAGTATAAAACCAACAATGGCACTAATGAACCCTAAAAAAGTTGCTATCCTTAAAGGCACGATGGAGAAAATTGTGGCCATTTTCATCCACAGCATGATTCCTTTTGCAAAAGTATAATTACCCTTGCCTTCATGACGTTCATAATGCTCAACTTCAATGCTTGTCAGATTATTTGTTGCCATTAGAATTAATCCATCTACATATGCAAAAGGACCTGTATAGGTTATTATTATATTTTTAACATCACTGCTGATCGCCTTGAATGACGACAGATAAATTTTCTTTGGTTTCCCCAACATAATTGTTGCTGCCTTGTCATTAAATGCGCTTCCTAATACTTTCCACAGTGAGTGTTTCCTTTCTTTAAATTTTGTGTAACAAACGTCAAAGCCTTCATTAATTTTTAAGAATAATTGAATTATATATTTAGGAGAATGTTGAAGGTCATCGTCCATCATTACAATCGTTCTGCCATTGGTATGATTTAATCCTGCCATAATAGCATTATGCTGACCGGTATTCTTCATTAAATTGATTCCTTTAAAAGACGGATAACAATCGCACAGTTTTTCAATTATCTGCCAGCTTTCATCAGGACTGCAATCATTTACTAAAATAACCTCGTAATCTCTGCTCAAGCCGGCTTCTTCCATAGCTTCATCTATCTGTTTTGCAATCACAGGTAGTATTTTTTCGCTTTTATATACAGGGATCACTATAGAAATTTTCACGAACCCATTCCTCTAATCTTTATTTAAAATCCAACATTTAATATCTATGAACAACAAACACAATTTAATATGCTGCGCTATTATATACAATAAGCATGCTATTTATAAATTTGCTTGATAAAATCAAGGGTTTTTTTAATTCCTGATTCTAATGGGACAACCGGATTCCAGCCAAGTTCTTCTTTTGCCAGTGTTATATCAAGAAATATTCTTGGCAAGTCAAATGAGCGTTTTTCCTTATATTCAATTTTTATTTCACTATGAGTAACATTGCGAATAGCAGTTAAAATATCGTTAATTGAAATGCCTGTCCCGCTGCCTATATTAAATATATGAGATTTAGTTCTGGTTATAGCTGCTCTATGAATTCCATCTATAAGGTCATCAATGAAAATAAAATCACGCACTATTTCTCCATCGCCCCATATCTCTATTACTTCATTTCTAACCGCTTTTCCAAGAAAGACAGATATCGCACCTTGGATTCCAGCTGGATTCTGCCTGCTTCCATATGGATTTGACGGACGAATAATCGTATAACTCAGTCCGTACAGATAGCTGAAAAGTTCCAGATACTTTTCGATTGCCAGTTTCGTTATTCCATATGAGCATAAAGGATTGGTAGGACAGTCTTCTTTTATTGGCAAGGTGTTAGGCAGTCCATAAATTGTGCCGCCTGAAGAAATAAAGACAATATGTTTAATTTTTTGTGCAATACATTGCTCCAACAAATATATGGTGTCAATTAAGTTGGATTGAATGTCAAAAGCTGGATCATCATTTGAAGTCTTTGGCAGAGTAGTGCTTATTAGATGAAAAACAATCTCAATATTATGTAAAGCTTCAGTCAATAATCCTCTGTTGCCAAAATCACCATATAGGTAATCAACAGAGCAAATAGGAGAACGGTAATGTTCTTCATATTTGTCGAAAACTCGGACATGATGCCCCTCTGAGATAAGTTTATCAACCAGATGAGAGCCTATAAAACCATTTCCCCCAAGTACAAGGCAATTCAAGATATAATCTCTTCCCTATTGTCTTCTCTATTGATATAAAAGTACAAATTTGTTCCATTATACCATAACTATGCTTGCGAAATATGGCATGAACAACTGTCAATATTTATTGATCCTGTTAATTTTAAAGAGAAATTTTATATTCAGGCTGAGTTGAATTTATGTTAGAATATAACGCTTTTCCAAAGGCTATTCTATGAACTCAGAGAGGAGATAAATGGCAAAGGTTCCAATAAGTATTGAAGAAGAAATGAAGGCTTCCTACCTTGATTATGCTATGAGCGTAATTATCGGGAGGGCATTGCCAGATATAAGGGACGGGTTAAAGCCTGTCCAGAGAAGAATTCTATATGCAATGTTTAGAGAGGGACTCCTTTCTAACAAGAAATACTCCAAGTGTGCTGGTGTTGTCGGTGAAGTGCTTAAAAAGTACCACCCGCACGGTGACTCTGCTGTTTATGATGCACTTGTAAGGCTTGCTCAGGACTTTAATATGCGCAATCCACTGATAGACGGACAGGGCAACTTCGGCTCTATTGATGGAGACCCTGCAGCAGCTTATCGTTATACAGAGGCAAGACTTGCAAAGCTCGCAGAAGAGCTTCTTGAGGACATAGACAAAGATACAGTTGATTTCACTGCTAACTTTGACGAGACAACAGAAGAGCCTGTTGTGCTCCCATCAAGGGTTCCTAACCTTATCATTAACGGATCATCAGGGATTGCTGTTGGAATGGCAACAAATGTCCCGCCTCATAATCTTGGCGAGATAATTGATGGACTAGTAATGCTGCTTAAGAATCCTGAGATCAGTATTAAGCAGCTTGCAAATATAATAAAAGGCCCTGATTTTCCAACTGGGGGGATTATACACGGCACAGGCGGGATTACTGATGCCTATAACACTGGCAGAGGATTAATAAAGATAAGGGCCAAAGCAAAGATCGAAGAACAAAAAAGAGGGAACAATATTATCATCACTGAGCTTCCTTATCAGGTCAATAAGGCAAGACTAATAGAAAAAATAGCCGAGCTTGTAAGGGATAAAAAGATAGAAGGCATATCAGAGATAAGAGATGAGTCTGACAGAGACGGCATCAGGGTTGTTCTTGAGTTAAAAAGAGGCGAGATGGCAGAAGTAATGCTGAACAATCTATACAAGCACACCCAGATGGAATCAACATTCGGGATTATAATGCTTGCGCTTGTAGGCAATCAGCCAAGGGTCTTGAATCTAAAAGATATGCTTAAGTATTTCTTGCAACACAGGCGTGATGTTGTTATCAGAAGGACAAAATTCGAGCTGAGGAAAACAGAAGAAAGAGCACATATATTAGAAGGCTTAAAGACTGCGCTTGATAATCTTGATGCGATTATTTCCCTCATCAGAAAATCAAAGACCCCTGAGGAAGCAAGGAATGGGTTGATGAGTAACTATCCGCTTTCAGAAATTCAGGCTCAGGCAATACTGGATATGAAACTGCAGCGCCTTACCGGGCTTGAAAGAGATAAGATAATGAGCGAATACAAAGAAGTGTTAAAGGAAATTGAAAGACTGAAGGCCATACTTGCAAGTGAAACTCTGATAGCAAAGGTAATAAACGATGAACTGATTGAAATTAGAGAGAAATATACTGAAGAAAGAAGAACCGAGATAAGCGCAGAGACAAAAGAAATAACAATAGAAGACCTGATAACAGAAGAAGATATGGTTATAACTTTTTCGCATCAGGGCTATATAAAGAGAAATCCTCTGTCTGAATATAGAAGCCAGCGAAGAGGCGGTAAAGGACTTATTGGCATGGAGACAAAAGAAGAGGATTTCGTTGAACAGCTTTTTATCGGCTCTACGCATGATTACATGCTTTTTTTCTCGAACATTGGGAAACTTTACTGGTTGAAGGTATATCAGATTCCGGAGGCAGGTCGTGCTTCAAAAGGAAAGGCGCTTGTAAATCTGCTCCAGCTTTCTCAGGGAGAAAGAATATCAACAGCAATCTCTGTCCGAGATTTTAAAGAGGGATATCTTGTGATGTTTACAAAAAATGGTACAGTGAAGAAGACCGCACTTGAGGAATACAATAACCCTAGAGGAAAGGGAATCATCGCTATCACGCTCGATAAAGGCGATGAGTTGATTGCTGTCAAGAAAACAGACGGTAAAAGCGATTTGATTATAGGTACGATTAATGGTCTTGCAATACGCTTTAATGAAGATGATGTCCGCGACATGGGGCGTACTGCAAAGGGAGTAAGAGGAATCCGCATTGGAAAAGATGATGCGGTTGTTTCAGCGGAGGTTGCCGAGGACAAGACAGCGCTTCTTACAATCACTGAAAGAGGAATGGGTAAGAGGACAATGATCGAGGAATATCCAATGCAGGGAAGAGGCGGCAAAGGTGTAATATCAATAAAGACCACTGAGAAAGGCGGGAAGTCAGTGGGTCTCATTCTCGTAAGGGAAGAAGATGAGATAATAATGATCACAAATTCAGGAAAACTGATAAGAACAAAGGCGGATAATATTTCCATGCAAGGCAGAAACACGCAGGGCGTAAGGGTCATGGATGTTGAAAAGGGAGACAAGATTGTAAGTTTTGGCAAGGTTGCAGAGAAGGATTAATAATCATGACATATGAAAAACTTTGACAAATATAACTTATGAACAATACAATTAAAATTCCGCTGTATTTTATTGGTTTTGTGCTTCTGGGTTTTTTATTCGCTTACATTACGTTCCAGATAATCAGCTTCAGCAAGACAGTTGATGTGCCTGATCTTTCAGGTAAAAGTCTTGTTGAAGCAAATGAGATGTTGAAAAAAATAAAGCTTAGCCTCAAGATTGGAGGCGAAGATTTCGATGCATCAGCGCCGCCAGGAAAAATTATAAAGCAGGATGCTCCTCCAGGGAGCAAATTAAAAGAACAAAGAGCAGTAAAGGTGATAATAAGCAGAGGAACAAGAATTCAGGAAATACCGTTTGTTGTCGGTGAGCCTTCCGACAAGGCAGAATCAATACTTCTTCAAAAAGGATTTAAGCTAAACAGGATAATCCGCGTACATTCAAACAGCATTGAAAAAGACAGAGTTATTGCACAGAGGCCTGGACCTGATGATAAATCAGAAGGAAAGGTTGTGCTTATTGTCAGCGCAGGAAATTATGATACAGTATATTATTGTCCTGATTTTCAGGGGAAATCACAGGAAGAGGCAATACAGATTGCTGAAAAGCTCGGACTGAAACTCAGAATTATAGGTTCAGGGGATTTAATAAGATCTCAGAAGCCGAGACCTGGCGCTCAGATTAAAAAAGGTGAGACAGTGCTGGCTCAGATTGAGAGTTCACAGCCGATGAGGGATGCAGAAAAACTTAGAGGAGGAACAGGATGGTAAAAATTGCTCCATCGATACTTTCAGCTGATTTTACTCGTTTGGGCGAAGAAATAAAAAATTCAGACTCAGCAGGCATTGACCTTTTCCATATCGATATAATGGATGGTCATTTTGTACCGAATATTACTATTGGGCCTTCAGTTGTTAAGGCAATAAAAAAGATAACAAAAACTCCTCTTGATATTCACCTTATGATAGAAAATCCCGATAAATATCTAGATGAATTCATTGATGCCGGAGCTGATTATCTCGCAGTGCATGTTGAAGCATGTATCCACTTGCACAGGACTGTCCAACATATAAAAGAAAGGAAAATAAAGGCAGGGGTGTCTCTTAATCCGGCAACGCCGCTGTCAACTCTTGAGAATATAATAAGCGATCTTGATTTTGTGCTTGTTATGTCTGTTAACCCTGGATTTGGCGGACAGGATTTTATTCCTCAGGCATTAGATAAAATAAAAGCCTTGAAAAAAATGATTGTAGACAAGAAACTCTCAACCTTGATCGAGATAGACGGCGGAGTAAAACTTGACAATGCAAAAGAGGTCGCAAAGGCCGGCGCAGACATGCTTGTAATAGGTTCTGGATTTTTTAACCACAAACAGGGCGAAATAACAAAGGAAGATTATATCTCTTTCACAAAGAAACTGCGGAACATACTGGTTTAATAATTATAAAAATCCCATGATTAACATCCCAGAAAAACAATACCTTCACGCGGAGAACCTGAAAAACAGCGCTAAATATTTAAAGGCGCTTGCCTTATTCAACAAAACAATCAGTCTTTATAAAAAAGAAAAGAATAAACAAATGTCTTTAGAGGGAATTCGTAACTGTTTTCTGTCGCTTGCTGACATCTACCGCATGACTGGTGATTTCAGATCTGCAATCAAAAACTATAAAAAAGCAGACAGTCTATGCATTAAATTAAAAGACAGACAGACATCTGCAGATGCATCGGTCGGAATAGGACTCTCGCTGAGAGCAATGGGCAGATGGAAAGATGCATTAAAATTATTTTCAGAGGCAAAAAAACTATATATTTTTAACAAGGATAGGGAAGGCATTGCTTTTGTGTGTTGGGCTGAAGCAGGTGCATTGAGAATAGAAGGCAATATCCCTGAAGCTATAAAGACATTTAATAATGCACTAGAATTATTCAAGAAACTCAAAAACAGGACAGGCTTGGGATACTGTTTGTGCGGCCTTGGGGGAACAAACAGGATTGCAGGACTCTTCGATAAATCTCTTAAATACTACAGAGAAGCAAATAAAACATTCAGAGGATTAGATGACATATTCGGCATCGCATATTCTTATTGCGGTGTTGGAAATGCACTGAGAATGATGAATGATTATGACGGAGCTCATAAAAATTTCAAGAATGCAGAGAAACTTTACAGAAAAATAGGCGACATTGTTAGTTACTCATATACTTTGTGGAGTCTTGGAAAAACTTTAACCATGACCGGAAAGTTCAAAACAGCTTTAAAATATTTTGATAAGGCAGATAAACTTTTTAGAAAAACAGGTGATTCAAGGGGAAGAATATATTGCAGTCTTGGGAAAGGCGAAATAGAATTCCTCAAGGGTAAAAAAGCATCAGCATGCAGACTCTTTCGAGCCGCTTTTGAAAAAGCAGTTGAGGATATGTTTCTTGTGGAAAAATGCCATGCAAAGGCATTTCTTAGTTTTTTAGATGGAAAATCAGACAACAATTGCTATAATAAGCTCGGCTTAAAACTTAAATTCAGGTCTATTCCGTTTAATATTCCCTGATAGTATTCGATATCAGGCATCATGAAGGAGAACATGAAGGTATTAAATCTTCCAAATACTTTAACAATAATGCGTATAGTTACTATACCTGTTTTTACAACAGCTGTGATATACAAAAGGTATGACTATGCGCTTTATCTTTTTATATTTGCAGCGCTTACAGATACTCTTGACGGGCTTTTTGCAAGACTGACAGACCAGAAAACAGCATTCGGAACATTTCTTGATCCTCTGGCAGACAAGTTTCTGCTCGTTACCGCATTCATTGTTTTTGCGGTTAGCGGTTTGATTCCGCTATGGCTTACTATAACAATAGTGAGCAGAGACGTTATTGTTGTTATGGGATGGATAGTAATATATCTTGTTGCAGGGAAATCAACTATTAATACAACCAAGACAGGAAAACTTGCGATAGCAATGCAGCTACTATTGCTTTGTTATGTGCTTCTTGATATTAATGTGCCTTCAGTGCCAGACATACACGGAATGTTAATATGGATAACAGCAATAACAACTATTGCATCAGGGCTGCATTATATTTATAGGGGTTTTAAAACTACATATGCAGAATAAATGCGGTGTGGAAATTGAAAAAATAAGAACTGAAAGCATTGCTGAAACTGCTGGGTTTCTTCCAGGAGACTTCCTGATTTCAGTAAACAATCACAAGCTCTGCGACAGCATTGATTTTATGTATTACAGGAATGAGCCTGAATTACATATTGCCCTTATGAGAAACTGGAAAAAGATATCTCTAAAGCTTGCTCCAAAAGAATCTGAAGACATTGGGATTATACTGAAGCCTTTCAGGACAAGAAGATGCAACAATAATTGTGTATTCTGCTTTGTATCACAATTACCAAAGGGGTTAAGAAAAACACTTTATTTAAAAGATGAAGATTATAGAATGTCCTTTCTCTATGGTAATTATTTAACGCTTACAAACCTAAGTGCGAAGGACAAGACAAGGATTGCAGCACAGCGCTTGAGCCCGCTTTACATCTCTGTTCATTCAACAAATAAAAATCTCAGAAATAATCTTCTTGGGAATGCAAGAGCCGGAGATATCTTAAAGGAACTGAAATTTTTTAAAGAAAATAAGATCAGGATGCATACCCAGATAGTAATGTGCCCCGGTTACAATGACGGAAAAGAACTTGAAAAGACAATAAGAGATCTGTATGGATTTTATCCATATGTGTCATCAATAGCGGTTGTGCCTGTCGGGCTTACAATGCACAGGAAAAAAGAGCTTAAACCTGTTGAAAAAGAAGATGCTGGAAAGGCAATAGGGATTATTAATGCGTTTCAGAAAAGATTTATAAAGAAACATGGAGAAACAATTGTTTATGGAGCTGATGAGCTTTATATAAAGGCAGGTTTGGCATTTCCTGCCCTAAAAGAATACGATGAATTGCCTCAGATAGAAAACGGCATTGGAATGGTGCCGATGTTTATGTCACAGTCAAGAAGAATTAGAGTTCCAGATGGCATTGTAAAAAAGAAACATTTCCTTACATTTACCGGAGTATCTTTTTATCCTTTTTTAAAAAAGTTTTCTGACAGGCTTCTGGAAAAAGACAATATACATCTCGAAGTCATCCCTGTTGAGAACACATTTTTTGGGAAATCAGTTACAGTTACTGGTCTTTTAACTGCTCGTGATGTAATAAAAACACTGACTGATAAAATTGACGGATTTAAATATCTGCTGATTCCCGATGTTGTGTTAAAAGAGGGAACAAGTGTTTTTTTGGATGATGTCACAAGAAAGGATATCGAACGGGCTCTTAATATTAAAGTAAGGGTTGTTGAGTCTACTCCTGAAGGTTTGATAAAAGGGATGATGCCTGATTACAAGGAGGCTGCATGAGAATAAGTGCCAAGACAAAAGTGATTGCTCTTTTTGGTTATCCTGTTGAACACAGTCTTTCGCCTTCAATGCATAACACAGCATTTAAACATCTGAAATTGGATTTCTGTTATGTATGCTTTTCTGTGAAGCCTGATGAATTAAAAAATGCTGCAAAGGCAATAAAGGCTCTAAGTCTTACCGGTGTCAATGTTACTGTCCCTCATAAGGAAAAGATTATGCCTTTTCTTGATGAAATTGATGCTGAAGCTGCATTTATAGGAGCTGTTAATACAGTAGTAAATGAAAATGGAAAGCTCAAAGGATATAACACTGACGGCAGGGGTTTTATGAAGTCAGTGTCAAAAGCTGGAATAACAGTAAAAAACAAGCGTGTACTGGTTATCGGCGCTGGCGGTGCGTCAAGAGCTGTTTGTTACTATCTCGGACAAAAAGCATTAAAACTTATCATATTCGATGTAAACAATAAAAAATCAAATAACCTTGCAAATGATTTAAAAGAGATCTCACCAAATATACATTCAATAAAAGAGATAACAAACCTAGAAGATATAGATTTGATAATAAATGCAACGCCTCTTGGATTAAAAAACAGTGACCCTATGCCATTGGATATTAAACTAATCAAACGAAATCATATTGTCTGCGATCTGATTTATAAAAAAACGAAATTTCTTGCATCTGCTTCAAAAAAAGGATGTAAAACAATGAGCGGGCTTGGAATGCTTTTATGGCAGGGTGTTTTTGCTTTTGAATTATGGACAGGCAAAAAACCACCGGTTGATTTAATGAAAAAAGCAATTCTCTGAAATATTATGAAAAAGTTTTTTTAAAAAATTTAAATGGTATTTACAATAATTAACAATAATTAAGCGGCTTCCTTGACTTTTGTTATGCTTCTGGTTTATAAAACGCTGTTCATGTGACGGTTTTTCTGCGGGTGTAACTCAGCGGTAGAGTGTCAGCTTCCCAAGCTGGAGGTCGCGGGTTCGAATCCCGTCGCCCGCTCCAAAGCAGTCAGTTTGCAGAGTATAATCTGCTAAATAAAAAAGGGGATATATGCTGGAAAAGAGAAAATCTTCAAGACAATATTTGAAAGAATCGGCATTTCTTGCAGCAAGCATACTCGACTTTAAAACAGCGCGTGTATGTACCTTAGAATGTGTTGTTAATGACGAAAGTGATGCTGGGATAGGTGTAAAGCTGAAGGTTCCTGTTGCCCCTGGGAATTTTGTAAGATTTCTAAATGCAAAAGAAGAAAAAAAGGGTTTTGTAGTCTGGAACGCAAAAATAATTGATAACAATATCTATAGGGCTGGGATAAAATTAATCTGATATTTTTTTAAAAATAGATAATTTTTATTGTACAAGCACCCCTTGCTATTGAATGATCAACAAATTTCCTCCCATTTTAAACAGCGCTTTAATCTTTACTTGGTTATACCCATGTGATAAAATTTATACATGAAAAGGAAGTTTTTGTTTCTTCTCTTCCTGATTTTTTCCGTTGCAGTCTTTCTGATTACAAGAGAAAACAGGGAGCTTGAAAAAGATTTTCGTTTAAAGGGAGATTCTTTTATCGAAGGATTGAAGATTGTGCAGAAAAAAAATGGGAATAATATATGGGTTCTCAATGCCAAGAGAGCTGATATCGTTGAAAAAGAGAACAAGGCGATGTTGTCTAACATCGAAATTCTAATAACAGAAAAGGAAATGAAGATAAGAGCTGCAGATGGACTTTACGACATGTCAGGGAAAAAATTTACTTTGCTTGGAAATATAATTGCAGATACAAAAGATTATACAATCATTGCTAATACAGCTGAGTGGACTTCCAATGGGGAGATAAAAACAAAAGGTGATGTTAAAATCGAGGGCAGGAGATTTACTATACAGGGTGTAGGAATCGAAGCAAATTCAGGCCAGAAGGTGAGAATATTAAAAGATGTTAAAGCGGTTTTTTATCGTTAGTGCAGTTATTCTTTTTTCCTTTACGACCAATGTTTTTTCTGAAGATAGCACAGGTCAGTTAAAGGGACCGATAATAATTACTTCTGACACACTGTCAGCTGATAACAAGGCCAGGACAGCCCTTTTTGAAAAAAATGTAGTAGCAAAGACTGAAACCATGACTCTGATGTCCGATAAGATGCTTGTATATTATGCTGAAAAAACAGGCAGCATAACAAGAATTGATGTGGAAGGTAATGTAAAATTAATAAAAAATGATCTTGTTGTTACATCAGATGTTGCAAAGTATTATGCTGATGAAAATAAAGTTGTTTTTACTGGTGAACCAAAGGCAGTTGAAAAAGGAAATGTTGTTGCAGGCGATATGATGACATATTTTATTAAAACTGAACGATTTATTGTTAATAAAAGCAGGGTATTGCTTGAAAACAAAAAGGGGAAATAAATGCATTCACTGGAAATAAAGGGAATAACTAAGAACTACGGCAATAGATGTGTTGTCAATAATCTTACTCTTAATGTTAAAACAGGAGAAATAGTAGGACTTCTGGGGCCTAATGGCGCTGGAAAGACCACTACATTTTATATGATCGTTGGAATGATTAAACCTGAGTCAGGCAGCATATTTCTTGATGGTGAGGACATAGGACAGCTTCCAATGTACCAAAAGGCACGCAGGGGAATAAGCTATCTTCCTCAAGAAGCATCAATATTTCGAAAACTGAGCGTAAGAGATAACTTAAGGGCAGTGCTTGAAATTAAGGGCTATCCTGATACAGAGACAGATGAGATGATAGAGAGCCTTATTGATGAATTCAATTTGAGTAAATTTGCAGACAGGGACGGTTACAGGCTTTCAGGAGGTGAGAGGAGAAGAAGCGAGATTGCAAGATCTCTTGCGCTAAAACCTACTTTTATACTCTTTGATGAGCCTTTTACTGGTATTGACCCGTTAGCAATTATAGAGCTTAAAAAAATGCTTACCTATCTTAAAAACAAGGGGCTGGGCATAATAATAACAGATCACAATGTCCGAGATACACTGTCTATAACAGACAGGGCATATATTATAAGTAACGGAAATGTATTGGCAGAGGGAGCGCCTCATGTAATCGTTGAAAACCCTCAAGTCCAGACAGCGTATCTTGGAGAAGGATTTAAGTTTAATTAATGGTACTAGGACAGAGATTAGAGCTTAAACTTTCTCAAAAACTTGTACTTACTCCACAGCTTCAGCAGGCAATCAAACTGCTTCAGATGCAGCAGCTTGAACTTTCCCAAACACTTTCTCAGGAACTTACTGAAAATCCTTTTCTTGAAGAAATTATTGAAGATACTGCAAAAGAAGAATTTATAAATGGCGAACCAGATTTATCAGAAAATGAAACTGCAAATGATGATGCTGAGTCTCCCCTTGAAAAAATGATATCGAACATGAAGGGATTCAGCAATGATGAATATTTCGAGGAAAGAGGAAGCGACGGACGAGACCTTGGTTATTTTGTCCCAGGAACAAACACCATGCCTGTATTTGATCAGTTTGCGACAAAAGCTGATGATATATATGATCATCTTACGTGGCAGCTGCGCCTTTCCAATGCAACTGAAGATATAAGAAAAATAGGGGAAATTGTAATTGGAAACATTGATGAGAACGGCTATCTGACAGCAACTGACGAAGAAATTTCGCAGTCAGCCGGAGTTAATAGAGAAAATGTCGCTGATACAATTAAGCTTATCCAGGAGTTTGATCCTCCTGGAATATGTGCGAGAGATACAAAAGAATGTCTTCTCATACAACTTAGACTTTTAGGGCTCACCGGGACTCTTGCAGAAAAAATAGTAGTTAACAATATCAATGAACTCAGGAAAAAAAATTACAGCCAGATTGCACGCATATGCAATGTGACTCATGAAGATGTGATGACTGCTGTTAAGGTTATTGAAGGGCTCGAACCCAAACCTGCAAGAAATTTTTCTTCTGCAACTGTTGATTACATTACGCCTGATGTATTTCTTGTTAAGAATGAAGACGGCTATCAGATAATTCTTAATGATGACAGGATTCCAAAACTGAAAATAAACAGTTTCTATAAGAAACTTCTTACTCAGAAAGATTCTTTTTCTCCGGAGGAAAGGCAGTTTCTTGAAGAAAAATTTCGTTCTGCAACATGGCTTTTGAAGAGCCTTGACCAGAGAAGCAGAACAATATACAGGGTAACGGAGAGCATACTGAAATTTCAATTAGATTTTTTCGATAAGGGAATCCAGCATCTGAAGCCTCTTAATTTAAAGGATGTTGCGCTGGAACTTGGCCTGCATGAGAGCACTATAAGCAGAGTAACGTCTAATAAATATCTTTCATGCGATCATGGAGTTATATGTTTTAAGTTTTTTTTCTGCAGTGCCCTGCAGCGAAGCACAGGAGACGTATCATCGACTTCTGTGAAAGACCTTATTAAAAAGATAGTTTCAGAAGAAAATTCAAATAAACCTCTGAATGACCAGCGGATTACAGAGATGCTTCAAAAAAGCGATATCAGAATTGCAAGAAGGACTGTCGCAAAATATAGGGAAGAACTTAAGATTCCTTCCCAAAACCATAGAAAAAAATTTGCATAGGAGGGGAAATTGAACATCATAATAACCGGCAGACATATGGAAATAACTCCTGCATTAAAAGAGTATGCTGAGAAAAGGATTAGTAAGTTTGAGAAGTATCTTGCAAATATTCAAGAAGCAGTTGTCACCTTTAGTGTTGAGAAAAAATACAGGCATAAAGTTGAAGTGCTTATTAAGGTCAACGGGGTGATGATGCAGGCTGAGAGCACTACAGAGGAAATATACTCTGCAATAGACGAAGTTGTTGATAAACTTGAAAAACAATTAAAGAAATACAAAGAAAAACTTTCTTCTTACAGAAAGGGTGAAAATAAAGAACAGGACATTCCGTTACAGAAAATCCAAGATGAGATAGGGAGCATTATAAAAAGAAAACAGTTTGATATGAAGCCGATGAGCCCTGACGAGGCTGTTATGCAAATGGACTTAATGCATAAAGACTTCTATGTTTTCACAAATGAACTCAGCGGAGACATTAATGTAGTTTATAGAAGAAAAGACGGAAATTTTGGGTTGATAGAGCCTGCGAAATAAGAGTGCTTGGTGTTTTAATAATGCTTACACATATAAAAACATGACAAAAGCAACTGTTGTCATAATTTCAGGACTTTCAGGTTCAGGGAAAACTGTTGCGCTAAGAGCTCTTGAAGACGTTGGTTTTTTTTGTGTGGATAATCTTCCAATTACTCTTGTTGATATTTTTATCGCTCATCTTGCAGAGGAAAAAGATGTATTAAAGATCGGGATAGGCATTGATATCAGGGAACAGACATTCCTTTTAAAATTTAGCCCTACAATTGAAACTCTTAGAGAAAAATACAATGTTGAAATTATATTTCTTGAAGCAGAGATTGGAATTTTAGCAAGGAGATATAAAGAAACAAGAAGGCCTCATCCTCTTTACGCCGGGATCTCTGATATTGACAAGGCGATAAATAAGGAAAAACGCATGCTTCTAATACTGCGGAAAGAGGCTGACAGAATTATCGATACTTCTTCATACACGCCTCATCAGTTAAGGCAATTAATCACATCTCTATATAAGGGCGTGTCAATCAGCAGGAGAATGTCATTGACTCTATTGTCATTTGGTTATAAATACGGAGTTCCTCTAAATGCTGATCTGCTCTTTGATGTCAGGTTTCTACCAAATCCCCATTTTATACCAAAACTAAAAGATTTAACCGGGCTTAATAAAGCTGTAAAAAAATTTGTTTTAGACAAAAAAGATACAAAAAATTTCATTAAAAAATTGAAGTCTTTTCTTGATTTTCTTGTGCCGATGTATATAAAAGAAGGGCGGTCTTATTTGACCATCGGCATAGGCTGCACCGGAGGCAAGCATCGAGCTCCTGCTATAGCTGAAAAAATAAAAAAAATGATAAGCCAACATTCGGTGGATATTAGTGTTATCCACAGGGAAATTTAAAAGAACAATCTTTTGAAAATATTTCATAAAATGATCTGTTAGTTGATTTATAATAAAAACATGGCACTGCTTGATATTAAGAAATATCCTGAGAATGTATTGAAGGCAAAAACTTTGCCTGTAACTGATATTAATGTTGATATACAACATCTTGTTAATGATATGTTGGAGACAATGTATGATGCAGGCGGAATCGGACTCGCGGCTAATCAGGTCGGCATCCTTAAAAGGCTTTGTGTCATTGATTTAAGGGCTGCAAACGAGCAAACTCCGCTCATCGTCTTGATAAACCCTGAAATTATAGAAAAAACTGGGATAGCTGAGGCTGAAGAAGGATGCTTGAGTGTCCCTGATTACAGAGCAAAAGTGAGAAGGGCTGAACAGATATTTGTTAAAGGAATGGATATAACAGGCAGGCTTGTTGAGATAGAAGCAAAAGATCTTCTTGCCCGAGTTCTTCAGCATGAAATTGATCATCTTGACGGTTTCCTTTTTATTGACAGGCTGACGCCTATTAAAAAAGATTTTTTCAAAAAGCAGCACAAAAAAAAGAGCGTTAAAAACAGATAATGCGCATAGTTTTTTTCGGCACTCCGTTATTTGCAGTTTCATCATTAAATAAACTAATTGAAGCAGGAGAAGACGTAATTGCAGTAGTAACACAGGCAGACAAGAAAAAAGGCAGAGGGAAGATTCTCTCTGAATCTCCTATAAAAGAAACTGCTTTAAAAAAAGGTATTCGTGTTTTACAGCCATTGGGAATGAAAGATGAGAATTTTTTTGACAAACTTCAAATTTTAAAGCCAGAACTTATAGTAGTTGTTGCCTATGGAAAGATACTGCCAGAAAAAATTCTTAATCTGCCTTGCATGGGATGTGTCAATGTTCATGCCTCGATTCTTCCAAAATACCGCGGAGCAGCTCCAATTCAATGGACCATTATTAATGGTGAAAAAACAACTGGAGTTACTACAATGCTTATTGATAAAGGTTTGGACACAGGAGACATTCTGCTTCAAAAAGAACTTGCGATAACCCGTGATGATACAACAGAAAGTTTGAGCATTAAGCTGTCTGAGCTTGGAGCATCGCTTCTACTGGAAACCATAGATAAATTGAAAAACGGTTCAATAAGACCATTAAAACAGCCAGATGAGGCAACTTATGCTCCTATTATAAAAAAAGAAGATGGTTTGATTATCTGGTCAAGAAAATCTGAGGAATTGTATAATTTTATCCGCGGAATGCATCCTTGGCCTGGAGCATATTGCTATTTAAGAAATGAGAGAATTAAACTTATAAAAGTAGAATCAATTGAAGGCTCTGGAACTCCTGGAAGAATTGAGAAGATAGGTAAGAATAATTTAATTGTGGGAACAGGCAGCGGACTGATTTCAATAGTCGAACTTCAACCAGAAGGGAAGGGCATGATGCCAGCAGGGGCTTTTATTCAAGGCAGAGATATTAAAGAAGGAATGTATTTTGATGAAAAATAAATTAACAAGAGGATTTGTACTCAGGATTATGTATCCTCTTTTTATGATTGCAGGATCTTTTAAAAAAGATAAAAAAGAAGATATTCAGCGATTTATAATAAATCTTAATAACAAGCTTGTTAAATCAGAAGGCAAAAAAACCAAAAAGCTATTGCTGCTCCTTCCTCATTGCCTCCAGATAAATGATTGTGACATCAGGCTGACGCACAACATACACAACTGCAAAAAATGCGGGAGATGTGAGATAAAGGAACTTATACAGATAGCAGATAAATATAAGCTTGAACTTTTTATTGCTTCCGGCGGAAGACTCGCAAGAAGAATCGTAAAAGATATATCGCCTGAGGCAATAGTTGCGGTTGCATGTGAGGCAGACCTCAGCGAAGGAATTGTCGATATGTATCCCATGCCTGTGCTTGGGATCCCTAATGAACGGCCTTTCGGACCTTGTTTTAATACACAGGTAAACCTCGAAAGAGTCAAAGAGGCAATAAAATTTTTTGCACATAATTCAAATTCAGTTTGAATGGAGAAGATATCATTAAACAATTCAAATTTGATTTAAAACTTGACTGCAGCGGACTTTGGTCACCACTGCCTGTTATAAAGGTTAAGAAGACGCTCGATCATATGAGCAAAGGTGAAATACTTAAGATAACAGCAACGGACACCAATGCAGAAAATGATATGCTTGGATATCTGAACAGTTCAGGCCATGAATTTATCGGCAAGGAAGAGGCTGAGGGAGAATATTTTTATTATATAAAAAAAGCTGTTTAACTTTTATCGGCCTGCCGTTTTTTTTGTTGAAATAGTCTGTTCAAAAACATTAGTATCAAGTGTTTTTTAATGGAAGACTAAATGCATTATGTAAAACTCCAATATCCTGTTCATACAATTGAAGGCAAAATGCTGCTTCAATCAGGCATTGAGCTTACAGAAAAAGTACTCAATGATCTTATCAGGTCTAATAACAGATCGAGCTGCAGACAATATACATTGTTTGAATATGGAAATCTTAAAAAAGATTTAACAGAGTTTCTTGAACAGCCTCCATACAATTTGATTTTTTCTAATAAGGGGAGAATAGAAAGTTTTTTCAAAACAATGTCAGAAGTGAAAATTTTATTGCCGCTTCTTCAAGCTTTTGACTATTTCAGGCACTACGACTTTTATACATACAGACATATTCTTATTGTATTCGCAATGACTTCTCTTATTGCGCAGGATATTATCCCAAAATATAAGTCTTTTGTTTCTAAAATTGTTTCAAGTACAAATCATGACATTGGAAAGATATGTCTGCCTCTTAACGTGCTTCAAAAAACAAATCCATTGACAAGAACTGAGCGCGGGTTGTTAGAACACCATTCGGCGGCTGGATACGTATTGCTCAATTACTATTTGAAAGATGCTCATAGTTTTTATGGGATGGTTGCAAGGGATCATCATGAGCGCAAAGACGGCTCTGGATATCCGAGAGGCATAAAACTAAGAGATGAAATAGTGGAGATCATAACTGTTTGTGACATATATGACGCGCTTGTATCTCCCAGACCATACAGACCAATATCTTATGATAATAGAACTGCTATCGAAGAGCTTACAGCTATGGCTGAAAGAAAAGAAATAGGATTAAAAGCTGTTAGAGTTTTGGTATCACATAATCGCAAGGATAGTCCAAGTTATAGTCAGGTTAACATCTCATTGGAAAAAAGAGGCACGCCTCCGCCAGGGAATCTATATGGAATAATCAAGGACTGAAAAAGGCATTAATCTTCTTTTTTTAGCTTCCTATAAAGATCTTCTCCAACACATTCCTTGGCATGTTTACACCATTGAATGCATGACCCAATGTCATTGTATACGGTAAATCCACAGTTGCTGCATTGAACTTCTATATCAGTAGAAAAAACCTCGACCTCACTGTTGCAGTCAGGGCATTTTTTTATTTTGATTGTAGGAGTTCTTAAATTGCCTGCTCCAGGACATTGTTCTTTTTTCATAGCCTCCCCTTTAAGACTACTTGCTTTAGTATGCGATTTTTAACTAAACACAAATATGATTTCAATCATAATTATTGACTACATTTCAACTTTTGTAAGAACTCCGTGAAGTTTTTTTGCTGGAAATTCATAAAACTGTATGAAGGT
Organism: Nitrospiraceae bacterium; assembly: GCA_021373015.1. NCBI lineage: Bacteria > Pseudomonadati > Nitrospirota > Nitrospiria > Nitrospirales > Nitrospiraceae > Nitrospiraceae bacterium. The sequence goes on from JAJFTJ010000005.1 coordinate 122,127, forward strand.
AGAGGTGTTTCTCTTGATGAAATAAAATATTTTCCATATAATGTTTCTTGTGCTTATGTCTTCAACTCCATAAAAAACAGTGCGCTCTTCTATCCCTGCTTCCCTGAGAATCTCTTCAATATCTACTAATTCCATATATCCCATTTGTATTTCAAATACGCGCAGCCCCTTGCTAATATCTTCTTTAAAAAAACCTACTACTCCAAAAGGATCATCTCTTTTAATTATTGAGATGAAGATATTGTCCTCATACAGCACCCCGTGATAAAACATTGTCTGTGTAATATAAAAGGGGATTTCTTTTGTGTCTTTTATCAAAAAAAGCGCTGTTCCTCTTATTAATGTAGTTGTATCGTAAACTCTGTTAAATTTGTGCACGAATTCATCAATAGACATAAAATCCATCATCTTGTATAGCATTTTCTGCCCTTGTGTATAGAGGATTATCATTATAAAAGGGATTGCTGCAATTATCAGTGACCAATAGCCTCCATGAGGTATCTTGTAAAAATTTGAAATCAAATACGATATATCAATACATGTTACAAAAAGGCTTATGAATGTTAAAAAAGGTTTTTTCTTAAGATAGAATATCCATGCCATAATGATACCTGTCAGAGTCATTGTTCCTGTAACTGCCAGCCCGTAAGCAGCAGCAAGTCTGCTCGATTCCTTGAACTCGAGCATTATAAAAAGCACTGAAACAAGAAGAAACCAGTTGATTGATGCAAGGTATATCTGTGATTTTCTCTCAACAGAGGTGTATTGAACCTTGAACATTGGCATTATTCTTGTCGTAATTCCCTGATAAACTATCGAGAACATTCCGCTTATCATTGCCTGCGATGCTATAACAGTTGCAATTATGCTCAGGAAAACAAAGGGTATATACAAAAGTTTTGCATGATACATTATCATTCCGAATAAAATTGTTTTTGCATCTGGGTTTGCTATAAGAAATGCCCCCTGCCCAAGATAGTTAAACACTAGTGCAATAAAAACTCCTCCCCATGCCTGTCTTATGGGTTTGCCGCCCAAGTGTCCCATGTCTGCGTACAATGCTTCTCCGCCTGTTGCACAGAGAATTATTTCTCCAAGAGCAATAAATCCAATAAAGCCATTATCAACTAAGAATTTTATTCCCCAATATGGATTCAATGCATTTACGATAACAGGTGTCTGAACAATAGAAAATAAACCGATCCCTGCTATAACTACGAACCATACAAGCATAATTGGTCCGAATGCACCTGCAACTTTTTCAGTGCCTTTTTTTTGAAAGGCAAAGAGCAAAATCGCTATTATTGCGGCAATCATTACTGTAACATTCTTGGAAATATTTTCTAATCCTGGGATTAGCAAAGAACCTTCAACAGCGCTGAGTATGCTTATTGCTGGAGTGATTACTCCGTCGCCAATCAAGAGAGAAACCCCGATTATTGTGAGAAAAAATACAAAAATAGTCTTCCTTTTTGAGCTGAAAAGCGAGGATAGTATTTCTTTTAAGACTATAGTACCGCCTTCACCTCTTCTGCTAAGGCTCATTGCAAGCCATGCATACTGAACAGTGACAAGCGTTACAAGAGTCCATATTATTAAAGATGTGACTCCGAGGATGTTATTGACAGTATGCTGAAGCTCAAGGGATAAAAAAACTACTGTCATGGTGTATATAGGGCTTGTGCCAATATCGCCAAACACAAGGCCAAGAGCCTTGATTATGCCTGTTGATGTTTTTTGTTTTTCTAGCATACAAATTTTATGATATCTTCAAAACGCTGTATTTTATACATTATGATGGTTAGGGTAAAGAGAAAAACTTGTCAGAACCCGTATTCTTTCCATTTTTTGTCAACCAATCTTTTTATGTCATCACTCATGGAGATTTCTTCAGGCCAGTCGCGCATCATCCCTTCTTCGCGTGTTTTTCTTGTTGCATCAAGTCCCATCTTTGCCCCATATCTTGGCCAATTTGAAGCATGGTCAAGGGCGTCAAGCGGTCCGTCAGTTACTATTACATCACGCTTCCAGTCAACATTATTAAGCACTCTCCATGCTGTATAAGAAAGATTCTGCACATCCACATCATCATCAACAACTATAAGTAATTTTGAGAACATCATCTGTCCTTTTCCCCAGAGGCCGTTGATTATTTTTTTTGCATGTCCCGGATAGCTCTTTTTTATCGAAATAAGCGCGAAATTATGGAATACGCCTTCCATTGGAAGATTAATGTCTTTTATCTCAGGGAAGTCTAATCTTAAAAGAGGGAGAAAAATCCTCTCGGTTGCTTTTCCCATGTAGCAGTCTTCCATTGGAGGTTTTCCAACAAGTGTTGCAGGATATATCATGTCTTTTCTGTGAGTTATACATGTGACATGAAAAACAGGATAGGGCTCTGCAGGAGAATAAAAACCAGTATGGTCGCCGAATGGTCCTTCCATTCTTGTCTCGCCAGGTTCAAGATATCCTTCGATAACCATCTCAGAGTTTGCAGGCACTTCTATATCGCTTGTTATGCATTTAACCATTTCAACAGGTGCATTTCTCAAAAATCCTGCAAAAAGCATCTCATCGATCGATTCAGGCAAAGGAGCGCTTGAAGAATATATAACAGCAGGGTCGCTTCCAACTGCTATTGCTGCAGGCATTCTCATGCCAAGTGTTTTGTATTTCTCATAATGCCGTGCTCCGTCTTTATGTATATGCCAGTGCATACCTGTTGTTGTTTTATCGTAAATATGTATTCTATACATTCCACAGTTCTGTCTTCCTGTTTCAGGGTCTTTTGTGAAAACCATAGGAAATGTTATAAATCTTCCTTCATCTTCGGGCCGGCCATCATGAGGCCAACATTTTATTATTGGAAATTTGGAAAGATTAGGATTGTTTTTTTCTATAATTTCATGGCATGGAGAGTTTTTTACATATTTAGGAAGATATTTGGAAAACTCAACCAGTTTTGGCAATAATGCAAGTTTTTCTGTCAAAGTTTTTGGCGGCGCCTGATTAAGTATTTTTTCAATACGTTTTCCAATATCATCAAGATTCTTAACTTCTAAAGAAAGACATATCCTTTCAAATGAACCAAATAGATTTGTAGTTAAAGGAAAAGCTGAACCTTTTACTTTTTCAAAAAATAAAGCCTTTCCTCCATCTTTACTTTTTGACATTCTGTCAGTAATCTCAGCTATCTCGAGTATTGGGTCGACTTCAGTTCTTATCCTATGAAGCAGTTGTTTTTGCTCTAATATTTTAATAAATTCTCTTAGGTCTTTGTATGCCATAAAACCTCTCAAGTATAATACCACATAGTATAAATCAGTCATGACAAGAAAATTAAACTAATTTCTTCTTGACAATGCCCTATCTGCTTAATATAATTAAGAAAAACATCATTTCAAGGCGTAGCTTTTTTGGGGGTATGTATGACAAAGGCTGATCTTGCAGATGCAATCTTTCAGAAAGTAGGTCTCTCCAAAAAAGAAGCACAGGATATAATAGAGATTATTTTTGATTCTCTGAAACAAACATTCAAAGAAGGCGAGTCTGTAAAGATCTCTGGTTTCGGCACTTTCATAGTAAGAAAAAAGGCTTCAAGAAGAGGAAGGAATCCCAAGACAGGCGAGGATATAGAAATAACTCCGCGAAAGGTTATTACTTTCAGGATCAGCAATAAGCTTAAATTAATTATCGAACAGTAAAAATGTATAAATCTACAGCAAGAATAATCAACGCAGAAAAGCCCTATCCTGACAAACTTTTCTATAAAATTGGAGAAGTCAGCAGAATTGCAGAGGTCGAGCCTTATGTACTCAGATACTGGGAAACTGAGTTCTCTTTTTTAAAACCAAGGAAAAATAAATCAGGGCAGAGAGTTTATGTTAAAAAAGATCTTGAGCTTATCCTTCAGATAAAAAAACTGCTATATCAGGAAAGATATACTATTGAAGGAGTAAGAAAACAGTTTGAAGAAATAGGACACAGCAAACAGATATTAGAGTCAAAGGCTGCTGATAGCATCCCCGCCAGCAGGGTTGTAGATCATGTCAAAAAAAGACTCAGAGATATTTTGAGTCAGATAAAGTAATCGGGAATCGGGGCGTAGCGCAGCCTGGCAGCGCACTCGCTTGGGGTGCGAGTGGTCGGCAGTTCAAATCTGCTCGCCCCGACCATAAAATCATCAAATGAAATCGTCAACTATTCTGTTCGTTTACAAAATTCTGATAACTGAATTAATATACAAAGAGGTTACTACATGACAAAGACTAAAATAGAACTTAAAGATATTCCCAATCAGAAGGCTTTGCTTAGAAGAATCAGCGTATTTTCAGTTTTTATTATTGTAATTTATATACTTTTACTTTTGTCGGGTCAGTTCTGCTGCGATAATTCTGCTGGTTATGTAACTATTGTTTTGTTTCTTCTTTTAGCTATGGCAGTCATTCTTACAGGGTGCGAGTTATTTGCAAACGGGATAGAACATGTAGGCAGAAAGCTTGAGTTATCTCACGCAACATCTGGAAGTATACTTGCAGCAGTAGGCACAGCGCTTCCTGAAACTCTTCTTCCTGCGCTTGCTCTGATCTTTGGACAGAAGGGTCATGCTGAATCAATAGCAGTCGGCGCAATACTTGGAGCTCCCTTTATGCTCTGCACATTGGCTTTTTTCATGGTTGGCACTGTTTCTTTGATACTATGGTTTTTGAAAAAAAGAAAGCATCCTGTTGTACATACCAATATTTCTTCTTTGAAAACAGAGCTCATATTTTTTATTGCTGTGATGACCGGTGTTCTGATGATTTCTCTGTTAAATAGCAGCCTGATAAATCACATTGGAGCAATATCATTGCTGATGGTTTACGCTTTTTTTGTAAAAGTGTCATTCAGTCATTCTGCAGAAGAAGGCGAGGAATATTCTGAACACTTCCATTTCAGTTTCATCATGGCTTGCCCTGCCAGCAGGATATGGATAACAATTCAGACCCTTATTGGGTTAGGACTTATTGTTGTTGGTGCGCACATTTTTGTTAATTATCTTACTGTATTGTCCATAAAATCAGGTATTTCATCACTTGTTCTTTCGCTTTTACTTGCGCCTGTTGCAACAGAGCTTCCTGAAAAATTCAATTCAATAACATGGACTATAAAAAGAAAAGATACACTTGCAATCTCGAATATTACAGGGGCAATGGTCTTTCAGTCGACAATCCCAGTTTCCATCGGATTAATGTTTACAGAATGGAAACTGGGCAGCACTGAATTGCTGAACATTATTTTATCTCTTACTGTAGCAGCAGCGATTCTCCTTGTTGTTAACACCATGAAAAGACTGCCTTCGTGGGTATTGATGTGCTGCGGCTTGATATATCTAATGTATATTATCAGGGTTTTTTTCCTGAACTAAAATTCAATTCCCTTCCGAGCTTTAACTCCATTTGAAAAAGGATGTTTTGTTATCTTCATTTCTGTAACATAGTCTGCATTCCTAATAAGTCTTTTGGTTGCTCCTCTTCCAGTAAGAACAAGTTCAAGACTGGATGGTTTATTTAAGATTAAATCCAGCGCTTCATCTTCTGTAATTAGTTTTTCTGAGAGCAGACAGTTAAATTCATCAAGTATTATCATGTCAAATTTTTCATTGCGCGTTATTTTTTTTATAAAACTGAGGGCTTTTGTCGTATTTTTTTTAAGTTGATCTCTATTTATATCCGGATTAAAGAAAGGCGAAGATATTTTAGAGAACTTTTTAATTTTTACAGATAAATTTTTTAGAACATTTGTCTCTCCTTTATCAACATCACTTTTCATGAACTGGATGAACAAAACCTTTAATCCTCTGCTTTTTGCCCTGACAGCTAATCCCACAGCAGCAGTTGTTTTGCCCTTGCCCTTGCCAGTGTATATATGTACGCAGCCATGTTTCATGAGATTACTTTATCATATTTATCATGGTTTCATTCTAGTAGTTGTTTTCTTCAAGTTTAACTTTAGATTTTGTATGATTAGCGACTAGCACATAAATGTCTGAACAACTAAACTTAAAATAAAAAATTTAAATGAGACACACAAATTTCATTAAAACTTATAGTTTTGCGGGAGACTTAATGAATTTCTTCAATATCTTAAAACAAAAGAAACTTAAAGAAAAACTTTATATAAAATTATAGAGATTAAGATTAGGTGGGAAAGTTTATTGAAGGATTTTATGAATTTTTCTTTAATTTTTTTAATTTTTCAAGCGCCTCCTCTGGTGTTATTGTTTCGAGATCAATGTTCATGATATCAGTCAGAACAGGATCCTGCCTGAGCGAGAAAAGGTCTAACTGAACCCGATGTTTTTTATGTTTTTGTGAAGCGAATTTTGGCTCGCCGGCTTCATTAAGTTCTTCTTTTTCCAGGTTGTTTAAAACCTCTTTTGCCCTTGCAATAACTTCAGTTGGCAGTCCTGCAAGCTGGGCAACCTGTATTCCATAGCTTTTGTCAGCAGGGCCGTCAACAACCTTTCTTAGAAATATTATCTCGTCTCCCCATTCTTTTACAGAGACATTATAGTTTTTTACACCTTCGAGTGTGAGTGAAAGTTCTGTAAGTTCATTGTAATGAGTTGCAAAGAGCGTTCTGGACATAAGATTTTTTGCAATATATTCCGCCACAGCCCACGCAATGCTTATGCCGTCAAAAGTACTTGTTCCTCTTCCAACCTCGTCAATAATTATAAGGCTTTTTGAGGTGGCATTATTAAGTATGTTTGCTGTTTCGATCATCTCGACCATGAATGTGCTCTGTCCTTTTGTCAGAAAATCTGATGCCCCGATTCTTGTAAAGATTCTGTCTGCTACGCCGATTCTTGCTTCTGATGCAGGAACAAAACTTCCGATCTGTGCCATTAGTGCGATTAAAGCTACCTGTCTCATGTAAGTTGACTTTCCAGCCATGTTCGGGCCTGTTATTATCATGAGTCTGTTATCTTCATTATCAAGATAAACACTGTTAGGAATGAACCGCTCATCGTTTGAAAGTCTTTCGATAACAGGATGCCGTCCGTCAATTATTTCGATGATACTTCCTTCATCAATAATTGGTTTTGTATAGTTGTATCTTTTAGCTATAACAGCCATTGATGTAAGAAAATCTATTGAGGCGATTGAGTGGGCAGTCTTTGCAAGGCTTTGTGCCTCTTTTTGCGCCTCGTCGAGAATTTCCATAAAAACCTGATATTCCAGATTCTTGAGTTTTTCTTCCGCGCTTATGACCTTTGTTTCATATTCCTTAAGCTCAGGCGTTATAAATCTTTCTCCGTTTACAAGAGTCTGTTTTCTTATGTAATAATCAGGAACCTGATCTAGATTTGATTTTGTGATCTCAATGTAGTAACCGAATATCCTGTTATAGCCGACTTTTAGTGATGAAATACCTGTTTTTTTTCGCTCGCTCATCTCAAGTTCTGCGATGAAGTCTTTGCCGCTTGTTGATATTTTTCTTATCTCGTCTATATCTTTTTTATAGCCGGTCTTGATTATCCCTCCGTCTTTTATGTTCATAGGAGGATCGTCGATAATGCCTGATTCAATGAGAGACTTGAGGAGCGAAAATTCTGATATCTCATCAGCCATTGATTTGAGATGAGTTTCTTTTGATGACAAAAGCGACTTTTTTATTGATGGAAGCTGAGAAATTGAATTCTTGATTGCGATGAGATCGCGAGGGTTTGCTGTACGCGTTGCAATTCTGTTAGAAAGCCTTTCAATGTCCTGAAGCTTTCTGAAATTATTGCGTAGAGACTCGATAAGTTCGTAGCTTCCGACAAGATATTCTACTGAATTTTGCCTCTGCTGAATTTCTTTTATATCTGTAAATGGTTTTGGTATCAGATTTCTGAGATATCTTCCTCCCATCGGAGTGAGTGTTTCATCAAGAGCCCATAATAGTGAATATTCTTCTGTTCGGGTTTTTAGGTTGTAAATGAGTTCAAGATTGCGCTGTGTGGCAGCATCGAGCAGCATAAACGATGTCTGTTTTAATGGTGATATTTTTTTGAAATTTAGAGTTTCTTTTTGAGTTTCCTCAAGATAGTTTATAAGAGCTCCAGCAGCAGATATGGCAGCAGACATGCCTTCACAGCCATATCCTTCAAGAGATGAGACTTTAAAATGAGTTAGCAGGGATTTATAAGCCTCAGGATATTCGTATGCCCATTCATCATAAGGAGTGACATAAAAATCATTCAGAACTTCTGCATAATGAATATTGTCCTTTAAAACTTTTGGACAGAGTATTTCTTTTGGTTCGAATCTGCTGAGTTCATCTTCAAGGGGTTCAACTGTCTCGTAAATCATAAACTCTCCGGTAGAGATATCTGCAACCGCAACTCCATGTTTTGTACCGTCAGGATAAAAGCTTAATATGTAGTTATTTTCCTTTGGATGTTCTGGAGCATGGGTTCCCGGTGTTATGACTCTTATAACATCTCTCTGAACAATTCCTTTAGCCTCTTTTGCATCTTCGAGTTGTTCGCAGATCGCCACCTTGTGTCCTGCTTTTATCAGTTTTGTTATATATGTTTCCGATGCGAAATGAGGAATTCCGCACATTGGAACAGGTTCTTCTTTTGATTTGTCCCTTGAGGTAAGGGCTATCTGAAGGATCTTTGATGCAAGTTTTGCATCCTCACCGAACATCTCATAAAAATCTCCGAGTCTGAACATAAGGATCGAGTCCTTATATTTTTCTTTGATGCTCGAATATTGTTTCATTAAAGGAGTCAGTTCAGACATATAAGATGTTTAATAATACCAGATATACAGGGTTCAATACAAAATAAGGTTTTTATACTTATTTTTTTCTTCGTTGTTTAATTCTTTTTTACCAAAACGCACTATTTGGTAGAGGCTTATAAATTCTGAAACATTGTGTCCAATCCCAAGTCTTGAGGCTTCCTTGAGAATATCCGAAGGAGTGGAAGACTGATTTATCTTTGCTCCCTTGCGCTTCAAAAATTTTTTAAATTTCAGATACTCTTGTGTTATAAAACTATACTTTGTTCTTTTCACCCTTTTAATCACGAAGAAGAAAAAAGCAGCTCCTGCAGTAATAAGAATAATTACAAGAAGCTTTCTGATATTTAAACCGGTTATCTTGGGAATAGCTTTCAATTTTGAGAATCTCAATGAGAAGTTGCTGAAGAGCTGTTTCTGATCAGCTGAACTGAAGCTTACAACATAACTGTACCATTTCATCCTCAAAGAATCGAGGAATAGTGAATAAGCTGAAGGCGTTGTTGTCGGAGGCGCTGGCGGGGTAGGGTCAAATCGTTTCCATTTCCCGTCAATTACAGCCTCAACCCACGAATGTGCGTCGCTCTGTCTAACAATTATATAGTTGCCGTATTCATTTTTTTCTCCATTCAAGAAGCCTGTAACGATTCTTGAAGGTATCCCTAAAGCCCTCAGCATAAGCGCCATTGACGTAGCATAGTGTTCGCAGTATCCCTGTTTGGTGTTAAAGAGGAAATCTTCTATTGGGTTCATGTCTTCTGGAGGTGGAGGGGTTTTTAGAGAATATCTGTAATTTGCCTTAAGATAATTTTCTATTTTAACTGCTTTATCAATAGTTTTATTTATCCCTCTTGTTATCCTTCTTGCAAAATCTGCTGTTCTTATCAGCTCCGAGGGAAGGTTGAGATAATCATATGTCTGTTCGGTTGCAGTCTGTTCCTCCAGTGTGCTGTAAATAACATAATTTAATCTTTTATATGATTTATCATGGGTATATACTCCACCTCCATAGTCTGCAAACAAGACTCTGGTTTCCATTTCAATTCTTGATATAGTTCCAATTCCGAAGATTACATCAGAATCAAGCGGCTCAACAAAAATTTTTTGTGTTAATATTTTTTCCTCGGGTATTTTTACAAGTTCAAAGATATCTTTATCTCTGTATATTCTGTATCTTTTTTTGAATGTATTCTGCCATGAAATACCGTCAAAGTAATTAAGCATGACGCCGCGCCAGTAAATAGAAAAAGGTAAATTTTTTGACATCTCGGCTCTCATGATTATTTCATGATTAAGTTTTATTTCTCCAAAGGATCCAAAACTGACATTGTTTGAAAACCCTGATGTTTTTACGGACTTTTTGTAATGTTTGCCTCCAAATCCTCCTTGTAATCTCGGCGCTGCAATAAAAAATACTACGGTCACAATCAGTGTAATGACTGTTATAGCTGTTACAGGCGCTTTAAGTTTTATTTTTTTCAGTGTGCCTTCCTTTGTGAAATGCGATATGACCATGGCTGCAACCAGTGTTATAAGAAAAACAATAAATATTATTCCAAAGATTCCTGACTGCGTAAGCTCTGATGCAATGATAAGCTGTAAAAGTGACATGAAATAAACCTGCAAATGGTCCCATGGTTCCTTGATGTCATAACTTTTTAGTGCCTGAAATATTATTGTGAGATGTGCAACTGCAATAAATATCTCGCCGGATATCAACAAAGAATCTAGAATAAAAACAAGAAGTACGGATATCGAAAGACTGCCTACTGCCAATTTTGTCAGTGCCGGTTTGTCTTTCCAGAAGCGTATGTAACCGGGAATAATGGCTGTTCCTGCAACAATCATCAATGGGTTTAATTCGCCTGTTGTTATTAGTCCTATGCAGCCTGTAAATGCAAGTATGATTGTGAGCGCTTTATAAATCCGAGGCATATATCACCATATTGGATATTGATTCCATTTTTTTTAATGAAGAGCTGTCAGATTTTAGTATCAGTATTCCTGATCCCTGCATTTCATAAATCATAGGGCAGTCCCATGTGTCTTCTTCCTCAATCATCGCCAGCAGATCAAGTATCTTGAAAAGCTGTTCGCTGCCGTTGCCAAATGGCAGTATTTTTTTGCATGTTGCAAGTCTTACAAGAAAGCCGGAATTTATGTATTTGTATGCAAAAGATGCAGCAAATGAAACAGCTTTTTCAAAAAATTCTTTATTTGAAGGTTTTATGTTATCGATTATTATAGTGACAAGCTTTGCCTCTGGCTGTCCCATTTCTTTTATCATAAGCTTTCCTGTCTTTGCAGTGGATTTCCAGTGAACCCTTCTGATTGCATCGCCGTATCTGAATTCACGTATTGACATGAATTCGTCGCCATAACCGTGTTTTGTAAGATGTGAATTAAAATTGGAGCCTATTCCTGCAGACAATGATTCATCTATATGTTTTATTTCTGGATACACGATTATATCTCCTACAATGTCAGGTTTTATCCTTTTCTTAAAAAGAATAAAAGGAAATCCGCTCTCAATAAAAAAATCACTATGGCTGTATAATCCTCTTTTTTTAAATACGACATATGAATTTTCTATGGAGGACGATGCAGCAGGGATAAAAGGCATCAAACAATCGCCTTCTATGTTTTTTGGAAATATTATTCTGATAGAATATGAGGGGATTAATTTTTTTCTGTTGTTAATGGATATGCTGATATTTGAGCTGTTATTGGCAAAGACAGGCTGTGTTGCTGATAAAATGACAGCAAGTCCTTTTAAATTTATAATGAGCAGTAATACGGATACTGCAAGAATTCCGAGCATCATTCCGAATATAAGATATATAAGGTTGTTCCCTGTATTAACAGCAGCAACTGCTATAAGTAATGCGGCGAGCAGGAATCTTTTGCCTTCTCTTGTCGGCTTCACAGCATTATACAGGGACTGGAATGCGCTCTAAAATCTCTTTCATTATTAATTCTGCGTAATTCAAGGAATGACCTGCTTTTAATATCAGTCTGTGCCCCAGCACAGGGGTTGCCATATCTTTTATATCGTTTGGAACAACATAATCTCTTCCTTCATAATATGCGCTTGCTTTTGCAGCCTTCATAAGGAATTGCCCGCCTCTTGTGCTTACGCCAAGTCTTATTTTTTCATTATTTCTTGTGGCGGTTATTATTGAAATAAGATAATCGACAAGACTGTTTTCCACTATCACGCTGTCAACTTCCAACTGCATTTTAACGATCTCTTCCCCTGTTATAACAGGCTCCATTTTTTCTATAATTTCAAGGTTTTGCTGCCCGATAAGAACCTGTCTTTCATATTCTTTTTCAGGGTAGCCTAGTTTTATATGCATAAGAAATCTGTCGATCTGGCTTTCAGGCAGAGGAAAAGTGCCGTGATATTCCAACGGGTTTTGGGTTGCAATAACCATAAAAGGTTCTGGCAGAGTATATGTCTTTCTGTCTATCGATACCCTTCTTTCGTTCATTGCTTCAAGCAGAGCAGACTGTGTTTTTGGACTGGTTCTGTTAATCTCGTCAGCAAGGACAATATTTGCAAATATCGGTCCTTGTTTAAAATCAAAATTTTGTGAATCAGAGTTGTAAATACTCAATCCTATAATATCAGTCGGAAGCATGTCGCTTGTAAACTGTATCCGCTGGAATGAGCAGTTAATTGCCTTTGCAAGTGTGAACGCGAGTGTTGTTTTCCCGACTCCCGGGACGTCCTCGATAAGAAGATGTCCTCTGCTCAGGAGTGTGACAATTGCCATTCTAACAGAATTGGGCTTTCCCTTGATTACAGAGTCTATTCTTTCCTGAAGAAGGCTTAGCGACTTTCTTGCCATAAAAACATTTTATCATATAGATGCCTTATCAATATCATTTTTTTAAGATATAATCTTTACATATGGATGTAAAGCCTGTGCATAAGGGCAAGCCGACCCATAATATCTTCAATAAAATTGCACTGCTGTGTATGTCAATAGTTTTATTCATCAGTGTAGTTTCAATTGTTGGCTGGATTTCCGGCAGACTGATTGTCGCGAGTTACAGCTCGAAATATATTCCAATGGCTTTTACTACTGCTTTATTTTTTGCATTAATCAGTCTTTCATTTCTAACTTATATTCATAGCTTTTCAGATTTTTCCCGTAAGTTTGCCAGGGTTGCTGCAATTACAGTTATTTTTTACAGTTTTCTGACGCTTCTTCAACTTATTGTAAACGCTGATATAGGCATAGATACCTTTCTTGTAAGGGCACAGGATACTCTTAAAGACATCTCAATAGGCCATATGTCTCCCATAACTTCTCTGGGTTTTCTGCTTAGCGGGTTTTCACTGCTTGCTCTTACAACACGTTCTTTCAAATGGTTAGATACAAAGTACCTTTCTGCAGGATTATCATTAATAGTTGTTTCTATTGGTTTGATAATTGTTTCCGGATATATGACAGGAAGGCCGCTTCTTTACAGCGGAGGCATTGTCCCTGTAGCGCTGCCAACAGCGGTCGCATTTGTTGTCTCAGGTGCAGGAATGATTATGTCTGATATATCTCATGTTAAGTTCAGAACAAGCCAATTAATTATTTTTTCAAGAGGTCATTTATTTAATCAAAGATATTATCCTGTTGTTCTGGCATTTTTTACAGGTGTTATTTTCTCAATTACAATGGCAGTTATTGCGCACAAATTAGAACAAAAAAGCTCCAGAGACAGTTTCGATAAACATGCAGGCATTCTGTCAGCTACATTGCGAAAAAACATTGATGAAAATCTGGAAGTTTTAAATTCTGTTAATGCTTTTTATACTGCTTCAAAGCAGGTTAGTCGTCATGAATTTCAGGTTTTTTTAGCGAAGATATTAGCTCAATATTCAGGAATTCAGGCAGTGGAATGGTTACCATTTGTTCCAGAGTCAAAACGAAATATTTATGAGCAGGCTGCTGTCAAGGACGGATTTGTAAAATTCAAATTTAAAGAACTCAATTCTCAAAACAAACTGATAACAGCAGCAAAACGCAAAGAATATTTTCCTGTGTATTTTATTGAACCTTTAAAAGGCAATGAATCTGCGCTTGGATTTGACGTAGCATCAAATCCCATAAGTCTGGAGGCATTGGAAAAGGCTCGTGATTTAGGGAAAATGGCTGGAACGGCAAGAATTAAATTAATACAAGAAACAAGCCAGCAATATGGTATTCTGATTTTTCAGCCTATTTACTTTAATGGCGGTTCTCACAATACTCTTAGTAAACGTAGGAAAAACCTTGCAGGTTTTGCACTTGGTGTGTTCAGAGTTGGTGATATTGTAGAATCTAGCTTAAAAAATCTTAATTATCAGGATTTTGGAATATACCTTTATGATTTAAGTTCAAAGACAGATGAAGAACTTTTGTATACAAATACAAATGAACAAAAGCCAAAAAGTGTGATATTTGCATCGAAGACTTTGTTTGATATTGCAGGCCGCCAATGGATTATAAAGATTTATCCGAGTGAAAAATATTTATCTGCCCAGAACACATGGTATTCCTGGGCAGTTTTATCTGCTGGACTCATATTCACAATGATGCTCGTTGCATATATGCTTACACTTGAACGTCATGCAGCTGAGACTGAATGGTCAAAAAATGCAATAGCTTTAGATGAGGCCAGGCTTAATGCATTGTATAAACTCAGTCAAATGTCAGGCGAGTCAGAGGCAAAAATTACAGAATTTGCTTTGGAACAGGGAGTCAACCTAACAAGGAGCAAGATAGGATATCTGTATTTTTTTAATGAAGATCATATAAGCCTTGAACTTTTTTTATGGTCAAAAGAAGTTGCTAAGATATGCACTGCTGAAAAAATAAAACATTATCCTTTAAATGAAGCCGGGATTTGGGCTGACTGCATAAGACAGAAGATCCCTGTTATTCATAATGACTATCAAAATAATAAAGACAAGAAAGGATATCCTCAGGGGCATGTGCATATAACAAGGCATATGAGCATCCCGATATTCGACGGCGATAAAATAATAGCAGTTGCAGGAGTAGGGAATAAAGAAGAACCTTATGACGAAGCGGATGTGCGCCAGTTTTCGTTATTTATGCATGACATGTGGAAGCTTTTAGAGCATAAAAGAATAAGTGAGAGAATTTTAAAGGCAAGGGATTTCTATCTAACTCTGCTCGAGACATTTCCTGCTCTGATCTGGCGTTCTGGCACAGATGCAAAATGCGATTATTTCAATAAGACATGGCTTGACTTCACAGGCAGGACTGTTGAACAAGAGATGGGAGATGGATGGGCTGAAGGTGTTCATCGTGAAGATATTGACAGATGTGTAAAGACATACCTTGATGCGTTTAATAAAAGAGAACCTTTTGAGATGGAGTATAGACTAAGGCGTTATGACAGGGAATATCGGTGGATAGTTGATTTTGGAAGACCTTTTTATGATCTTGACAATAAGTTCGCTGGATATATAGGCTCCTGTTATGACATTACAGATAAAAAACAAGCTGAGGAAGAGAGGCTTAAAACAAAAAAACTCGAATCAATAGGCATCCTCGCCGGAGGGATAGCCCATGATTTTAATAATCTTCTGACTGTTATCATCGGCGGGATATCTTTAGCAAGGATGCGTATAAAATCAGATAAAAATACATCTGAGCTTCTTGAAACAGCAGAAAAAGCATGCGAGCAGGCAAAAGAGCTGAGCTACAAACTTATCACATTTTCAAAAGGAGGAGAACCTTTCAAGAAAATATCATCTATATTAACGCTTATCAAGGAAGCCGCAGATTCTTTGCTTAAAAATACAAATATAAAAACTGAGTTTTATTTAAGCCAGGAACCTTATCTTGTTGAGATAGACGAAGGGCAGATGCGACAGGTTGTAAATAATCTTTTAATAAATGCCAAAGAAGCAATGCCTCAGGGCGGTAATCTTAAGATATCCGTAGACAATTTGATTGTTCATCCAAATGACAATCTTACGCTTGAACCAGGAAAATATGTAAAGATATCAATAAGTGACAGCGGAGTCGGCATACCAGAAAAAAATCTTTCAAGGATTTTCGACCCGTATTTTACGACAAAAGAAATGGGAAGCCAGAAAGGCATGGGTCTTGGTCTTGCCGTCTGCTACTCTATTATAAAAAACCATGGTGGATTGATTACCTTTGAATCAAAATATGGCGCAGGATCAACCTTTCACTTATATCTGCCTGCTTCAGCTAATCATACTAATCAGAAAGAAACATAGATATTTACTGTTTTATCGCAGCCGTAGATATTTTTGCCATTGACAAAAAAGCGGTTAACTGATAAAAAAGCTGCCCTTGCGTCAGCGCAGGGCAGCTTCAAGAGTTGTTATTTATTTTTCTTTTTGCTTAGCCAGTTCTTCCTGCATTTTCTTTACTGCCTCTTCCATTTCTTTAGATGCTTTTTCCATCTCTTTAGCTTTTGTTGGCCAGTCAGATGCAAACTTTCTTGCAGCGATCTGCGCTGAAAGTGAAACTATTATGAATATCGCAGCAATTATTCCCCATACCAGCCATGCAACATTAGACTTTATCTTATGTGTTTCGATTGACGCTACTATCAATAAATAAAATCCCCAGATTAAAGCCAGTAAAGAACCAATATAAGGGATAAAACCGAGAATTGTTGTGATTGGGACTATTCCGCTGCTGTACGCTGCACAGCGATAAGCAACTTCATAGTTTTCCTGCGAACCCATTATTTTCCATATTACGAAAAGAATTGCAGCTGCAACAAAACTGAATACCAAGCCTACGATAGGGCCGATGATTATCCCGATCAGCGCTCCTGCAGTGCCGGCCATTACTCCAATCGGCGCTCCGCCAATGTGCAGTAATGCGCCGATAAAGCCTATTACCATTGCAATTACAACCATTACTATGAAAAAGATTATTGGGTCTTGAAATCCGCCGGTTTTCGGCATTTCCCTGTAAAAGCCCCAGGGATTTGTGATGACCTTTACTGCTGTTGAAAGTAAGTTTTCAATAATGTTTTTCCCACTCTCCATTACCTGTCCCCCTTTTTAAAAAAATGTTATAGAACTGCTTATTCTGCAAAAGTGTAGCAGGAAAAAAAAAGGTTTGCAATAGGAAATCTTTAAAATTCATCTTCTGTTACAACATCTTTCTTAATACCTGAAATGAGCGCTTCAAAAACAGGTAAAACATTTTTTCTGAAATGGCCTGCGACAAGTACATACATAATGTCATCTCCAATATTCAGCCTGCCTTCATTAATCCATGCTCTTATTGCGATTACACCTTCCTTGCGATTGTATCCTGATACCAAGGTTTCAAGCTTTGTTTTGTCATATGATAGATCCATCCCTTTTATTTTTCTGCCCTCTTTGGATGTTGCCCTGACAAGCCCATTGTGTATCAAAATCATTCCCAATTCTTCAGGGTTGGCTCTCTGTTTCACTTCTTTAATCCATTGTTCAATCATAAAACCTCCTTTGCAATTTTTCTATTATACTATTATTTTTTAACTTGTTATTGAGTGATTCTATATGCTAGTATTCTCTCAATTCAGGTCGCCTGACCCAGTAAAACGGAGGTGAAACTCTCTCTATTACGGAGGTGTAAAATAGTTAAATCTTCTGAAAAATCTGTGATATTTTATCACAGAGCGCATATACAGTTATCGAATACAAAACAGCATTTTTTACTCTTCGTTGTTTTAATGCTAGTACTGTCTGCTTCAATATATTTCATTACTCCTTCCGTGACATTTTTTATAAATGATTTTGCAAAAAACATTCTCTCAGATTATTTTCCTTCAGATTTAATAAACATAATCGAAAAGTCTTTTGTTAAGGATATCTATATTCTTAGTATGCCTGAGAAATATCCGGAGCCTCTGCTTCCTCCTGCACTTTTTTTATTTTCGTTGTTAAGTATCTTTTTGATAATAAAAACAAAACTTCCAGCTCCTGTTGTTATATGGATAGTATATTCTTCAATAGTAAATCTTATTTCTTCGATATTTTTTATATTTTTTTACGACCAGTTCCCTTATAACATTGAGGCATTTACTGAGTTATATATAAAGACTGAAGTAAATATATGGATTTTTATCCCGATTATAATGGGCATGGCGCTTTCATCTCTGCCGTCTAGAATATTTTCGAAGGTAGGGTTAGTTGTTCTGACAATCATCTATTCAATGATACTCGGGCTAATAAGATATGTAGCATTTATTTATGTTCTCGCAGATTTTTCTCTGATCTTTATGCCTCTTCTTTTCTTTGCCTTCGGACCGTTTATGGACTTTGTATATATCGTAGGAATGTATTCTTTGTATATAAGCAATTATGCTAAAAAAATAGGAAAGGACCTCAGAATATGGAAATGGTTGTCTTAGTCCTGAAAGCCTATTTTATATTTGTGGCTTTTATAATGATGATTTATGCTGTAAGGCATTACATTTTTATTTTAAACAGGATGTTTGGAGAACAGAGGATTTATTATCAGGACATAATAGATTCAGAGCTCCCCTCGGTTTCTGTTCTGGTTCCAATGCACAATGAAGAAAAAATGGCTTCAAATATTCTGGATAGGCTTGTAACCGTCAATTATCCAAAGGAAAAGCTCGAGATAGTTCCTCTGGACGGAAATGTTTATCCAAGCGGGAAGCTTGAAATAATACCAATAAATGACCATTCAACAGATCAGACTTCGGTAATCCTTGATAAATATGCTGAAAAATATTCAACGATAAAACCTTTTCACAGGAATACAGGTGACCGCGGAAAACCATCAGCATTGAATGATGTGTTGAAAGAGGCTAAGGGAGAGATAGTTGTAATATTTGATGCCGACTATCTGCCTCCGAAGGGAATTATACGAGACATAGCTGTTTCATTCAGCGACCCTGAAGTCGGAGCAGTTATGGGACGTGTTATCCCAATAAACACAGGAAAAAATTTTCTGACAAGATGTCTGGATTTGGAAAGAACAGGAGGTTATCAGGTTGATCAGCAGGCAAGATATAATCTTAAATTAATCCCTCAGTATGGAGGCACTGTCGGAGGGTTCAGAAAAGATCTTATAATTGAACTCGGCAGTTTTGACCCAAATGTGTTGACAGAAGATACAGAACTCACATTTAAATTGTTTATTAATGGATGGAAGGTGGTTTATGCGAACAGAGTCGAATGTTACGAAGAATCACCTGAAGAATGGCGTGTAAGGGCAAGACAGATAAGGAGATGGTCAAGAGGACATTCGCAGGTAATGTTTAAATATCTAATTCCATTACTTAAATCAAAGTGTCTGTCTTTCAGAGAAAAATTTGACGGTTCTTTATTGATGTTTGTCTATACAGTTCCATTTGTTCTTCTTACAGGACTTATCAATGCGGCAATACTGTTTTTTTTGGGAGAAATGAATATTATTTCAAACCTTATTGTTTTTCTATTTCTTGGTATTTATAACACATTTGGAAATTTTGCGACATTTTATCAAATCGGTACTGGTGCGGTGCTTGACGGCGCAAGTTACAGGGTGCGCCTTCTGCCATTTTTTATTTTCAATTTTTTGTTCAATATATGGTACACATCTCTCGGTTTTGTCGATGCAATAATTGACTTATTTACGAAAAGAAGATCCGTATGGCAGAAAACTAAAAGATACGGGAACGGAACGGTTAAGGTCTAATGTCTATAATGCTGATTTTTATAGGATTCTTTATTCTTATTATGATACCTTTTATCCCTGGGATAATAGAAATGCTCAGACCAAAAGATTCGGATCCGCTTTTTATAAAAATGGATTATACGAAAGACCCAAGATATTTTGGAACTGCATTTAAAAGTCTCCTGAAAGAGAGTCTGTCAGACCTTAAGGAAGGGAATAAAGATGTAAGATTATCCAAAGATGAAGTTGTGAAAATATCCAGCTCAGAAAATATAAAAAGAAACACAGAAGTTTCTACTATTATTTATTTTCTTGGCAAGCTTGAATCCGAAGATAACGTAAAGTTTGACAAGGAGATTTACGTTGCTGATAGCGTGGAGATAGGGGCAAATGGCATTGTGAGGGCGATAGCTTGCGACAGGGATATATCTCTTTCTGAAAATGTGAATGTAATAAGATGGCTTGATGCTGAGGGGAAAATAACAGCAGAAAATGGCTGTGATTTAGGTATAAGCTCTTCCTGTTCCAAAGAATTCAGGATTGCCGATAACTGCAGATTCAAGCGTATTTTGGGCTCTCCTGTTATTACTTTCAGAAAATCTAATGGCAGGATGTCTGTTTCGAACAAAGAGAGGCATGCGATTTTGGTTGATGATGAGAAGTGCACTGTAATACCTGAAAACACAGAAACAGCAAAAACCATTATCATCAAGCAGGATCTCTTAATTAAAGACAATTGTATTTTCAGAGAGAGCGTAAAGGCATACGGGAATATTATTATCGGTAAGAATGTTCAGATTTCAGGAAATCTTTTTTCTGAAAAAAGCATAGATATATTAGAAGGTTCTCAAATCAAAGGAAATGTTTTTTCTCAGGGGCATATACAAATTAGAAATAATGTAGAAATTGGAACTAATAATAAGATGAAGTCAGTCATTGGGAAGAAAGGCGTTCTGATAGGTCAGGATGTTACCATACACGGATATATAATGACTGAGGGAGCAGGGCTAATAACATGAAAAGAATCTTGACAATGGTTTTAATTGTAGTTTCTCTTGGTATTATTTTGTATAGTACGCTGCCAATATATCAGCGTTGGAAATTGTCAAAAGATTTGTCTATGAAGGTTCTTTTGGTTTACAGCCCCTATAAAACGGACAATAATTCAATTTTGAAAGCATACTCAAGCGTTCTGGAAGAAGAAGGTGTTTCCTATGAAAAAATAAACGCTTATTCCCTTATAATGTTAAAAGCCGAAGAAACAGCAAAAACCAAGCCTGTAATAATATTTCCTGACGGAGCAGCCCAGATCCTTCCACATGGAATGACATCATGGATTAATGGATATCTTTCCAGCGGAGGAAGTATAGCGATTATATATGATGCGGGCACAAAAAGCCGAAAAGGAAACTTTGTAGATAATACGGTTTTTTCGGATATCGCAGGAATAAATTATATTCAATATAATCAGCTCAAAAAAGATGCATTCACAACAGGATTTCTTAAATTTGATAGTTATCAAAAAGCTGATTTTTTAGAAATCCCACGCGGCAAGCTGGAGAATGACCTGACGTTGAGCAGTTATGGTTACGGCGCCTTAGAATATCCAATTTCGAGAAATGAAATAAAACAAGACCAGAAAATCAACGAGATTGCTTATGTGGTTTCAAAAGATGGTAAAAGATATCCTGCTGTTGCAATCAGGCCCTTTGCTAAAGGAAATGTTCTTTATGTGAATCTTCCATTGGGACACCTTAAGAGCAACACCGATGATCTCCCTATGAGAGCTATTTTAAGGACATTTTTATTTAAAGTTGTAAGGATTCCTCATCTGCTTAATGTTCCGTACGGAAAAGGAGGACTTGTCGTAAACTGGCATATTGACTCTAATGATGATTGGGAATGGCTTCCGTATATGATAGATAATGGATATTTCCGAAAAGGCATAGATTATTCTATGCATGTAACTGCGGGTGATTTCAGAGATAAGCCCGGAGACGGAATAGGGTTCCAGGCATGCGGAAAAGGCAGGCCATTTATTCTAATGATAAAGGATTTTGGTTTTGTAGGATCTCACGGCGGATGGGGGCACAATTGGTTTGCAGATAATATTGAAAAAGGAATCTTTAAAAAGGATGAAATAACGAAATACATAAAAAAGAACAATGACTGTCTTGAGAGTGTAACAAAACAAAAAGTCATAGAATACTCTGCGCCAAACGGTGTTCATCCCCAGCCTGTAACAACCGAAATATTGGATAAACTTGGCGTTATCTCATACTACTCTACAGGAGATACTGGCTCACATCCGAACAGATCATTCATAGCAAACAAAATGGTTTCCGACAAAGTCTTTGCTTTTCCTGTCATGCCTTTTGGAAAATACGCTTCGCTTTATGAGATGAAGAAAGCCGGTAAATCTGAAAATGAGATTAAAAAATGGTTTAAAGAAACTGTTGATTATATTGTCGCAAACAGAAACATCAGGCTGGTTTATTCGCATCCATACAATATCGAAGATTACAAAAAAGGGACAAAATATTTTATTGATTATATCGAAAAACTTTACAAAGAAAATAAACTTCAGGTTAAATCAATGAGTTATTTCACGTACTTTATAAAAAGATTTTTAAATACAAAATTTATATTTGAACAAAAGGATGGTAGACTCGCGGCGCATCTGTATAACAAAGAGAATCTTGAAGGAATAACGTTGGCTGTTCCTAAAAATCTTTATAAGAAACCTGTAACAGAAAAAGCATTAATTCAGGAGGATAAAGATTACTATTATTTAGTGGTCAAGGACAAAAAAAATGAAGAAACTTTTTATTTTGACGGCATTTAGTCTCTATTTGCTTTCTGCAGCTTATGCTGACATTGATATTTGCAAGAACCATCCTGCATTAAAAATATCAAGGCATTTTGTCCCTGATGAAAAAGATGTGAATTATATTAATCCTTATATAGCCAATATCGAGTCAATATACCTTCTTCAAAAAGGCACAGAACCCAGGATGATTGGAGATTATATCTCCTGGTATTTAAATCACACGAATTATTCAGATAAATTTGATCTTACAGGCACAATGTATGATTACAAAATATACTGCAAGGGTTGGGAAAGGGCATTAGAATCATACGACTCGGCTGATGGTTATGCAGGGACATTTCTTTTTCTGGTTTACGAATATTTTACAAAGACTAAGGATAAAGAAATAATTTTTAAGAACAAACAAAAACTTGAAGATATAGCATATGTTATAGCTCATCTCCAGGATGAAGATGGTCTTACACGTGCTTTACCAGGTAAAAATACTAAATATTTGATGGATAATTGTGAAGCATACGCAGGCATAAGAGCATTTAATAAATTGTCTAAAGAAATAGGCTGGGGTGTAAATGCGTATTATGTCGAACTCGAACAGAATATTAAGGACGGCATTTTGTCGTATCTATACAAAGAAGATAAAGAATATTTTTATTGGGCAATAGAAGGCAAGAAGGTTTTTGTGCCTGACAATAATAAGTTTTACCCTGATGCTTTGTCACAGATATTCCCGATACTTTATGACTTAATGGATGAGAATAAGGAGTTAAAGCAAATTATGTGGAAAAAGTTTAAAGATAAATATTCGAATAAAATGAATCTTTTCTCTTCTGAGCAGAGGTTGATTTTCGAGCTTACAGAGAGGAAAATGAGCAGTAAATGAAAATTCTAGTTGTGTTTGGCACCAGACCTGAGGCTATAAAACTTTCATCTGTGATTCATCTGCTGAAGGATAAGTTTGATGTAAAGATTCTGTCCTCAGGCCAGCATCTGGAACTAACCAATCAGGCAATTAATTTTTTTGGGATAAAACTGGATTATAACCTTGCTTGTATGCCAAAAAAACCGGATCTCATGGTAGTTTACGAGAAAATTATTTTAAAAATGAAGCGTATAATCGATAAGGAAAATCCTGACCTTTTGATTGTTCAGGGAGATACCCTGAGTACTTATTCAGGAGCTTTTCTGGGCTTTATGTTTAAAAAACCTGTTTTGCATGTTGAGGCAGGATTAAGAACTTTCAATAATTTTTCTCCATTTCCTGAAGAGATGCTGCGGCTTTTGGTGTCGCGCCTTGCATGTTTTCATTTTGTTCCTACAAAAAGATCAGCTGAGAACCTAATTGCAGAAGGCATAAAAAAAGACAAAATATTTATTTCAGGGAATACTGTGGTTGATTCTTTGCTTTATACAAAGAAAAATATTAATGAAAAGACGGTTTTTGAAGAGCTTGCAAAGACTAATCAAGGAATAGAAAAGAAAATCCATTCTAAAAAACTAATACTGATTACATCACATAGAAGAGAAAACATTGGAGAACCGCTGAGAAATATATGCAGGGCAGTGAAACAGCTTGCGGACAAGTATAAAGATGCATTTTTCTTGTGGTCTCTTCATAAAAACCCTGATATAAGAAAGATAGTGTTGGATGAAATCTCAGGAAATTCAGATAATATAATATTGTCTGAATCATTTTCATATCAAACTTTGATTTATTTAATGGAAAATTCTCATATAATAATGACTGATTCAGGAGGCATACAGGAAGAAGCGCCTACATTTCATAGGCCTTTGATAATTCTGAGAGAATCAACAGAAAGACAAGAAGTTGTTGAAAAAGGCATAGGTTTTCTTACAGCATGCAATATAGACAAAACAGTGAATATATTTACTTCTTTATATGAAGATAAAGAATTTTATAGTAATATTTCGAAGAAATCTAATCCATTTGGAGACGGAAAGGCTTCGAAAAGGATTCTGGATTTTCTCCTGCTGGATGAAGTGAAAAGTTTTATAAAAAATTACCCTGCCTCATCGGAACAGATACTAAATGTAAAAGGAAAAGTAGATGAATTTAAAGAATGAACTGAAAAAAACAATTGTTTTAGCCGCTGTATTTTTTGTGTTTTTCCCATGTATTATTCATGCGGAAGATGCAGATCAGGAAAAGAAAAACCGAATAGAAGCAGTTTTTTCTTATGAATATCTGAACCCTAATGAAACTTATGGAGAGTGGAAAGGGCTTTCCCTTGCATTTTACAGAACGCCTTCTAGTGACCTGACATATTTTATTCAGGGAGGAACTTTCTGGAGAAAAGAAGGAAACGGATTTACGGGAACCGTCGGCGCTTATAAAGACTGGCTTGAAAGACTTTATACCTATTCTGCAGTTTCTGCTGGAACTAATTCAGAATATCTGCCGAAATTCAGAATAGACCATGATTTTAATTTCAAATTAGGTCCTGAAAAAAATATTGTATGGATAGCAGGCATAAGCTATTTGCAGTATTTCGGCGATCATAGAGACCTAATCTTATCAACAGGAGTTGCATTATACTACCCTGAAGATTGGGTATGGGAATACAGAATTTTCAGAAACGACAGCAGCCCTGGAAATGTTATTTCTTATTCTCATCTGATAAGTGCGGGGTATGGAAGGGAGAAATGGCAGTGGACATATCTTGACGTTTCGTTTGGCAATCAGGCTTATAATGCAACCAATTTAGAAAGCCCGGAAAAGGTTGATCAAAATGCCTTAAGAGTAGGATTAAGAAATAAAACTTGGATAGGCAAGGATTATGGTGTAATGGGTGATGTAAGTTTTTTCAAGCTTCAGGACGGTTATAAAAAATATGGTTTTTCGTTGGGTGTATTCAAAGAATTTTAACGGGGATAATTTTTACTTGAACCATAAAAAATACTCGGATTTTTAATCTAAACTCTCAAGCTCTTTTTTAAAAAATTCCATTGTTCTTTCATCAAAGACGCAGAATTCAATAACCTCCAGCGAAGTTTTAGGGTTATCTTTAAAATAATTTGCAGATTCTCTGACCAATATTTTTGCACATCTGTCCTTTGGAAACCCGAATATGCCTGAGCTTATTGCAGGCATAGAGATGCTTTTAAGGTTGTTTTCAGATGCAAGTTTAAGCGCACTAAGCACAGCATTCCCCAGTTTGTTGTCTTCATTGCCTTCGCCTATAATTGGTCCAACTGTATGTATGACAAATTTTGCATGGAGTCTGCCTGCATTTGTTATCACTGATGTGCCTACAGGCGTATAGCCGATCTTGTCGCTTTCTTCCTGAATTACTGCTCCGCCTTCTCTGACTATTGCTCCTGCAACGCCGCCTCCGTGTTGAAGATAAGAGTTAGCCGCATTGACAATAGCATCGACTTTTCGTTCTGTAATATCACCTTGAACGATTCTTAATGTACGGTTTTGAATAGTCTTTTCAGTTATCAGTTTCATGAATATATCGCAAAGCTTTATGCTATAATTTTATCATGTTAAAAAACATCAGTAAACTAATCAGCATAGTTTTTTTCTTGGTTTTATTTCTGCCTTTTTTTGTTTTTTCTGAAACGCCTAAAAATTATGTTATGGTCATTACTGTCAACGGAGTAGTTAACCCTTCATCAGCTGAATATATAAGCAAGAGTATAAAAGAGGCTAACAAACAAAAATATCAAGCTCTTATAATCCAGCTCGACACACCTGGCGGCCTTGATACATCAATGCGGACGATCGTTAAAGACATTATTGCAAGTGAAGTCCCTGTTGTTGTCTATGTTTCTCCAAGCGGAGCAAGAGCTGCTTCAGCAGGAGTATTCATAACTCTTGCAGCACATGTAGCGGCAATGTCTCCTGGAACTAACATCGGCGCTGCGCATCCTGTTGGAGTTGGTGAAAAAATGGACAAGACAATGGCTCAAAAAGCAACGAATGACGCTGCAGCTTATGTAAAGTCGCTTGCAGAAAGAACAGGAAGAAATTCAAAGTGGGCTGAAGATGCTGTAAGAAAAAGTATATCTGCAACTGAACAAGAGGCTTTGAAAGAAAATGTCATTGATTTGGTAAGTAAGGATATAAAATCACTGCTTTCTGAAATAGACGGCAAAAAAGTTAAAACCATTATGGGAGATAAAACACTTCATACTGCCAACTCAGGAATTGTGAAGGGTGAAATGGGATTCAGGCATAGGATATTGAATGTTATAACTGATCCCAGTGTTGCATACATTCTCATGCTTTTAGGATTTTACGGTCTGTTTTTTGAGCTTACAAGTCCGGGTGCAGTCTTTCCTGGTGTTGTTGGCGGTATATGTCTGATACTTGCTTTTTACGCATTCCAGATGCTGCCTGTTAATTATGCCGGATTACTGCTTATTGTTTTGGCCATAATACTCTTTGTTCTTGAGGTTAAGATAGTTTCTCATGGAGCGCTTACTATTGGAGGAATAGTGTCGATGATCTTCGGTTCTCTAATGCTTTTTGATTCTCCTGAACCTTTTATGAGGCTCTCGATTCTCCTTGTCCTGCCAGCAGTGCTTGTAACAGCATTTTTCTTTATAATGGTGTTTCGACTTGCATACAAGGCATACAGGATAAGACCTATTACAGGAGCTGAGGGTCTTATCGGCTTAGAAGGCATTGCCAATACAGATATAACAAAAAGCGGAGGCATGGTATTGGTAAATGGAGAAATCTGGTCAGCACATTCTGATCCAGACATACTAAAAGGCGAAAAAGTAATTGTTGAGAATGTATCAGGTTTAAAATTAAAAGTAAGGAAATCTTAATTTAAACAGGAGGAAAACATGGGTTCTTTAGGTTTGGGAACGATTTTCGCGTTATTTTTTATAATTTATTTTCTTTCAAGTGCAATCAAAGTTCTGAGGGAATATGAAAGAGGCGTTGTATTCAGGCTTGGAAGGATCATCCCTGTTAAAGGGCCGGGTCTTGTCCTTATTTTTCCTGTAATCGATAAGCTTGTAAGGGTGAGTCTCAGGACCATTGCCTTTGATGTCCCTGCGCAGGATGTAATTACGAGGGATAACATCTCGGTGAAGGTTAATGCCGTTGTATATTTCAGAGTCATAGACCCTATAAGGGCGATAACAGCTGTGGAGGACTTTTATTATGCAACCTCACAGATGGCGCAGACCAGCTTAAGAAGTATTCTCGGCCAGAGCCAGCTTGATGACCTCTTGGCAAAAAGAGAGGACATCAATGCTGAACTTCAGAAGGTGATAGACCAGCAGACAGAGCCTTGGGGGGTAAAGGTTACTGCAGTTGAAGTAAAGAATGTTGACCTTCCTGTAGAGATGCAAAGGGCGATTGCAAAACAGGCAGAGGCTGAGCGTGAAAGAAGGGCAAAGGTCATACACGCAGAGGGAGAATTTCAGGCATCGCAGAGACTTGCAGATGCAGCAAAGATTATTGCAACTGAAAGCGGAGCTCTGCAGCTTAGATTTCTCCAGACACTGACTGAGATTGCAACAGAAAAAAACTCTACTATAATATTCCCTGTGCCGATAGATTTAATAAAACCATTTATTGATAAGATGGGGAAATAAAGTCGGTACGACTCTGTGAGACAGGACTGTGTTTTGTCAGAGATTCACAACGAAAAGGAGTTGGATAATAACAACTTTTAAAAATAGAACTTGGTTCAAAATGGCCCTGCTTGTATTAATTGTTGCAGGGTCAATATTTATACTTTATAAATCAGGTCTAGTTGCGTTTTTTCTCAGCAGAGAACGCATAGCTGAATTTCTTAATTCTCTCGGTCCATTTTCATTTCTTGGTTTCATCGCACTACAATCTATACAGGTTATTGCTGCTCCTATTCCAGGAGAGGTGACAGGTTTTATCGGCGGTTATGCATATGGGATATTAGGCGGCATATTGTTTTCTACAATCGGTCTGACCATAGGTTCATTTGTGGCCTTTTCCCTTACTCGATATTTCGGGCATCCATTTATAGAAAAATTTGTAAAAAAAGAGACTATGGAGAAGTATGATTATCTATTGCATCATAAAGGAGCTTTTCTTGTTTTCCTGCTTTTCTTGATCCCTGGTTTTCCTAAAGATTCTCTCTGCTATATCCTTGGCCTTGGACACCTTACTGCAAAAGAATTTTTAATCATAAGCACAGTGGGGAGGTTTGCAGGAACAGTTCTACTCACACTAGGAGGGGATTACATTCAGCGTAAAGAATATTACAGTTTTTCGATCCTTATAGGGATCGCAATTATTCTTATCTTTCTGGCAATGGTTTATAGGCAAAAACTGGAATATATTTTCAAAAGACTGCACCGTACTTCCACTAAAGAAAAAGACGGAAAGTAAGTTTCTATTCACAGTTTCCTGTTTTATATAGTTTTTGCATCTGTTCTGTATACTCTCCATTTTTTTTATAAAGATAAAGAGGTTTTTCTATTTTTATTTCAGGGCGTCCATTTTTTACTGCCTCAACAAGAACCATCTTGGCTTCACTTTCCTGATTTGAGTAAACAAGACAAAGTCTTTTTGGTTCAAGCTGTTTTTTCCTTAGAATATCTATGAGCTCAAGTAATCGAGACGGATGATATATAATGCAAAATCTGCCTTTATTTTTCAGGAGATAACGGGCAGCATCAGCAAGATCATCTATTTTCAACATCAGTTCATGCCTTGCAACAGCCTTTTCATCAACAGGGCTTATGAATCCTGTTTGGGTTCGCCTGAAAGGCGGATTTGATACGACAAGGTCATAAGAATTGGCATTAACTAACATATTGTCATCATGTTCAGAACTAGATGATGAAATTTTTTTAATATCAAAGTTTAAAATCTCAACTCTTTTATCAAGCTCGTTTAGTTTAATGTTTTTCTGTGCAAGCTTTGAAAGTTTTTCTTGCAGCTCTATAAGTGTTATTTCAGAATTGAGGAATTTTTTTGCCAATAATATTCCTATAATTCCTGACCCAGCCCCTAGGTCAACAATTTTTTCAGACCGTAATAAATTTACAAATGAGTATAGGATAAGTGCATCAACAGAAAACCTATAACCTTTTTTATGTTGATAAAGTTTGATATTTGCTATTGTGTCAAGTGTCAGTTCCATGTTTTTAAATCAATATGTTATTTTTAGTGTTCTAATAGTTTTGATAACTCTCTGATATCATCAATAATAAAATCAGCGTTTTTTAATAAATTCCTGCTTCTATATCCATATGTCACTGCAATAGTTTTTATCCCGGCTCTTTTCCCTGCTTGAATATCAATGTCGCTGTCTCCTACAATTACCGCCTCATCAGGCTTGACATCCAGAGTCTCGAGCACTTTTTTTATTGGTAATGGAGAAGGCTTCTTTTCTGATACACTGTCACTGCCTATTACTATATCGAAAAAATGGATAATATTAAGCTGCTCGAGAAGTCTTTTTGAAAGAAATTCCATTTTGTTTGATATGACTGCCTTTTTGTAGGAATCAAGTTGTTCCAGGATTGTTATTATTCCCGGATAAAGCTTTGTATTATCAGAAAGGTGCTTCGAATAGTAGTTTAAAAACCTGTCAAGAACATCTTTTTTTAATACGGCATTTTTATCTCCCAATATTTTTTCAACTAACCTTGTCAGTCCATCGCCAACCAGCTTTACGACATCATCTTTGGTTAGGGGTTTATAATTAAAATGCTCTAAGGAGAAATTTAGAGCATTTGTAATATCCATGCTTGAATCAGCAAGAGTGCCGTCGAGATCAAAGATGATAAGCTTTGTTTTCTTAAGGTTTTTCATAGACATATAAGCTAACTGATGCCTAATTATAGCGGATGCATAAAATCTTGACAATATTTGATGCTTGTGCTAATAATATCAATCAGTTTTTACACTAAAATCAAAGGAGGTGAATTGAATGAAGAAAACAATGGCAATAATACTTTCACTAGTGCTTATCGTAGCATTTGCACTTGTAGTATCAGGTTGCAAAAAGGCTGAGCAGCCAAAGGCACCAGAAGCACCAGTAGCAGCACCAGCAGCTCCAGAGAAGGCTCCAGCAGCACCAGAGAAGGCACCAGCAGCTCCAGTAGCACCAGCAAAGAAATAAGCTTGTCTTTAATATTTCAGGGGTGGTTAGAAAATAACCATCCCTGAAATTGCATTTTTATCCAAAAACTGATATATTATATTTACTCTTAAAATTATGTTTAAACTGGAAGAGTGGGTTTTCCCACTCTTTTGTTTTATTGAGGAAAATGCATACTGAAGCTGAATATATAGAAGAGAAACTGCTAAAGTTTGCAGAAGCTGTTTCAGAGGAGCAGCGTACTGAAGTATTTGAAGTTAAAGTTTCAGGCGGAAAAAATAGATTTCGCCTAAAAATCGTGATTGACAAAAAAGATGGCGTAACACTCGATGAATGTGCAGAATTCAGCAGGAAAGTTGCCCTGCTTATAGAAGAAAACAATATTATTCAAAGTTCTTATAATATTGAGGTTTCGTCACCGGGGCTTGACAGACCATTGGTTACAGCAAGAGATTTTGAGAGGGTTATAGGAAAACTTGTGAGAATGAATATTAAGGATAAGGAAGGCATAGATAATCAGAAATCCTTTTTAGGGAAAATTGTCGGGATTGAAGCTGATTATGTAGTTATGGCTTTAGAAAATAAAACCATAACTATCCCGCTTAACAATATATCAAAGGCACGACTGGAGATTGAGATAAAATGACAAAAGAACTATGTCATGTAATTGATCAGATAAGCAGAGAAAAGGGCATTGGACGAGAAATCCTTATAAATGCTCTTGAATCAGCATTGCTTTCTGCCGCCCGAAAAAAACATGGCGGCAGGGCAAATGTAAATCTCAGAATAGATCCCGGGACTTGCAATATAGCAATTTTTGAAACAAAGAAGATTGTTGATGCGGTTGTTGACAAAGACCTTGAAATATCAAAAAAAGATGCCAAAAAGATTGCGCCAGACAATAAAGTTGGCGACGATGTAGAGATTATGCTGGATGTACACGATTTCGGCAGAATTGCTGCACAAACAGCAAAACAGGTTATTTTTCAGAAAGTGCGCGAGGCAGAGAGAGATGTAATTTTTAACGAGTTCAAGGATAAAGTCGGTCAGATTGTTACCGGCACTGTGATTAGAAAAGAAAGAAATATATATTTCCTTAATATCGGAAAAACAGAAGCAATGCTGCCTCAGAGCGAGGCGCTTACAGGCGAGAATTTAAGAAGAGGCGACTTGGTTAAGGCATACATAGCGGATGTTAAGGTTACAGCAAAAGGGCCTATGATACTGGTCTCAAGGGCAACCCCGCAGTTTGTTGCAGGATTATTCAAGATGGAGGTTCCTGAAATATCAGAGGGGCTTGTGGTTATAAAAGACATTGTGCGTGAACCTGGAGAGAGAACTAAAATTGCGGTTTTTTCAAAGGACACCTCGATAGATCCTGTTGGCGCATGTGTTGGAATGAAAGGCACAAGAGTGCAGGCTATTGTCCGTGAGCTCAAAGGTGAAAGAATAGACATTATCCCATGGACTGATGATGTACGCATGCTTATTGCGCGTGCCCTGAGTCCTTCAAGCGTTGAGAGGATAGGCATAAATGAAGAGGGAAAGACTGCTATGGTTGTTGTGAATGATCAGCAGTTATCCCTTGCTATCGGGAAGAGAGGCCAGAACGTAAGACTTGCAATGAAGCTTACTGGCTGGGACATCGATATAATAAGCGATACAGAATATGCAAAGATCAAGCTGGAAGAAGCTGACAAAGCGCTTGAAGAGAATATGAACAAGGAACCTGACAAGGAAGAAGATAAGACGGAAGAAATATAAAATTTAGTTTTATGAGCTGTTGACCATCTGAGGATGGGTAAAAACCTTTCAGAATTTTCAATTCAATATGTAAAAGGGGTTGGTCCTAAAAGGGCTAAGCTTCTTTACAGCCTTGGGATAAAGACTGCAGAAGATGCTCTTTATTATCTGCCATACAGGTACGAAGACAGAAAAAATATTAAAAAGATAAGTAATCTTACCTATGGCAGCCTCGAAACAATAGTTGGAAAAATTATATCTGCTGATGTGATAAAAGTGCCGCGAAGAGGCAATCTGAAGATTTTCGAGCTTATAGTAACTGACGGAAGCGGCCTAGTTAAAGGCAAATGGTTCAACCAGCCGTTCATGCAGAAAAATTTTAAAGTCGGGCAGGAAGTAATTCTAAGCGGAATTGTAAAGAGGAATCCTTATTGGGGTGTTGGATTAGAAATTGAGAATCCGGAATATGAATATCTGACCGAAGAAACATTGTCAGAAACAGACAGTCTTATACACACAGCAAGGATTGTCCCAATCTACAGAACAACTGCAGGTTTAAGCATAAAACAGCTAAGAACAATAATGTTCAATGTAGTTAATGAATTTGCCGGCGATGCACAAGATAATATCCCTTATGAAATACTGCAAAGAGCTGCTCTCCTTCCTTTAAAACAAAGCATTGTTCAATCCCATTTTCCTGATAACGATGCTGATATCAATATATTAAACAGAGGGATAAGCATTTATCAAAAGAGGTTTTATTTTGATGAGCTCTTTATGTTTGAACTTGGGCTTTCAGTTATGAAAAAAGGAAAGGTTTTGGAAAAAGGAATAGCTTTTCAGCCGGAAGGGATTCTACTTAGAAAACTCACTGAGGCATTGCCATTTAAACTGACCTCTGCCCAGAAAAAAGTTTTTCAGGAAATTTCAGAGGACATGAAAAAACCACATCCAATGAACAGGCTGATTCAGGGAGATGTTGGATGCGGAAAAACAGTAATAGCTGTTATGGCAATGCTTACAGCAATAGAATGCGGTTATCAGACTGCGCTCATGGCTCCAACAGAAATACTTGCCGAACAGCATTATATAAATTTACACAGGCTTCTCGAGGATATGGGACTTTCAGTATGTCTTCTTACGAGCAGCATAAAAAAGAAGCCTTTGGACGAAATAGCATCAGGAAAGATTAATATCGTGATTGGGACACATTCGCTTATCCAGGAAAGTGTTGAATTTAAGAATTTAGGAATTGTAGTAATTGATGAACAGCACAAGTTTGGTGTTATGCAGAGGGCGCTTTTAAGAAAGAAGGCTGTAAATCCTGATATGCTTGTCATGACAGCAACTCCAATCCCAAGAACACTTTCGATGACACTTTACGGCGACCTTGATTTTTCTGTTATTGATGAACTCCCTCCTCACAGAAAACCAATTATAACAAAGCTTTTTAATGACAAACAGAAAGACAATGTTTACAAAGCCATAACAGAAGAGACATGCAAGAAGAGACAGGTTTATATTGTTTATCCGATTATCGAAGAAAGCGAGAAATCAAATCTTAAATCAGCAATAATAGGCAAAGAGGCTATTGAAAAAAAGTTTCCTAATCTGAAGGTAACCCTTATCCATGGGAGGATGAAGCCTCAGGAAAAAGAGAATGTTATGGCATCTTTTAAAAAAGGAGATATTGATATACTTGTGAGTACAACTGTAATAGAAGTAGGGGTAGATGTGCCTAATGCTTCGATGATGCTAATAATTCACGCAGAAAGATTCGGACTTGCACAGCTTCATCAGCTCCGCGGCAGGGTTGGAAGAGGCAATGAACAGTCATATTGTTTTTTATTGGCATATGAACCAATAAGTGAAGATGCAAGACGAAGACTTGATATAATGGCAGAAAGTACAGATGGATTCAGAATTGCTGAAGAGGATCTAGATATAAGAGGCCCCGGTGAATTTTTTGGAACCAGGCAAGCAGGAATGCCTGATCTTAAGCTTGCAAACATTATTAGAGACGTTAAACTGCTTGAAAGCGCAAGAAAAGAGGCATTTGATTTAATTGATAAAGATGCAGAGCTTAAATCATATCCTGTTTTAAAGAACAGGCTCGAGCATTTCTGGGAAGGCAAAATAGAGCTATTTAAAACAGGATGATTTATTATAGAAGCATTGCAAAGTTAATATAATCGGCCTTTAAAAAGATGCGGAGGAAATATGTGGAAAAGGATTAAAGATAACTTTGAGGAAGGTACAGCTAAAATAAAACGTATATCGTCTTTTATTGCAGAGAGGGTAAAAATCGAATTTTCAATTTTTAGACTTTTAAATGACAGAGAAAAAAAAGAAAAAACAAAAGCTGATAAAGCAAAGATAATAGGTGAACGAGTACTAGAACTGAAAAACAGCGGAGAAAAAAATATTTTTAAGGACAAAATAGTAATTGATACAATTGCTGAAATTGAAAAACTTGATTTAGAGATTGAGGACCTAAAGCAAAAAACAGCAGAGATCAGCAAAATAGAGGAATAAACAAAAAACTATGATCACGATGTATGTAATTATTTTTATTTTTGGTTCTCTTGTCGGATCTTTTCTTAATGTATGCATCTACAGGCTTCCAAAGCAAGAATCAATTGTAATGCCCTTTTCATATTGTCCTTCATGCAAGACACCAATAAAGGCTTGGGATAATATTCCAATTCTAAGTTATTTATTCCTTCGCTCAAAATGCAGAGCATGCAAGGAAAAAATATCTTTTAGATATCCTGTTGTCGAGGCTTTAAATGCCTTGTTTTACTGTCTTCTTCTATGGAGATTTGGAATAGGGCTGCACTTGCTTACTTATTTCGCGCTTGTTTCTTCTTTGATAGTTATAACTTTTATCGATCTGGATTATCAGATAATCCCTGACTCTATAACACTGCCTGGTGTTGTGTTAGGTTTAATCTTAGGGTCTTTTCTTCTTCCTGATCCTTTTTCAAGATGGTCTCCTTTGGGATATAAAGCATCACTGATAGGAGCTGTAACAGGATTCGGATTATATTATCTTATCGCTGTTCTCAGCAAAGGCGGCATGGGAGGCGGTGATATCAAGATGATGGCAATGCTTGGGGCATTTATGGGATGGAAGTCTGTTCTGCTCACAACGTTCTCAGGCAGTTTTTTAGGAGCAATATGGGGAATTTCGCTCATGATATTTGAAGGCAAAAGCAGAAAAACTAAAATACCTTTTGGGCCATTTCTCGCTGCAGGAGCATTAATAACACTTTTTTACGGACAGGAGATTCTTTACCTATACCTTAAAAGATGAATACAGAATCGTTATTCCTATATTCATTTGTATTTCTTTTTTCTTTAGTTGTTTTTCTTTATCTCCTCAGATTTTTCATCCGTCACAGCAGTAAAGATAAAGAAGTGGAATACAAGAGCACATCAAAGGTCGGTTTTGTTGTTGATACCTTTCATGAACTTGTCGCAAAACTAAAAGAAAAAGAAAAAGAGCTGGAAGTTCTCAAGAAGATAGCAGAACAAAGGGCTGAGGATGTTGAGAGCTACAATAAAAATATTCTTCAGAGCGTTCCGAGCGGGGTAATAAGTTTTGACAATGGATTGAAAATTAAAAGCATAAATATTGCCGCGCAAAAAATTCTTTTGCTGAGATCTGAAGATGTAATAGATAAATCTTATAATGAATTTCTAATTCAACCAATAACAAACCTTATAAAAGAAAGCAGTTTTATTGAAAGAGCAGACGTTCAATATAAGATATCAACAGGTAGAACACTTCGTCTAGGACTTACGTATTCACCGCTTCTTGACAATGCTGAGAAAAAGATTGGGAGCATACTTGTGTTTACAGACCTTACTGAACTCAAGGCGCTGGAATCACAGGCTGAGCTGAGAAAAAGACTGTCAAACCTTGGCGAGATGTCAGCAGGCATTGCTCATGAGATTAGAAACCCTCTTGGAGTTATTGCTGGATATGCCAAACTTCTTTCCAGGAAACTTGATCCTGCATTGCTTCCGACAGTTGATGCAATTACAAAAGAGATCGAGATAATGGACAGGATTATTTTGGATTTTCTTTCATTTGCAAAACCAATAGAAGTAGTTCCGACTAAAATAAATTTATATGAAATGATTAGCAGCTGTTTCTTTCATATTTCAACTGACAAAAAAAATATAGATGCAACCATAGATATAGATAAATTATTGAATATATCTGGGGATGAAGTTTTATTAAGGCAGGCATTTACTAATCTGATACAAAATGCAGCTGAATCAATGAAAAATGGCGGAAGACTTGCTTTTAGATATGCTCAACAGGACAAATACGCTGAGATAGAAATATCAGATACTGGGCATGGGATACCTGAAGGCATAAAAGACAAAATATTTCTTCCATTTTATACAACTAAAGAAAAAGGAACCGGTCTTGGTCTTGCAATAGTCCATAAGATAATAATTTCACACGGCGGGACTATTTCAGTAGAGAGCGCAGAAACAGGTACGACCTTCAGGCTTAAACTCCCGATAACTTAATTTTTCTTCTGAGATTTTTCTATTTTAGCCCATGTATCCCGCAAAGCAACTGTGCGGTTAAATACTAATTTATTGCCTTGTGAATCAGGATCAACACAAAAATAACCGAGCCTTTCGAACTGATATTTACTTCCAGATGCTGCTCCTGAAAGGCTTGGCTCTATGTAACATGTCTTGATTGTTTCAAGAGACTTGGGGTTTACATAAGATTTAAAGTCTAGTCCTTCTTCGTCAGTATCAGTATCTGCTTCAAAAAAAAGGTGATCATAAAGACGAACTTCTGCATTTAGCGAATGCTCAGCTGAAACCCAGTGAAGTGTTGCCTTTATTTTTCTGTTGTCAGGTGAATTTCCTCCGCGCGTTTCTGGGTCATATGTGCAATGAAGTTCGATTATCTCGCCAGTTTTTTCATCTTTTACAACTTTTGTGCATGTGATGTAGTAAGCATATCTAAGTCTTATTTCACGTCCTGGAGCCAGGCGGAAAAATTCCTTTGGAGGATTTTCTTTAAAATCATCTTTTTCAATATAGATTATTTTTGAGAACGGCACTTTTCTAATTCCCATACTCGCATCTTCAGGATTATTTATTGCTTCAAGCTCCTCTGTTTTTTTATCAGGATAATTATCTATTATTACTTTTAGAGGATTTATAACTGCCATTGCACGCATCGCTGTTTTGTTTAAGTGTTCTCTGATACAGAATTCCAGCAGTGCAATGTCTACCATACTGTCTCTTTTTGCTACGCCTATGCGCTCGCAAAAATTCCGAATTGATTCAGGCGTATACCCGCGTCTTCTCAACCCTGCAAGAGTAGGCATTCGCGGATCATCCCATCCTTTTACAAATGATTCCTTTACGACTTGGAATAATTTGCGCTTGCTCATTACTGTGTGGCTCAGATTAAGGCGTGCAAACTCTATCTGCTGCGGATGATGAATCTTAAGTTCATTCAGGAACCAATCGTATAATGGCCTGTGGTCTTCAAATTCGAGAGTGCATATTGAGTGAGTTATTCCTTCTATCGAGTCTGAGATACAGTGAGCATAATCATATGTAGGATATATAGACCATTTATGCCCGGTCATATGATGTTCTGCATGCAAAATACGATACATCACTGGATCACGCATATTGATATTCCCTGATTTCATGTCTATTTTCGCCCTGAGAGTGCGTAAGCCATCAGGAAAATCACCTTTTCTCATGGATTCGAATAAGCTCAGATTTTCTTCTATTGAACGGCTGCGATAAGGACTTTCTTTGCCTGGCTCAGTCAATGTGCCGCGATATTGTCTCATCTCATCAGCGTTAAGATCACAGACATATGCCTTGCCGAGTTTTATTAATTCAACTGCGTAATTGTAAAGTTTTTCAAAATAATCAGATGCATGATAAAGTCTGTCTCCCCACTCAAATCCAAGCCATTTTACATCCTGTTTTATAGCTTCGACATATTCGGTATCTTCTTTTGCAGGATTAGTATCATCGAACCTCAGGTTGCAAAGACCTTTGAATTCTTCAGCTATTCCGAAATTCAAACATATGGATTTAGCATGACCTATATGCAAATATCCATTAGGCTCGGGAGGGAAACGCGTGTGAACTTTTTTATTATACCGGTTGGAATCAATATCATTTTTAACGATCTCTCTTACAAAGTCAATAGTTTTTGAAGAATCTTGAATTGTCATTAAAAAATAATTATCCTTTTTAAAATTGAGCAGTTGCTGTTATAGAATTTATTGCTCTGTCCAGTCTTTTTAAGGTCTTTTCTTTGCCTATAACTTCCAGAACCTCAAATATACCAGGGCTTTCAGTTCCGCCTGTTATTGCAACACGTACAGGCTGAGCAAGACCTCCGAGTTTAATATTGTTTTTTTCAACTATTGATTTAAATATTTTTTCTAAATCTCCTGCTTTAAAATCAGAAATGGATGAAAGGCCGGCCTTGATCTCTACAAGTAGATTCTTGTTTTTTTCGTTCAGAAATTTAGTTTTTGCTTTTTCATCATAATCAACATCTTCAGATATATAGTACTGTAGTGAAGCTGCAAGTTCTAGCAGAGTTTTTGAACGCTCTTTTAGAGTATCAATCGCTCTTGCAAGCCAGCTCATGTCAAGCTTCTGATTGTCACTGATGATTTTTTTGTTTATCAGAAATGGAATAACAAGTTCAGCAAGTTTTTCTGAGGGCGTGTTCATTATATACTGGCTGTTAAGCCAGAGCAGTTTTTCAGGATTGAAAACAGCAGATGATTTTCCGACATTCTCAAAAGTGAAATGTTTTATGATTTCTTCTCTTGTAAAAATCTCCTGGTCTCCATAAGACCAGCCAAGACGCACTAGATAGTTAACCAAAGCATCAGGAAGATAGCCCATGTCTTTGTATGCCATTACAGAAGTTGCCCCGTGTCTTTTGCTCAGTCTTGCTTTATCTGAGCCGAGTATCATAGGCAGATGAGCAAAGTCTGGGATGCTGTAACCCAGGGCTTTATATATATGAATCTGTTTCGGTGTATTGTTAAGATGGTCATCGCCTCTTATAATATGCGTTATTTTCATATCCACATCATCAACAACAACAGTAAAATTATAAGTTGGAGTATTGTCAGAGCGCATTATTATTAAATCATCCAGCTGACTGTTATCAAACACAATTTTGCCTCTGATAAGATCATTTACAACAGTCTCTCCTGTTTGCGGCATTGCGAATCTTATAGCAGCATTTTTGCCGTCTTTATTTTTGATATTTCTGCACTTGCCGGAGTATTTTATGGTTTTTCCTTGTGCTAATGCTTCCTGCCTTCTGGTTTCGAGTTCTTCAGGAGAGCAATAACAATAATATGCCTTGCCTTCATTGATAAGTTTTTCTGCATATTTTCTGTATACATCAAATCTTTCTGTCTGTCTGAAAGGGCCTTCGTCACATTCGAGATTAAGCCATTTCATCCCCTCAATAATTGCATCTATATATTCTTCTGTAGAACGGGTTGTGTCTGTGTCTTCAATCCGTAGTATGAATTTTCCGTTTTTATTGCGGGCATAAAGATAGTTAAAAAGCGCAGTTCTTGCACCTCCGATATGGAGATGGCCTGTTGGACTTGGCGCAAAGCGAACTCTTACCATTTACTGTTTAAATACCTCCGAAAAATTTAAGTATATAAATATAACACATTATAGGGTTAAATATAGGAAGAGTGAGCTTAAGAACGGTCTTATTTTGTTAGCTTTAATTCCAAAAGCAGTGCTTCCTTGGTATTGGATGTTATCTTAAATCTTTCGTCTGCTCTATAGCCTGCAACCCATATAATGTCTTTATCTGAAAGCACGATTGGGATTGTATCCCGCTCATCTCTTGGAATTCTTTCATCTACAAAGAAATCCTGAAGCTTTTTTTTCCTGCCGAAACCTGCAGGATAGAAGAAATCACCTTCTTTTCTTGAGCGTACAATAAGAGGTGATTTTATTTTGTCAACATCAAATAACATCGTTGATTTATCTAAGGTTTCTTTGTCTTCTGTAAAAGCTGCTCTAATTAAGAGATTAGCTTCTTTAATTAACAATTCACCAGGAAGATTAAGGGTGTATTGTCCAATCTTTTCAGGCAGCTTTGATGTGAGTATTAAAGTCGAGTAGCCTTTTATGACCCTTATGCCCTTTGGAAGATTGATCCTGTCTCCTGATCGGCCGTTTTTTATCAGGTCAATAATGTCTTCAACATGAATAAAGCTTATTCCTCTCAGCCCCTTTACTGAATCAATCGCTCTCCTGATGATCCTGTAGAGAATTGCCTTGTCTGTTGTCTCCAGAGGAACTAGAAAAAGCTCGATCATGTCATCGGTTTTTCTTGTAATGAGTCTCATGAGTGTTTTTGTGGTAATGATCTCCAGATATCTGTCTTCTTCTCTGAAGATATTGCACATTCTGCTTACTGTTTTAATCAACTCGGGGTTTTTTTTCTTAAACTCGGACATTATAGACAGTCTGAACCAGTTTCTTAAATAATCCTTCTTTAAATTAGACGAATCGACAGCATATGACTGAGATGACGCTTCAAGAAATATTTCTATCTCTTCTCGTGCGATTTCAATAAGCGGTCTGATAATTTTGCCACGCACAGGAGGTATTCCTGTAAGCCCTTTCAACCCTGAACCTCTTAAGATACGCATGAAAAAAGTCTCGGTCTGATCATCTGCATTGTGTGCAAGGGTAATTTTGCTTGCGCCTATTTTATATGCAATCTCTTCAAATGTCTTATATCGCAATTCTCTGGCAGCTTCTTGCTTATTTAATGATGCTTTTTTGGCATAGGAAATGACATCAACTGACTCAACGAAAAACAATATGTTGAATTTCTTGCACAAGTCTGTGCAGAATTTTATCTCTTCAGGAGTTTCATTTGGCCTCAGATTATGATTTACATAAAGCGCTGACAGTTTGAATTTGTATATTTCTTGTATTTGCTTCAGGAGGATGAGAAGACATACTGAATCAGGACCACCTGAAAGACCAACAAGCAAATGGTCGCTTTCTGTGATCATTGAGTGTTTTTGAATAGTTTTTTTAACTTTTTCTGTTAAATCCATTCCCATTAAACTCTAAGTGTTAATGTTGAGTGATGTCAATAGTTATGAATATATCAGTTAAAAAAACTTGCAACATCAGGTGGTTTATTATAGTATTTATAAAAGGAATATAATCTAATGGGATATAGATCAACGAACTATGAATAAATCCGTAAAATTCGGTCATTATCTAGCAGATAAAAAACTTATTACAAGTCAGGATATACTCGAAGCCCGTTTTGTTCAAAAGAAAAATAATAGATTGATCGGAGAAATTGCGGTGGAGAAGGGCTGGATTACTGAGGAAAATGTTCAAAGGATTCTTGTTGTTCAAGAAGAGACTTTGGAAAAATTTGGTGATACCGCAGTAAAAATGAATTTATTAACTGAGAATCAAATCGAACAACTTCTTAAAGAACAGCAAGATTCTTATATGTTTTTTGGCGAAGCGCTGGTAAAAATCGGCGCTATTTCAAACGAAGATCTCATCAAAAATTTAAAAGAATTCAATAAGTTAAAACTGGAAGAGGATAATTCATAGCACTGCGATAAGTTTATAGAGTTCAGGATACTCATCTTTAACAAGAAAAATATCTTCTTTTAGTAATTTGATTCCTTTTGGAATATATTTTGAAAAGTATCTTTTGCCTGCTGAAGAAGAAAGAAAGCCAAATGCTCCGAGCGCCTGCATATGTCTTTGGAGTCTGCAAATAATTAATGATTCTTCAAACTTATCTTTATCAAAAAAAGCATCTTTTGCTTTGATTTGAGCAGCATAATATTTCAAAAGATTTTTTCTGGTCTTGTCTTCAAGCCT
Source organism: Nitrospiraceae bacterium (assembly GCA_021373015.1). Lineage (NCBI taxonomy): Bacteria > Pseudomonadati > Nitrospirota > Nitrospiria > Nitrospirales > Nitrospiraceae > Nitrospiraceae bacterium. The sequence goes on from JAJFTJ010000005.1 coordinate 164,158, forward strand.
GTAATATGGATCCCAAAGTATGGATGCAATGTCATATGCAGGAAGTCCTATCCTGGCGCTTTGAAAATCAATCAATCTAGGGATACCATTATGTATCATTATGTTCTGTGATTGAAAATCACGATGAATTATAGTTTTATGAAAAGATACTGCTTTTGCGGCCAGATTGTGAAATTCATCATTTAACGAAGATGTATTTTTGATTGAAATTTCTTTTATGTTTTTTACGAGCTGTTCGATGAAGTATGATGTTTCCCATCTGTAATGTTCATAGTCAAATATTTTGTTCTGGAGCAGTGGGCACTCAGCAACTCTTGCTGTTGCCTCTGTGTGGATGAGAATCAGGATATCAAGGACTTTTCTGTACATTTGTTCTATTGTCTTATCATCATGTGTTTTTTTAAGCCAGGTATATAGTGATACATCGCCAAGGTCTTCAAATGTTGCAAGCATTTTGTCTGGTTCATAATCAACAAGTTCTGGTACTGGAACTAAATGCTTTAAAAAAAATTTAGTGTATTCTATGTGTCTTGTATAATCTGAATCACTATTTTTGCATTTCATTACGACAAATGTTTTGTAGTTTTTTTCTACCCTGAAATATTCTCTATTGGAACCTCCTGTGCCGATGAGTATTCCGTTATTTTTTGTTCCGAGCAAATCTGCTTCATTGAGGTCTATCTTGAAATCATGGCCGATTATGCAGTTTTCATAGTATGTGTTTTGATCCAGTCCGCTTTCCGGAAGGACTATACAATTTCTGACAGAGATTTTTTTATTAAATGTATTTTCTTTCTCAATTATTACATAACCATCTATTTCTAAATTATCAATTTTTTTTGCTGACGGATGAAAATAAGTGGTCTCTCCTTCTGAGCGAAGGTTTTTTATTATTGCAGAGGCATAAGACATGGGAGTTCCAACATCACTCCAGCAGCATCCAGTAAAATCAAGCGCCTGGACTTTCTTCCCGGCTTTTGATGCTTCTATCCATGCAGATGTTGCATGTGATTCACCGGATGGAAGAAATTGGAATATTTCAGGAGAATATACAGCTATTCCTGTATAAGCAGTTTTAAACCTGTCAGTGCTGGGATTTGGCATGGATGTCCCGGGATTCTCAACATCAATAACAAGACCTTTATCATTAACGATGACATTGCTATATTTAGGATAATTGTGAGTTGCTAGAGTTGCAATGTTGCCGGAAATTATATGCGTCATTACAAGCTTAATAAAATCAATGTCAGATACTATGTCGGCATTATGCACCATGAAATAACTATCAGAAAGAAAAATTTCAGCATTTTTTAATGCGCCTCCAGTACCTAGGATTGGATCTTCAGGAAACAACTCGATCCTGTCCTTGTATTCTGATTCATCAGCCCATTTTCTGATAGCCTCTGGTTTGTAGTGGAGATTTATTCCTATTTTACCTGATGAAATATCTGAGAATTTTTTAAGAATGATTTCTATCAGAGGTTTCCCGAGTAAAGGCAGTAATGGCTTGGGCATGTGATTTGTGATGGGTCTCAGTCTTTCGCCTAAGCCTGCTGCCGGAAGGAAGATTTTAAAAGAAAATTTTGACATTTTTTATGGGTTGCTTTCTATTGCTACGCATTCAGGAGTAAATAAGATATTCCTTTCGTGTTTTTTGAAATTCTCTTGATTGTTCTTTCCACCATTCTTCCATGTTTTTAAGGGATTCATTTTTCTCCAGACTTTTTCTTAGTATGTCTGTTCCTGCTAGTATATCAATAGGAGGTTTCACTGCTTCATATTCATATGGCGGTTGTTTCCATTCAAATTTGTCTCTGTAAAGTTCCATAATAGATTTTAAAACAGCAACTCCAGTTTTGAATGGTTTGAATTTGTTCCTGTCAATAACGTGGATTTGCGCGCCTCCGCATAATTCTCCTGAGAATTTCTGAAATGTCGGTTGGAAATAAACAGGTCTGAATACAACTCCATTCAGTTTGTGTTCTTTTATTTTTTTTACTATTTTTTCAGGGTCAATAAATGGAGCCCCGAAAATTTCAAATGGACGTGTTGTTCCTCTGCCCTCGCTTAAGTTGGTGCCTTCAAGCAGACACATTCCAGGATAGACTGTTGCTGCATCCAGCGTCGGAATATTAGGGGAAGGCATAACCCATGGAAGCATTGTATCATCAAACCACATTTTTCTTTTCCAGCCTTGTGTTTTGATAATCTTCAGGTCAAGCGATGGATAAAATTTGTCTTTTAGGTAATTAGCTATTTCAGCTACTGTCATCCCATGTCTAACAGGTAAGGGGCGCTGCCCGACAAATGAAGAATATGAAGGATCAAGAACAGGGCCTTCAAAAAGAGCGCCGCTTATCGGATTTGGTCTGTCAAGCACTACTATGGATTTGCCTGATTCAAGACAAGCCTGCATACAGAGTTCCATTGTCCAGATAAAAGTATAATAGCGAGAGCCTATATCCTGAATGTCTACTATCATTATGTCTATGTCTTTTAACATTGAAGAATCAGGTTTTCTTGTTTGGCTGTAGAGACTGTATACGGGAAGTCCTGTGACATTATCTTTGAATCCCTGCCATTCAATCATATTGTCCTGAGTTTCACCTCTTACTCCATGCTGCGGCCCAAAAAGAACAGTTAGTTTTGTTTTTTTTGTTTTTAAAAAAAGATTTGTAGTGTGTTCAAGTTTATTATTGACTGATGCAGGATGAACCAACAGGCCTGAGCGTAAGTTTTTCAATTCAGCTGGCCAGTGTTTTTCGAATAAATCTGCTCCGGTTTTTACTAATTTCGGCATATCAGAATATACATTATTATTTTCAATACTACAAGACTGATAATTGACCTGAAGTTCTATATTCAGTTATTATTTATACAGTTCATTCTACAATGCTTCAGGAGGTTCTTAATGCCAATTTATGAATATGAATGTCTGAAATGCGGAGAAACGCATGAGATATTGCAAAAATTTAGCGATAAACCGCTTGATGTCTGTTCTAAATGTGGAGGAAAAGTTAAAAAGTTGATCTCCAATACATCATTTGTTCTAAAAGGCACTGGCTGGTATAAGACTGATAATGCCGTAGCACCTAAAAAAGATAAAAAGAAACATGGAAAGTCAGACATAAAACCTGAAGCCAAAACCGAGACAAAATCCGAACAAAAGAAAGAAACAGTAAAAACATAGTGCAGGATTTCCATATTCACATTCCATACGATGTGCTTGAAGAGCATCTTTCATTTATAAAAAAACATAAATTCAATCTCGAAATTTATTTCAGCTCTAAATCGCTTGACTCTTCAAATAAAAAAAATATCTGCAAGATGAGGAAGAGACTTGGCTATTACCCGTCTTTGTCGATTCATGCACCGTTTATGGACTTATCCCCAGGCGCTGTGGATCCTAAAGTTCGTGAAATAACAGTAGAAAGATTTGATTATATTCTGGATATCGCAGAATGCCTTGATGTTAAGACAGTTGTATTTCATTCAGGATATGAAAAATGGAAATACGGGCTTAACATGAATCTCTGGCTTGAGAACAGCCTTTTGACATGGGATAAGCTTTCCACTAAGGCCGCAGGCATTGGCGTGAAAATAGCAATCGAAAACATCTTTGAGGACGAGCCTTCAAGTCTAATGGCATTGATGAAAAAGATGTCTTCATCTCACTTTGGACTCTGCTTTGATACTGGTCACTTAAATCTGTTTTCAAAGATGCCACTTGATGAATGGATAAGGGCTTTAAAACCTTATATTCTTGAATTTCACCTGCATGATAATAACAAGACCGCTGACCAGCATTTGCCGATAGGAGATGGCACATTTGATTTTAAGACTTTATTCGAATCGATTAAAGGACAAGATATTATTTACACACTTGAGGCTCATACTGCCGAACATGTAATGAAAAGCATCGAAAGATTAAAACAGTACTTATAGGTTGTTCAGCTGATTTTTAATAGAAAAACCCTTCAGCTCTGGTTTTCTATGTCCCTTATATTGAATCATAACCTTATGCGTTTCACCAATAGTTCCAGGAAGAATCAGATTTTTAATCTTATCTATTTCAGCAAAATAGTCAGATGATGTTTTATATATGTTCGAAATTGATTTGTCAATGCCAAGCCCTAAAAGAAATGCTCCTTGCTGGCAAAATCCAATTGTTTTTATGCCTAACTCCTCCGCCCATTTCTTTACTGATGAAAAATTCACATGAGCAGTAATATCCTGCTCTCCAATGTTTTGATATGGATCTTCGCTGATTTGGTGTTTGTAATAGCATAGAAGGGTGCCTCTGTTTCTTTCTTCACTATAGTAATCCCATGAAGGATAGCCATAGTCTATTGTTAAAATAAAGCCTTCTTTTAAAATCTCACTTATTTCTTTCAGCCATTTTTTGATTTCAAGGTTTGTTTCTGTTCTATAGCCATTTTCAAGTTTAGTTGAGAATTCTCTCAGGTAATTTATTATTTCAATTGTGCTTGGTTTTTGCTTCAGCTCGGCAAGATTTTCGCCATCTGATTTAATAAATATTTCTTTGATTCCATTTTCCATCTCTATTAAGTGAACTGGAAATGAGTCAAGAAGCTCGTTCGACAAGATACATCCTTTTATCTCGCTAAGCTCTTTGATGGAAGATTTCCAGATAACCTTATCATCAAATTCAGAAAGAAGTTTTTTTTGTTCTTCCTTCATTGCTGGATTTATTTCAATAATTATGTATTTAATGTTTTTGTAGATATTACGTGGTTTCTGTCCTCTGATTTTTACTCCTGAAAAATATTCAAGAATGTCTTTGCATAAATAACCAACTCCAGAGCCAATTTCAATAATATTGAAATCATCTGGTTTTTCCATAAGCATCCACATTTCTTCAATCTGTTTGCCGAGCATTGCACCAAATATAGGGTGAAGATGAGAGCTTGTGTAAAAATCACCGTATCTTCCAATCCTTGCTTCTTCTGATGTGTAGTATCCAAACCCAGGCTCGAATAAGACCATTTTCATGAAAGTCTTAAAAGTAACAGGGCCGTCTTTTCTTATTTTATCTATAATTTTTTGTTTAACCGCATTCATATCAACATTATAGCTTTGCCTTGCTCTGCAAGCAACTTTAAATCAAATGCTTTTTATCAATAATGAAAGCTATATTTGACAAACCACATAACAAAAAAGTAATTTAAACAATGATCGCAATTGTAGATTACGGAATGGGAAATCTCCGAAGCGTAGAAAAAGGTTTTCAAAAAGTTAATGTTGATGCGCGCATTGTCTCAGACGCTAAGTCAATAGATGATGCAGATGGTGTTGTGCTTCCAGGGGTCGGTGCATTCATCGACTGCATAAAAAATCTTACTGACATGAATCTTACTGATGCAATTATAAAGTCGATATCAAAGGGCAAGCCCTATCTTGGGATCTGCCTTGGTCTTCAGGTTTTGTTTACTGAATCAGAAGAATTTGGAACATGCAAAGGACTTAATGTGCTTAAGGGCAGGGTTGTAAGATTTCCTAAGAACAAACTTAAAGTTCCTCATATGGGATGGAATACAGTGGATATCAAGAAAAATTCTCCTATTTTTAGTGGAATACCGGAAAAATCATATTTTTATTTTGTACACTCGTTTTATGTGGTGCCGGATGATGAGAGTGTGATTTCAGGCACTACTGATTACGGAACCAGCTTCACTTCAATGATATGGAAGGATAATGTTCTGGCAACCCAATTTCATCCTGAAAAAAGTCAGGAACTGGGGTTGAAGATATTGAAGGGGTTTGGGGATTTTGTAAAGAAAGAGATTGCATTCTGATTTGGCATCTGAGCCAGATGTAAAGCATAATAGGAATAAATTAGATTAATTTAATTAAGTCAGTCTGCATATACTGAACATCTCCTGAAGCCTTTTTTCATAAGTATGGTCTTTTAAAGTTCTCAGGCAAGCGTTTTCTGCGATAGATATTCTGCTTGCTTGATTTAAAGAAAAATAACGCAATTTATCTTTAAGCTCTTCAATTGTTTTGTATAAAACAATCTCTTTGTCAGGTTCATACAAGTCAGGGATCTCATCTTTGTAGTCGCAAATTTGAAGAATTCCGCATCCGCTTGCCTCAAATACTCTTGGATTTGTTCCATAATCCCATTTGCCAAACCATGAATGAATGTTAAGTGCAATTTTGGATTTGCTATATATAACAACCATTTCTTCGGGCTTAAAAAAACCACCTCTTGCTATCTTTTTTCGAAGTATAGAATTTTCTCCCAACTTTTTTATCCAGGGACCAAATATTGATATATTAAAATCACGAGATAATTCAGTAAGAATATTCTCACGTGCAGGTCCCCAATCGCCTACAAAGCTTATATCGTATTCATGCCCGGTTCCTGCTATTTTGCGATGTACCAGAGGGAATGCTCCAACAGGAAGATAAAATGCCTTTTGAATTCCATGGTTGCAGTAATCTGCAAGACTGCCTCTGGCATTAGTAAAGTAGTAATCATAGTGAGATGCTTTTTCAATTGAACGTTTTATCTGAAACGGGTCGTTAAGCCACCAGCAAATAGTCAGAATATTCTTGCTTCTTATATATTCGAGTATCTCCTTATCATGATCAAAGCCGAAAATTGTTAAGAAAATATCAGGTTTAAATGTTTTAATGGTTTTTTTAAGCTGACGGTTTAAGTTAGAGATGAATGCAGGCTTAGAAATTTTTTTCAAAATCTTTGTATGAAACTGAGTGCTGCCGAAATTGAAAACAACCACTTCATGACCCATTGAAACAAGGGTCTCATAAACATAGGTATTCATTGGAACAGTTTTCAAATGTTCGGGGACAGACAAAATTATTTTCATATGTTCCCCATATTTTTTTTGCCTGATTTTTTTTTGTTAAGTAAAGCCAAATTAGAGAGTATAGAATTGAGAACATCTTCTAGTGTTATAGACTTAGCGTTCTTATCTTTAGACTGCAACGCAATGTTCTGTGTTCCGTAAGGCTTCCAGATTGCAGGATTAGTTTCTCCGAAAATAGATATGACGGGAGCTCCTGCTGCAGCGCTTATATGGCTTGCTCCTCCATCTCCGGCAACAACAAAACTGCTTAAGGATGCTATTGCAGCAAAATCCATTAGTTTTTTGGTTTTGTAATAAAAGGCATTAGTGCCAATTGTTCTGCAGAGTGTATGTCCTTGTTCTTCATCTTTATCTGTGCTGGAAATAATGCATGTGAAAGCATGTTTTTCTATGAGGATGCGGCCAAGTTCGATAAATTTATCGATATCCCACGAAGATTTTTCTCTGTTATTGCTTATGTTGAATAAGATGACGGGTTTTCCCGAAGATATTTTGTTTAATGCAATAAATTCATGGACCTTATTTGTGAAATCAGCAGGGATTTCAATGCTGATATCTTTTGCGAAATCTTTGATCCCAATAACGCTTAAAATATTAAGGCATGTTTCAACTTGATGTGTATGTGCAAAATCCACAGAAGCAACAGGAAGATTGTAGCAATGTCTTAATATATGATTCTTATTAACATATCCAGCGCGAAGTGATGCACCGCTTATCAGTGTCAGAAGCGCAAGAGAGCTGGAAAAACCGCCTTTTACTCCAAATGCAATATCGAATTTTTTAATGGATGATTTCTTCTTGTAATTATTAATAAGCCTGTAAGATTCGAGATATTTATTTAAGAATAATTTATTATTGTTTTTATAAATGATAAATCCATTGATATAATCAAGGACTTGCATTATCTCTTGAGCAGGTTGTTCTGTGAAAACTGTAATTTTAGCTTTTTCGAAATGGTTTCGAAGAGTTTTTAAAAAAGGCAGTGTGCATATCATATCTCCAACTTTGTTAAGTCTGAAGACGATAATATTATTTATTGAATTTTGATCAATCTTTGAAAACATGGTTTATCTTACACTTTATGGCTTTAATCACATCTAAAGGCTTTATGGCCCGCATGCAGTCTCTTAATGGAATGCCTTCACAGCTGCCCTTTTTACATGGCATGCATTTCAGATCCATTTTTATTACAGTATGTTTTGAACTGTGCCATGGGCCCCAGCGTTTTTCATCTGTTGGTCCGAAAAGCGCTAATACAGGAGTTCCAACAGCAGCGGCTATATGCATGGGAGCTGAATCAACTCCAAAAAATAAATCAGATGCTTCTGATATTGCACCAAGTTGTTTCATTGTTGTCATCCCTGATAAATCTACTGATGATTTCTCTGACTTTACTAATGAGAGGATTCGCTTAGTCTTTTCCATCTCTCTTTTGTCTGGAGATGCTGTGATAATAACGCGGATATTATTTTTTAAAAGCCAGCTTATTACATCAGCCATATACTCATCTTTCCAGCATTTAAAAAGCCATCTGGCAACTGGATGTATATGCACGACAATATCAGAATCTTTTATTTGGTGTTTGATAAATATTTCTTTTACAAAAACCTTTGCATCTTCAGATGTATAAAAATCCACATTTAAATTGTCTGTTGAAATACCGTACTGTCTGACCAAGTCAAGATTTTGTACAACTGTATGATAATCGTCAGTTGGTTTACCAAGGTGTGTATATAAATGTTTTTTCCCGATAAATCCTTTTCTGCCAGGATGAAAAGCAAGGCAGTAAGATGCTCCAGATATAAAAGAAATCACAGCGGCCCTGTCGCCGCTTGTTAAATCAACAATCATATCAAAATGTTTTTTTCTGATTGTTTTGAGAAAGCTGAATTCGTTTTTTAGTCTTTTAAAAATGTTATTTTTTTTTATCGCTCTATTGAATACTATGATTTCATCAATCAGAGAATTTCCACTGAGCATTTCCTCTGTTCCTGAGTTGACCAGCGCTGAAATATGTGCTTTAGGAAATGTTTCACGCAGAGCCCTGAAAACAGGGACTGTAAGGAGAACATCTCCGATATTGCGGAGTTTGACAACCAGAATTTTGTTAATATTTTTAAATTGCATCTATTCCAGGTTAGAAAATCTGCTGATCATATTCATCAAAAAAGTATTTTATTTTACCATACTTCTATCGGATATTCTGTTTGAGATAGATTTATGAAAGCTAAACATTATTTAAAAAATTTAATAAATCTTTTATTGTTTTTTTAAATACAGGGTGTGTTATATGAGGAGCGATTTCGCACAATGGTTTTAGTACAAAATCTCTTTCATGCATTAAAGGGTGGGGTATTTCAAGAAGTTCTGTATTTTTTACCAAATCATCATACAAAAGGATATCAATGTCAATGATGCGGGGCCCCCATTTTATTTCATCTGTTCTCCCCATTTTTTTTTCAATCTGTTTAAGTATATTGAGAAGCTCGTCTGGGGTTTTATTGGTTTCTGTTTCAAGAGCCATATTGATAAATTTTGGCTGGTCTTTAAACCCCCATGGCTCTGTCTCATACATCTGTGACTGTTTTTTTATTGAAATACCGGATTCTTCTATAAGGTTTATAACCTTCTCACAGTTTTCCTTTCTGCTGCCGATATTAGAGCCAATGCATAAATAAACAGTGTGCATTAAAAATATCAGCGCAGAGTTTTTGCAATTCTTTCTACTGCTTCTTTTATTCTCTCAGCCGATACTGTCAGCGCAAACCTGACATATCCTTCTCCTGGTTTTCCGAATCCATTTCCTGGCGTTGTGAGAACCCCTGCTTTATCAAGGAGATGTGCAACAAAAGTGGAGGAGTCAAAACCTGATGCCGCTTTTGCCCAAAGATAGAATGTTGCCTTAGGTTTTTCGAGTTCCAGTCCGAGATTCACAAGTCCTTTGTAAAGGACATCTCGTCTTTCCTGATATGTATTTCTTATGGCTGACAAAACTGAATCTTCAGTTTTTAAGGCAGTGATTGACGCTTCCTGAACAGCCTGAAATATCCCAGAGTCAAGGTTTGATTTTATTTTTCCAAGTCCTGCTATAACATCTTTGTTTCCTACGGCAAATCCTATTCTCCATCCTGTCATATTGTATGTTTTTGATAAAGAATGAAATTCTATGCCTACTTCTTTTGCTCCATCTATCTCCATAAAACTCATAGGTTTTTCATTATCGTAATATACTTCTGAGTATGCTGCGTCATGGCATACGATGATATTATTTTTTTGGGCAAGTCTGACAACATCTTGATAAAATTCTTTTGGCGCAGTTGCAGAAGTAGGATTATTCGGATAATTAATGAATATAAGTTTTGCTTTCTTCAGAACTGAATCAGGTATCGATTTTATATCAGGAAGAAATTTATTTTCTTTGTTTAAAGGCATGAAATAGCTCTCTCCGCCGGCAAACAATGTAGCGACTGGATATACAGGATAGCCGGGTGAAGGCACAAGCACAATATCACCAGGATTTATAAATGCAAAAGGTATGTGTCCTATCCCTTCTTTTGAGCCAATCAAAGATAAAACTTCTGTTTTTGGGTCAATCGTAACATTAAATCTTTTTTTGTACCATTCAGCTACAGCTTCTCTGTAAGATAACATTCCCTCGTATGAGGGGTAGCGGTGGTGAGTTGTGTTTTCTACAGCCATTTTCATGGAATCTACTATATGTTTTGGCGTAGGCATATCAGGATCGCCAATGCTGAGGTCTATAAGATCGACTCCTTTAGCAAGCGCTTTCTGTTTCATGTTGTCTATTGTTGCAAATAAATATGGCGGAAGATTTTTTACTCTGTCAGCTAATTGCACAGATATCATTGACTTTAAGGCTCCTTTTAAAATTTTAACTATTATACAATAAACTTACATCTGTGTGAGAATTTGACTTTATAGCTGCTATTCTTTAGAATTACATGTGGTAAAATTATGAGTAAAAATCTCTGGGAAGTATATTTTAATTCTATAAAAAATCAGGATTGGGAAAAGGGATTAACTGCCCTTAATTCAATTCTAAAAAAAGAACCTAAAAATCCTCAAGTTCACCTGAAGATCGGCGATATTTTCCAGAAGGCAGATGATATGAATAATGCAATTGCTGCATATCATCAGGCTGGATGGCTTTTTATGAAAGAGGGGTTTTTGCAAAAGGCACTTGCAATATACAAAATAATTCTCAGGCTAGATCCAAATAATTCAGAGGCTGTAAACAAAACAAAAAATCTAATGATGGAACTGGAGAGTTCAAAATCTAAGACATCGGCAATTCCGTCTCTCGCCTCAGGAATCGAAACATTTTCGGAAGCTAAGGAGGCAGAGCAAAAGTTGGAACCAGAAATATCACAGACAGAATATTCACAGGCTGAACAGTCTCAGGATAATGAGATTAATATTGAACCTGTGTTTACTGGCAATATGGAAGACCTGATAGAAAGAACTTCTCTGGAAAAGCCATCATTTGAAGAAAACAAACTGCAGAAAGATGAGATTCCTGTTCAGGTGCCTGCATTTATGGAAGTAATACCACGAAAAGAAATTATCCAGATATTTAAAAAAATTCAACCTACGACATATTTGGCTAATGAGACGATTATAGAAGAAGGTGACACTGGAGATTCAGTTTACATCTTGAAATCCGGGCATGCGAATGTCGTAGCTCACATTTTGGGAAAGGAGATACAGCTTGCAAAGCTTTCGCCTGGCGATGCATTTGGTGAAGTAGCTTTTCTTACAGGAAGGCCACGAACAGCTTCTGTTATAGCAGCAGAAAGGCTTGAAGTGCTTGAGCTTAACAGGGTTGCACTCGAAGAAATATTTGATAAATATCCTGATTCGTTAAGGAAGCTTGAAGATTTCTATTACTCACGCGTGAAGGATACTGTAGAAAAGGTTAAAAAAATAAAAAAATAAAAAAAGGCATTTAATAAATAAATGCCTTTTTTTAGTGAAATAAATTATTTCTTTGCTGGTTCTTTCTTTACTGGTTCTTCTTTCTTTGGCTCAGCCTTCTTTACGTCTTTCTTGTCTTTCTTTGCTGAGGTCTGTTTCATAACTGACTTTGCTGTGTTTTTACCGTCAGCTGTTGTGTATTTTACAAGAACCTTGTCTCCAGCCTTTACGTCTGCGAGTGTCTTGTCATCAACGATGATAACAACATCACCCTTTTTCTTGCCTGCAACTGTGATTGTCTTTGCAACTGCGTCAACTGCCTTGACTTCACCAGTAACTGACTGAATTTTTTCTTTTACTTTCTTTTCGGCTTTCTTTTCAGCTTTCTTTTCAGTCTTTGTGTCAACCTTCTTTTCTACTGGTGCTGTTGTTGCCTTCTTCTCGTCAGCTGCTATTGATATTGATGTAACTGCAAATACGAAAAGCATTGCAACCATAAGTGCGATTATTCTTTTCATTCAATTCACCTCCTCTCAATTTAGATTTTAACTGTTAAATAACATACAATAATCATGCCAGCACTAAATGCCTTGAAAACTTGGATATTATACTGAAAGACTTTCTTTTTAGGGAAGTATGTCCTCTTTTAGGGAAGTATTAAGCCCGAATTTCTCCCATCTATACCAGAAAGTTTTATAACTCATACCGAGAAGTCTGGCAGCTTTTGCAGCAACATTGTTTGACTTAATCATGGCTTTTTTCAATAATTTTCTTTCAAGTTCTTCAAAATTAATGCCTTCTTCAGGTATGTCCATATCAAAAGTGCCTGCATGTTCAGAAAGTCTTAGCTCATTTTTGACATCCTTCATTGTTATCAAAGAAGAGTCGCACATTAAGACTGCAGTCTCAATAACTGATTCAAGCTGTCTGATATTACCGGGCCAGTGGTAGTCGATCAATGCTTTAATTGCAGAATTGTCTATTCCCTTTATTCTTTTGCCAAATTCATTGTTATATTTATTAATGAAGTAATTGGCAAGTTCAAGGATGTCTTCTTTTCGGTTTCTTAAGGCAGGAAGCTCAATCCTTACGACCTTGAGCCTGTAATAAAGGTCTTCCCTGAAATTGCCTTTTTTAATTTCCTGTTCAATGTCTTTGTTTGTTGCTGTAATTATTCTAACATCGACTTTTATAGATTCTTTTCCGCCAAGTCTTCTTATCTCCTTTTCCTGTAAAGCTCGCAGTATTTTTGATTGAGTTATAAGCGGCATGTCGCCAATCTCATCAAGAAACAGAGTGCCGCCCGTAGATGCCTCAAATAGCCCTGTGCGTCTTGATGCTGCGCCAGTAAAGGCACCAGCCTCATAGCCGAATAATTCACTCTCAAGAAGATTTTCCGGTATTGCAGCGCAGTTTATTGCAGTAAAAGGTTTTGCGCGTCTTGTGCTGTTATAGTGTATTGCATGCGCCATCAGCTCTTTCCCTGTGCCGCTTTCACCAAGTATCAAGACGGTTGCATGACTTGTAGATATCTTTTTTGCGATGTTCAATGCTTCTTTCATTTTTGAAGAATTCCCGATAATCCCCTCTATACTGAATTTTTCATATAAAGCCTGATGCAGCTGCTTATTTTCTTTTATTAGATCCATTCTCTCTAAAGCGCGTTTTACGGTCAGGAGCAGAACATCTTTATCTAGCGGTTTGGTCAGATAATCGAATGCGCCTTTTTTCATTGCTTCAACAGCTGATGCAACAGTGCCGAAAGCAGTCATTATTATTACAGCGGGTGATATCGCGCCATTCTTAACTTCATTAAGTACCTGAACGCCGTCCATTTCACCTAACTTAAGATCTGTAAGAATCAGGTCAGGATTGAATTTTTTTGAGATATCTATTGCTTCTTCGCCTGAAGAGGCAACAAAGGTCTCGTAGCCATTGTCTTCCAGAATTGTTTTTAATATGTTTCTCTGTAAAGGTTCATCGTCAACTACAAGTATGCCGGGCAAAATCTCCTCCAGTTATTCTGAAGCAATCCGTGTTTCTGCTTCATTTTGATATATTGGCAGAGTTATTATTACAGTTGTGCCTTTATTGATTTCGCTCTGCAAGTCTGCCTTTCCGTTATGTTCTTCTATAACTCTTTTTGTTGTTGCTAGCCCGAGTCCAAGTCCGTTTCTCTTTGTAGTAAAGAAGGGTTCAAAGACCTTCTGGCTATTATCAGCAGAAATACCCATTCCAGTATCACTTATTGCTATTATGAGCATATTTTTTATGTTTTCAGTTTTTATAGTAAGCTTTCCGCCTTTTGGCATTGACTGAAAGGCGTTTAATATTACATTGAATAAGCATGTTTTTATAAGCTCTGGATCGATGTTCACAACCGGAATAGATTTGTAATTTTTTATTATCTTAATATTTTCTGCTTCTGCTTTTGCCCATATTATCTCGATTATGTCATTGAGGATGCTGTCAATCTGCACCTTTTTAAGATTAAGCCTCAGTGGTTTCCCGTAAACAAGGAAATCCTCAATAAGTTTATTAAGTCTGTGGATTTCTTTTTTTATGTTTTCGATAAGAGAATTAAACTGTTTCGAGTCATTGTTTCTTGCAGGCGAGTATTTTTCTTTTATATGATCGATGCTAAGACTGATAAAATTCAAAGGATTTCTTATCTCATGTGCGATGCTGCGGGATAGTTGTCCTATGCCTGACAGGTGTTCAGCTTCGCGAAGCTTGTTTTCCATATTGCGTTGCTCACGCAATTTGCCTATCATGAAGTTAAAACTGTCAGTCAAATCGCCGATCTCATCCTTGCGCGTTTCGTTTAGGGTCTGGTGGAGATCGCCTGCTGCAATTCTCTTTGCAGCTGACACAACGTCTTGAATTGGTTTTGTATATCTCCAAGACAGAAGTAAAACTATTCCTATACCAACTCCAAACACAAATAAGGTTCCTGCAACTCTCTTGATCATATTGTCCCTCAGGAGTTTGGAAAAATAATTTGCATTAATTTTCAGTTGTATATATCCGTAGTGTTCTTTGCCTGCAATAACAGGCAATATCAGATTGTAACCTCTGCCTTCTTCACGTGATATGGACTCGCCAAATTCTGCTCTTATCAATAGTTCTTTTTTCTTGTCTCCCACCGGCCGTCCAACTTTATCAAGATTGGTGCTTGCGATTATCTCATCAGAATTATTTATTAATGATATCTCTTTGACTCCTTTTGTATTAAGGCTCTGGAGATATTGGTAAAGCCACATCTCATCCGCAGGTTTTTCACTTGTGATCTCTTCAACGCCCACTTGTATAGCCCTTGAGAGCTCGCTTATCTGTGATTCGAACTCCTTGAACATAGCTTTTTCAGCCTGTAAATATAGAACCATTAAAACTGCCGTAAGAATAGAGCTTAGAAAGAGCATCATAAGAATAAGTTTTTTGTTAAGCGAGAGGTTTATGAAAAATCCTTTCAGCATGATAAGTAGCTTATCAGGTAGGGAAACTGGAAATCAAGAAGGAGTTTGATTACTTGATACGCTTTATAACAGTGTGATATAGTGCGTATAAAATCATATAAATATTTTTTGTGAGGGGAAATGAAGGTTGCTACTGCATTAGAAATGCGGGAAATTGACAGCAGGACTATAAAGCATTGTAAAGTGCCTGCCAAAACTCTAATGGAAAGGGCAGGGTTTTCTGTTGCATTAAGAATTAAGCAGCTGTTTGCACCTCAGAAAGTTGTTGTTCTTGCAGGCGCAGGAAATAATGGCGGAGACGGCGTTGCAGCTGCAAGAATTCTTCATGAATCCGGATGGGATGTAAATATTTTGCTTTTTGAAGAACAAAAAAAACTCAGTCCTGAATGCCTTCTCCAGTGTAAACTGGCAAAGAAAAAAGGTGTCAGTATCGAACATATTAGTAAACTGAAAGAAAAACATATCGCTGATTCATTGGTTGTTGATTCTTTTTTCGGCACTGGCTTGCAAAGAGAAATAACAGGCTCGATTGCAGATGCAATAGCATTGTTGAATTCTAAAAATATTCCTGTTATTGCTGTTGATATACCTTCAGGCATATCTGCTGATACCGGACAAATAATGGGTGAGGCTGTAAAAGCTGATTATACTGTTACTTTCGGTCTTCCAAAAAGAGGACACTTTTTATATCCAGGAGCTAAATATTCAGGAAAACTTTTTGTTCAAGAGATCGGATTCCCTGCTGAACTTTTAAAATCAGAAAATATAAGCACAGAACTTCTTGAAAAAAGAGAAATGTCTTTGCTCCTGCCTGAAAGACCGGAGTATTCGCATAAGGGATATTATGGACATGTGTTGATTGTGGCAGGCTCAAGAGAAAAAACAGGCGCTGCATTTATGTGTGCAAAGTCATGTTTGATGACTGGCGCTGGGATTGTTACTATAGGCATTCCGGAAACTTTAGTTAGTGCATTTCAACCAAGGGTTACAGAAGAGATGATTCTTGCTCTTCCTGACAGAGGAGACGGGACACTGTCTGCTGATGCCTCTGAAAAAATATTAAATTTCCTTTCTGAAAAAGCAGATGTATTGGCTATAGGTCCTGGACTTACTGTTACGAATGATACTACAGCCCTTATATTTAAGATTGCAGGAGCTGCAACAGTGCCAATGGTAATGGATGCAGATGCAATTAATGCCCTGGGTAAGCACCCTGATATTGTTAGTCTATTATGTAATGCAAAATCTCCTATTATATTCACACCGCACACAGGTGAGATGGCAAGGCTTCTTAAGGCTTCAAGAAATACGAGAAACGAAATTGAGACCAGAAGAGAGATAGAGAAAGACAGAGTTAATTCAGCAATAAATTTTTCAAAGTTAAGCTCTGCATATGTTGTGCTTAAGGGAGCTCCGACAATAGTCGCAGCGCCTGAGGGTAATGCTTTTATTAATACAACAGGAAATCCAGGAATGGCAAAGGCAGGTTCTGGAGATGTGCTGACAGGAATGATCTCAGCATTTCTCAGTCAGAATTTAAGTCCTGTAGACGCTTCTAGCCTTGGAGTCTTTATGCACGGACTTTCTGGCGATATTGTTCTGAGAAAAAAAGGAGCTTATTCAATACTTGCATCAGACATAATTGATTCAATTCCTGGTGCATTTTTATCGCTGAGGCAATAATTAAATGTACAATTCGCCAGATATTTTAATATTCCCAGATATATATGATTCTAATATAAGAGCCTTTTTCTCTGGCAAGAAACCTGGCGCTGATCTTGACAGAATCGCAGAGATATCTTCTTTTAAAAAAGAAAATATATATATGCCGATACAGAAGCATACAGACAAAGTGCTTTTATTGGACTTTGACTTTTCTCCAGCTATTGCTGATGCGGTCATAACTAATAACAGGCAAGTCCTCATCGGTGTTCAGGTTGCTGATTGTGTGCCTGTGCTTTTATATGACCCTAAAAAAACAGCAATAGGCGTTGTTCATGCAGGCTGGAAGGGCACAGCGTCAGGACTTATAAAGAATACTATAACAGCAATGCATGATAGTTTCGGGTCTTCACCCGAAGATATTCGTGTCTCAATAGGGCCAAGCATAAGATGGTGCTGCTATAAGGTTAAAAATGATGTTCTTGACCCTGTTATAAAAGCCACCGGCGCAGGAGAATACCACATGATCAGAGACGGAGAATACTGTCTGGACATTGCATCAGCTAATAAATATCAGGCATTGTCTCTTGGTGTTTTGGAAAATAATATCTGGATATCAGATGAGTGTACTTTTTGTTCCCCGGACAAATTTTATTCATACAGGTATTCAAAGGGACATGCTGGTCGGAGATTCGACTCTATGAGCAGACAGGGTGGATTTATAGGAATTTTTTAATATGAGAAAATTTACGAGCAAGAATAGCGAAAAAACCGAGGAAATAGGATTTGATCTTGGCAAGAGACTTACTCCAGGGAATGTTATATGTTTATATGGAGACCTTGGAGCTGGCAAGACAACTTTTGTAAAAGGAATTGCTGAGGCGCTGGGTATTCCAAAGCGAGATATAACGAGCGCAAGCTTCACGATTATTGCTGAGTATAAAACCAGGATACCTTTTTACCACATTGATCTTTATAGACTTGAAAAGAATTCAGATATCGATGGAACCGGAATATGGGATTACATTTATGGAAACGGCATTGCTGTTGTTGAATGGGCAGAACATTTAGGAGAACCTGCTGCTGATTTTATAAGAGTAAAATTTGCTATCATAGATGAAGAGACAAGAGATATTACAATCGAGGGTATAGATGAAAAAGATAGGAATAATTTGCAAGGCAGGAAGAACAGAACCACTTGAAATTTTAGGCAGACAAGGGAAAGACGGACTTTTAACTTGGCTTCAAAAAAAAGGCTGTGATATATTCCTTGATTTAAAAACAGCGGAAGCTCTCAGTCTTAAAGGTTTTTCCAATGAGGAAATCGCAAAGATTTCTGACGTTGTGATCGTTCTTGGAGGTGATGGAACTCTTCTGAGTGTGGCAAGACTTGTATGTAAGAATAATATTCCAATACTCGGAATAAATTTAGGCGGACTTGGTTTCATAACAGAGGTGCAAGTTTCCGAGCTGCATGAAGTGATTGGCAGACTGCTTTCTGGACAGTTCCAGTGCGAAGAAAGAGTGATGCTTCATGCCCAGCTTCAGAGAGAAAAAAAGATTATTGGCGAGTATTCAGTTCTTAATGACATTGTAATAAACAAGAGTGCGCTTGCAAGAATTGTAGATCTCGAAACATATGTTGATAGAAAATGTGTAACTACTTTTAAAGCTGACGGTTTGATTGTATCAACGCCAACAGGCTCAACAGCATATTCTTTGTCTGCAGGCGGTCCAATTCTGTACCCTACAATTGCGAGTATAATAATTACGCCAATATGTCCTCATACACTGACAAACAGACCAATAGTTATTCCTGACAATGTTTTGATAGAAATTGTGCTTAAATCTTCCAGCGAAGATGTGTTTCTTACTCTTGACGGTCAGGTAGGAATGCCTTTAAAAAAAGATGATATTGTAAAAATCAAAAAGTCACTATATACGACAAAACTTCTCATTCCTCCAGACAGGGATTATTTCCAGGTTTTAAGGACAAAATTAAAATGGGGAGAACGCTGAAGTAAAAGATGAAAAGCACCATGATTTATTTTTTATGAATGCGATACGCTTTTTTCCATGAAAACAATAATTTTATCAGTATGTTTTATTCTGCTGGAGACTATAGACTCAAGAGGAGATATTTACAGATAATGAGAAAAGCATTATTCGTGATCCTTATCCTTGTTTTTGCTGTCTCCGGGTTTGCTGATGAAAAGAAGCCGAATCAAAAACTCATGGACAACTACATTGCTGTTTTTGATGTTGAAACCGAGGGGGTGGACAAAAAGATTTCCCGGCCTTTGACCGAGAGCATCAGGCGCGAGCTTGTGATGTCAGGCAAATACGAGGTCATAGACAGAGGAAATATGAACAAAATCCTCGGTGAGCAAAAATTGCAGCTTTCAGGGTGTGTTTCAGGCCAGTGCATAGTCGAGGCAGGACAGATACTTGGCGTTGGAAAGATAATAACAGGCTCTGTGAGCATCGTTGGAAAGACATTTTATCTCACACTTTCATTAATAAATGTTGAGACAGGGAAGATAGAAAATGTTTCGGAGGATGAATGTAAGTGTGAAGTTGATGATCTGATTAAATCGACCAAGAGACTTGTAAAAAGACTTCTCGGCGAACAGGTCACAACTCTGGAGACTGCAACAACCTCAGGCACAACCCCTGATATAGAAATGGTTTTTGTCAAAGGCGGATGTTTTCAGATGGGAGACACCTTTGGAGATAGAAAAAGTAATGAAAAATCAGTTCATGAAGTTTGCATAGATGATTTTTATATTGGGAAATATGAGGTAACACAAAAACAATGGAAAGAGATAATGGGCAACAACAACTCACGCGAAAACTGCAGAGAGAACTTATGTCCTGTGGATATGATAAGCTGGAATGAAATTCAGGATTTTATAACTAAGCTAAATAAAAAAACAGGAAAAAACTATAAGCTTCCGACAGAAGCCCAGTGGGAATATGCTGCTCGAAGCGGCGGCAAAAAAGAAAAATATGCAGGCACAAGCAATGAAGAAGAGCTTGGGGATTATGCATGGTATGACAAAAACTCAGGATTTGGATTTTTTAAAAATGGAAAGATATTTCCAGTAGGCCAGAAAAAACCTAATGGACTTGGGATATATGACATGAGTGGGAATGTATGGGAATGGGTAGCAGACTGGTATGATGAGAATTATTATAAGAACAGCCCAAAGAATAATCCGACCGGGCCCAATAACGGAACTGAAAAGGTGCTCCGCGGCGGTTCCCAGCTAAACGGGACTAAGCATATGGAGGCATCTGCCCGGTACAGTTATGTGCCCACAAAACAGTACAGCACCTTCTACGGCGATTTCGGATTCCGTTTGTTGCTTTCGGAGAAATAATTTTGTGATTTTTAATAAAAAAATAGAATAAAAAATAGGGACAGCGACTGGTTTTCGTACTGCCTTTTCAAATTCACTCCTTTATTGTTTATGATATAATTTAAAAAACATGCAAATACACGACAAAGAGATAATAAATAATATAAGAACAGTTTTGAAATTTTATCAGGCACTGGGGTTGGAGAGACTTCCTTTGAATCTGTCTGTTAATAAATCATTATCGATAAAAACTCAAGAGATTAAAAAGCAATCTGCGGTTGTTTCTTCCTCAGCAGAAAAGGCTGCAGCATTAGAAGAGTTAAGGAAGGAATTAGAAAACTGCCAGAGATGCAGACTATCAAGGGAAAGAAAAAATATTGTTATTGGTGAAGGCAGCCTTGATGCTGATATTATGTTCATTGGTGAAGGTCCAGGCAGAGAAGAAGATATTCAGGGAAGACCTTTTGTCGGTGATGCAGGGCAGATTCTGACAAGACTTATAGAGAAGATGGGGTTTAAAAGAGAAAATGTTTATATAGGAAACATTGTTAAATGCAGACCTCCGATGAATCGAGACCCAGAAGAGGATGAAATTGCAGCATGCCTCCCTTTTGTGCAAAAACAGATTGAGATAATCTCGCCTAAAATAATAATCTCGCTCGGCAGAATCTCTGCACATACATTGACTGAGTCGAAAATTCCTATAACAAAACTCAGAGGTAATTTTTCAAAATATGGTCACATACCATTGATGCCGACTTTTCATCCTGCATATCTGCTGCGAAATCCAAAAGAAAAATGGCGTGTATGGGAAGATGCGCAGAGAGTTCTTGAAAAACTAAAAGAGATTAAGCAGACATGAAAAGATTTGTCTTTGGGATAAGCGGTGCGTCGGGATCTGTTGTTGGAATAAAAGTAATAAAAGAAATTTTAAAAACCTCAGAAGTCCATCTGATGATATCAGAACAATCTTTTTTGATTCTTGAATCTGAGAATAAAATAAAATGGCGAAGCAGCTCAGCCGAGCAAACAGAAAAGAAAATAAGAGAATACTTCAGTTCAGATAAAATTTATTTCCACAGTGAATCCAATCTGGCTGCTCCTGTTTCAAGCGGTTCATTTAAGACAGACGGGATGCTGGTTGTTCCGTGCTCGATGAAGACTTTGTCAGGAATTGCAAGTGGCTATGCTAATAGTCTTATTGAACGTGCTGCTGATGTGACAATTAAAGAAGGACGTATGCTGCTTCTTTCGCCAAGAGAAATGCCTTTGAGTGCTATACATCTTGAAAACATGCTAAAACTTGCAAGGCTCGGAGTCAAGATATGTCCTCCTGTCCCTGCCTTCTATCATAACCCTGAAAATCTTGATGATATGGTTGCTTTTATAGCAGGTAAAATTCTTGACTCCATTGGAATTGAACATAAGCTCTTCAAGCCCTGGAAAGCTAGCATCTAAATGCTCATCAATGATCACATCAAACGTATTATCAAAAGTGAACACTGGGATCCTTTTAGCGTCCTTGGCATGCATTATGTTGATGAAAATAACAAAAAAGGAATAGTTGTGCGTGCATTTATACCGGATGCTGATGAAACTTGGATTGTTGAAGAAGAAAATAAAAAAACATACAAAGCTGAAAAGATTGACAAGACTGGTTTTTTCGAAAAACGTTTTGAAGGAAAGAAAAAATTTTTCAGATATAAGTTAAAGATTAGAACCTTAGATAATAAGACATCAGAATTTTATGACCCGTATTCATTTCTACCAATATTATCAGATTTTGACCTTCATCTTATAGGTGAAGGAAATCACTACAAGGCTTATGAAAAACTTGGCGCACATGTAATGAAAATTAATGGCATTAAAGGAGTTCATTTTGCTGTGTGGGCTCCGAATGCAAAAAGAATCAGTATTGTAGGCGGATTTAACAACTGGAATGGCAAAAGACATCAGATGCGTGTATTGGGCTCGTCAGGAATATGGGAGTTGTTTATCCCAGGTCTTAACGAAGGTGAGTTATACAAATTCGAGATAAAAACAAAATTGAATGACATAATCCTTAAATCAGACCCGTATGCTTTTTATTCTGAATACAGACCCAAGACTGCTTCAATTGTTCATGACATTAATAAATATAAATGGAATGACACAGAGTGGATTAGTAAACGATCAAATAAGAATCTGCTTGAAGCGCCGATCTCAGCATATGAAGTTCATCTTGGCTCGTGGATGCGCGTGCCTGATGAAAAGAACAGATTTTTAACCTACAGAGAACTTGCAGACAAGCTTATCCCCTATGTAAAAAATATGGGATATACACATATAGAACTATTGCCGATTATGGAACATCCTTTTGATGCATCATGGGGGTATCAAGTAATAGGATATTTCGCACCTACAAGCAGGCATGGCAGTCCAGAGGATTTCATGTATTTTGTGGATAGATGTCATCAGAATAATATCGGTTTAATACTCGACTGGGTACCTGCACATTTTCCTAAAGACTCTCATGGTCTGGCAAATTTTGATGGAACTGCTCTATATGAGCACAGAGATCCAAGAAAGGCTGAACATAAAGATTGGGGTACTCTGATTTTCAATTATGGGAGAAACGAGGTTAAAAATTTCCTGATCTCCAATGCATTGTTCTGGATAGAAAAATATCATATAGATGGATTAAGGGTTGATGCAGTAGCTTCGATGATCTATCTTGATTATTCAAAGGAAGAAGGCGAATGGCTTCCTAATATTTTTGGCGGCAGAGAGAATCTTGAGGCAATAGATTTTATCAAAAAATTTAATGAAGTCATGCATTTCAATCATCCTGGCATTCTTACAATTGCAGAAGAATCAACAGCGTGGTCAGGTGTTTCAAGACCCACTTACCTTGGCGGTCTTGGATTCAGCTTAAAATGGAATATGGGATGGATGCATGACACGCTTGAGTATTTTTCAAAAGAAGCTGTTTACAGGAAATATCACCAGCACAATCTTACCTTTGGTCTTTTATATGCATTTACCGAGAATTTTATGCTTGTGCTTTCGCATGACGAGGTTGTTTATGAAAAATGTTCAATGCTTAACAAGATGCCGGGAGATACATGGCAGAAATTTGCCAATCTCAGACTTATATATGGATTTATGTTTGGACATCCGGGAAAGAAACTGCTTTTTATGGGCAATGATATAGGTCAATGGGATGAATGGAATTTTGACAAAAGCATTGACTGGCATCTGTTAGAATACGAATCACATAGATCGCTTCAGAAGTATGTTAAGGATCTGAATAAATTTTACAAATTAGAAGCTTCTCTGTATGAAGTAGATTTTGTTCACAATGGATTTGAATGGATTGATTTCCATGATACTGAACAGAGCATTATATCATTCATAAGAAAAGCTAAAAACTCTGAAAATTTTCTTTTGTTTGTCTGTAATTTTACTCCAGTGCCGAGAACTGATTACAGGATAGGCGTTCCTGCTGATGGAATTTACAAAGAAGTTTTTAACACTGATAATTCTGAGTACGGCGGAAGCAATATGCTGAACGGAGGCATAATCAAAACAGAAAATAAACAGTATCATGGCAGGGAATATTCTATTTCAATAACAATCCCTCCTTTGGCTTTAAGTGTATTTAAGATGGCTTAGTTTGAACCAAAGGTCTCTAAGAAATATTGACAAACAAGGGGTTAAGTGATAATATTTGAACAAGATGTTTATATTAATAATAGCTATTTTGTTAGCCACTGCCAATGTTTCAGATGCTGAAATATATAAGCAGGTGGATGATGACGGTGTAATTCTATACACTAATGCGCCTGCAGGCAAGAAAAACGAGCGAGTTGTAAAAGAGAAAAAAGAAAGATCACAAGCTAAGACTAAACATCAAACTATAAACACACCAAACAATTACAAAGGCGCTTACTCGCAGATCGCAGAGGAAAAAGCAAAAGAGAACAACTTAGACCCTTCGCTTGTCCACGCTGTTATAAAAACAGAATCAAACTGGAATCATCAGGCTGTATCAAGAAAGGGCGCTATGGGTCTTATGCAGCTTATGCCTAATACTGCCAATGCAATGAAGGTCAAAAACCCATTTGATCCTGAGGAAAATATACAGGGTGGGACCAAATATCTGAGGTACCTAGTAGAAAGATTTAACGGCAATCTGACTCTTGCGCTTGCTGCTTACAATGCAGGACCTACAACAGTAGAAAAATACGGTTCTATCCCTCCTATTTCCGAGACCAGAAAATATGTAAAAAAGGTTATGACTCTGTATAATGGAACAGAATATACCATCAATACAAAAAAACCTGAAAATATTTACAAAATAGTTTTGGAAGATGGATCAGTACTTTTTACAAATTCCCCTGTTTTGAAGAACTCTTCTGCAAGGTTCTAAATGTCTTCAACACATAATGCTGTTAAAGAAGAAATCTTAAGACTAAAGTCTGAACAGCACGCAATTATCCTTGCGCATAATTACCAGAGAGACGAGGTGCAGGATATAGCTGATTTTGTAGGAGATTCTCTTGAGCTTTGCCGCAAGGCTGCTGAAATCGATTGCAAGACAATAGTCTTCGCTGGCGTGCATTTTATGGCAGAAAGCGCTTCAATACTATGTCCTGATAAGACTGTGCTTCTGACTGAAATTGAGGCTGGATGCCCGATGGCTGATATGATAAAAGTTGATACTCCGAGGCCGGTATTTAGAAACTTTCCTGGATTCACAAATCCTCCTTCATATGTATACCCTGTGAATTACAGCCTTCGCGACATTAAGGCTCAGCATCCAAGCGCCCCAGTGGTTGCGTATGTGAATACATCTGCTGCTGTTAAGGCTAACAGCGATATATGCTGCACATCGGCAAACATAATTAATGTTATAGAATCATTAGAAGCTGAAGAGATTATATGTGTCCCTGACAAAAATCTTGCTCAATGGGCAGCGAAGAGTACCAAGAAAAAAATTATATCATGGGATGGATTCTGCCATGTGCACGAAAGGGTAACGTCTGATGATGTGAGGAAAGCCAGAGCAGAACATCCCAATGCAGTTGTGCTTGCGCATCCTGAATGCGGACCCGATGTTCTTGAAATCGTTGATCACGTGACAAGTACATCTGGAATGCTCAGGTTTGTAAAGGCATCGACTGAAAAAGAATTTATTATAGGCACGGAAATAGGAATACTTCACAGGCTAAGAAAAGAAAATCCTGCAAAAATTTTTTACCTGCTAAGAAAAGATATGGTCTGTTTCAATATGAAGAAAACAACCTTAGACAGCGTGTTCAGGGCTTTGCAGCAGAATAATTTTATTATCAAGGTTCCTGATCATATAAGGATGCCTGCAAAAAGAGCTCTTGACAGAATGCTTGAAGTAAAGTAAGTTTTTCTTAATGGATATTAAGAAGTGCAAGTCTAAAAGCATTAACCCTTCGGAGATTACGCCAAAAGAGCTTTACCTGAATAGAAGAAGCTTCATCCAGAATGCTGCGCTTACATTGGCAGGACTTGGTGTAACCGGCGTGGTATTTGGATCTGGAGCAGACGGCGGACAGAAGCTTAGTATAAATAAAAAAAGCCGATATACAGTTGACGAAAAAACTACTTCGTTCAAAGACGCATCAAGCTACAATAATTTTTACGAATTCTCCACAGAAAAAAACAATATTGCAGAACTGAGCAGGAATTTCAAGACAAGGCCATGGACAATGGCTGTAAAAGGAAATGTTAAAAATCCTCATGTTTATGATATTGATAAACTGTTAAAAGTATTCCAACTGGAAGAAAGAATTTATCGCTTTCGCTGCGTTGAAGCATGGTCAATGGTTATCCCGTGGATAGGATTTTCTTTGAGTGAACTTTTGAAAAGATCGAATCCAACATCAGCAGCCAAGTATGTTGAATTTAGAACAATTTATAACCCTGCTCAAATGCCAGGACAAAAACGCGATGTGCTGGCATGGCCTTATATGGAAGGCTTGAGAATGGATGAAGCAATGAATCCCTTGACAATACTTGCCGTCGGAATGTACGGAGAGATTCTGCCAAACCAAAACGGTGCGCCGGTACGCCTTGTTGTTCCGTGGAAATATGGTTTTAAGAGCATAAAATCAATTGTAGAAATAAGACTTGTTGAACAGATGCCTGTAACTTCATGGATGAAAGCAATCCCAGACGAATATGGTTTTTATGCAAATGTGAATCCCAATGTAGATCATCCTAGATGGAGCCAGGCACAGGAAAGAAGAATAGGGGAGTTTTTGAAAAGAAAGACCTTGATGTTCAATGGTTATGAAAAAGAGGTTTCAGATCTTTACAAAGGAATGGACTTGAGAAAGTTTTTTTAAAGAATGCTATCAAAAATAAAACCGTTTGTTTTCTTCCTATCACTTTTACCGTTTGCATGGCTTGTATTTAATTTCTTTATTTCAGGACTTGGCGCAAATCCAATCGAAAAAATTATTCATATAACAGGTGACTGGACACTGAATTTTTTAGTCATCACTCTTCTGATTTCTCCGTTAAGAGAAATCACAGGCTTACCCTGGCTTCCAAATCTTAGAAAAATGCTGGGTCTTTTTTCGTTTTTTTATGCATGTCTGCATTTTCTTGCGTATGCAGGGCTTGATCAGCTGTTCTCTTTTGATTCAATTTTTTTTGACATTCAGAAACACAAGCGAATAATTGTAGGTTTTATAACATTCTTATTTCTTGCTTTTCTTGCAATAACATCAAATGACAGGATTAAGCAAAAGCTTGGGATGCGCTGGAAAATATTTCATAAATTAATATATCTTGCTGCAATAGGAGGGATTATTCATTACCTCTTGCTTGTGAAAAGAGATATCAGGATTCCTCTGATATATGCTGGGATATTTACGATTCTTTTTGTTTATAGAATAATAAAACAGCTTA
Organism: Nitrospiraceae bacterium; assembly: GCA_021373015.1. Classification (NCBI taxonomy): domain Bacteria; kingdom Pseudomonadati; phylum Nitrospirota; class Nitrospiria; order Nitrospirales; family Nitrospiraceae; species Nitrospiraceae bacterium. The sequence goes on from JAJFTJ010000005.1 coordinate 191,380, forward strand.
TGAAAAAATATAATTATTCACAGTTCCTTTAAAAAAGCGCATATTTTTTGCATGTGTGCTTTCATGCATATTTTTTTATCTAATTGTTGCTAACCTGTTTTATATCTGATGTGCAGTTAGGGCAGCGAACAGCTTTTGTATTAATTACAGACAGGCAATAAGGGCATTCTTTTGTTGAAGGAGCTGCAACAGGCTGCTGTTTCTTTAATCTATTAACTTGTCTAATAAGAATAAATATTGCAAAGGCAACTAGTATAAAATCAAGAATAGTATTGAAGAACAAACCATAATTCAGAGTAGCAGCTCCTGCAGCTTTTGCATCTTTTAAGGTTGCAAAAGACTGTCCTGAGATATTTATAAAAAGGCTTGAGAAATCCATTTTTCCTATAAGCAGTCCTAGCGGCGGCATAAGGATATCGTTAACAAGAGATGTTATTATTTTCCCAAAAGCAGCACCAATTATAATACCAACTGCCATGTCTAATACATTACCGCGCATTGCAAATTCTTTGAATTCTTTGATCATCTATTATCTCCTTTTTTAAAGAAAAATTATTTCTGCTGTTCCATGAGTTTTTTCTGCCTGCTTATTGCATTGACAACTCTGTTAATTGCAGCAGATATTCTATTCTCAGGCTTACTTAATTGACTGTCTGCTTTTTTATAATAAATTAATGCCTGCTCCAGTTCGCCTGATACTTCATAGCAGATGCCTAGATTATATAAAATCGGTATTGCATTAGGTGATTTTATGCTGGATTCTTTCCAGAGATCGCATGCCCTGTCCAGACGATTCCCTTTTGCGAACTCAAGTCCGCTTTCAAACTTTTTCTTTGAATCGCCTGAAGTAATTCCGTCAGTTGATTCGTCAACCTCAATATCTACTGCCACCTGATAGGGTGCAACATCTTTTCTGAATACCTGCTTTGTATAATTTTTTGCATTTATAAGAAGAGTTGATTTATCTGTAACTGCTCCCTTGTCAATACAGGCACTATGCCAAGAACTACCGCTAATGCTGTTTGAGTATAAAACCCTGCCTGTTTCAACTTCTATGAGCTTTGGCACAAAGGTGAAATTTGCAACTCTTTTTGTGCAATTTACAGGATAGGGTTCCCACACAGCACATGTTGTTATAGGGATAGTGCTTTTGCCGTAAGGATAATATGTTGTGGTGTACTGGCCGCAGCGTGTACGATTTTCAGTATATGGAGTGTCACTAATACTTAGAGTTGTGATAACTCCTGTATATATGCCCTTAGCTCCAAGCAGTTTCCCAATCTTTGCAGCATTTTCTGGTTCAACTAGCCCGCTTTGAGAAAGTTTCAGTTCGCTTATGGTTTTATCTATCGCCATTCTGTCGATGAGTTTGTAATAAGGTTTATCGCTAATTATTACTGTAGCCAGAGTTTCTTCTATCTCAGAAGCAAACTCTTTTCCATGTGGTCCATCAAATGGAAGCACAGCTATTTCCCTAACAAGTGTCGCTTCATGAAATTTTGCAGGCATAGTAACGTTTGCATGTATTTTTGCAGGAGGAACGCAGCCTATAAAAGATAAAATAATTAATGGAAGCAGATAAAAGATAACATGATTAACATTGTTTTTTATCATTTTAAAACCCTCTTTTTAACATGTAAAAATTTTTACAAGATAATAATGTTTAATATAGCATAAAAAAAGGATATCGACAAATTATTCTGCCGATATCCTTTTAGAGATATTAATCAGCTTTTAGACAGTAGCCTTGCTCAGGTCTTTCCCTGTTTTTTCCTTTAAAGCTGCCTGCGCTGCAGCCAGTCTTGCAATAGGAACTCTGTACGGAGAACAGCTTACATAATTAAGTCCAATTTTATGGCAGAACTCAACTGATTTTGGGTCTCCGCCGTGCTCTCCGCATATTCCCATCTTTAGATCTTTCTTAACCTTTCTGCCTTTTTCAATAGCTGTTTTCATCAGCAGCCCAGTTCCTCCCTGATCAATGGAGATAAACGGATCATCTTCAAGAATGCCTTTCTCAACATAAAATGGTAGGAACTTCCCGGCGTCATCTCTTGAAAGACCAAATGTTGTCTGGGTAAGGTCATTTGTTCCAAAGGAGAAAAATTCGGCGTGTGCTGCAATCTCATCAGCTGTTATGGCAGCCCTTGGAAGCTCTATCATAGTTCCAATAGTATATTTAATTTTTGTCTTGTATTTCTTCTGAACTTCATCAGCTGTTTTTGTAACTAAATTTCTCATAATCTTGAGCTCATTTACATGTCCTACTAATGGAATCATTATTTCTGGGATGACCTTGATCCCCTGTTTTGAAAGTTCGCATGCGGCTTCTACAATTGCCTGTGCCTGCATTGCATATATCTCAGGATAGGTTATTCCAAGTCTGCAGCCTCTATGTCCTAGCATAGGATTGAACTCATGGAGAAACTTAGACCTGTTTTTAAGCTTTTCGAATGGCACTTCCATCTGATGCGCAAGGTTTTTGAGGTCTTCATCAGAATGCGGGATAAATTCATGCAATGGAGGATCAAGAAGTCTGATTGTTACAGGCAGTCCTTTCATTTCCTTGAATATTCCCTTGAAATCGCCTTTTTGCATAGGAAGAATTTTTGCAAGCGCCGCCTTTCTTCCATCTGTATCATCAGCCAATATCATTTCTCTTACTGCGCTGATTCTTTCAGGATCAAAGAACATATGTTCTGTTCTGCATAAGCCGATTCCTTCAGCGCCGAATTTTCTTGCAACTGCCGAGTCGTGAGGAGTGTCAGCATTGCTTCTTACTCCTATTTTTCTGTATTCATCGACCCACTTCATAAATGTTCCAAATTCACCCGTAAGTTCAGGCTGGGTAAGCGGAGCCTCTCCGGCAATAACTTCACCGGTTGTTCCATTAAGTGTGATGTATTCACCTTCTTTGATTGTCATTGAGTTTACTGTGAATAGTCTTTGGCTCTCGTTTATATTTATTGTTCCGCATCCTGCAACGCAGCATTTGCCCATTCCTCTTGCAACAACAGCTGCGTGTGATGTCATTCCGCCTCTTGCTGTGAGTATTCCCTGCGCAGCATGCATCCCGCCGATATCTTCAGGAGATGTTTCGGTTCTTACTAGTATCACTTTTTCGCCCTGTACAGCAGCTTTTTCAGCATCTTCTGCTGTGAATACTACCTTGCCGACTGCTGCGCCGGGTGATGCCGGCAGTCCCTTTGCAATCACCTTAACATGAGCTTTTGGATCTATCATTGGATGCAAGAGCTGGTCAAGCTGTTGTGGATCAATCCTGAGTATTGCTGTTTTCTTGTCAATGAATCCTTCTTTTACCATATCAATGGCAATCTTAAGTGCAGCAGCAGCAGTTCTCTTGCCGACTCTTGTCTGGAGCATATAGAGCTTGCCTTCCTGCACAGTAAACTCAATATCGAGCATGTCTCTATAGTGTTTCTCTAGCTTTTTGTAAATTTTATTAAGTTCATCATAGGCTTTTGGCAGTCTTTTCTTCAGCTCGCTGATGTGAAGAGGCGTTCTGATACCTGCGACAACGTCTTCGCCTTGTGCATTTATCAGGCATTCTGCAAAGAATTTTCTCTCTCCATTGGATGGGTCTCTTGTAAAACCAACCCCTGTTCCTGAGTTATCGCCCATATTTCCAAATACCATTGTCTGAACATTACATGCTGTTCCCAGATTCTCAGGTATGTTGTTCAGTTTTCTGTATTTTATTGCCCTTTCGCCAAACCATGAGCCGAAAACGGCGTTGATAGCTTTCTTTAGCTGGTCATAAGGGTCTGAAGGAAAATTTTCTCCTACACTTCTTTTATATATAGTTTTGAATTCAACAACAACTTCTTTGATGTCCTCTGTTGTAAGGTCTGTGTCAAGCTGAACTCCTTTCCTGGATTTTATCTCTTCCAGAACTCTCTCAAACTTCTGTCTGTCGACTCCCATAACAATGTTTCCAAACATTGTTATGAATCTTCTGTATGCATCATATGCAAAACGCTCATTATTCGTTTTCTTGATGATAGCTCTGAGAGTTGCTTCATTAAGTCCGAGGTTGAGCACTGTATCCATCATTCCTGGCATTGAAAATTTTGCGCCTGAACGAACGGAGAGTAAAAGTGGATTTTTTGTATCCCCAAACTTCATGCCCATAGCTTTTTCAACTTTTTTTAAAGTACTCAGTACCTCTTCCCACATTCCAGTAGGATATTTTTTCTTGTTATTGAAATATTCATTGCATGCTAATGTTGTGATCGTAAACCCTGCTGGTACAGGAACTCTCAGATTTGTCATTTCAGCAAGACCGGCACCTTTACCTCCAAGGAGGTCTTTCATGTCGCCTTTACCTTCTGCCTTTCCTGCGCCGAAAAAGTATACATACTTCTTTCTGCTTTTAGCCATTCAATCTCCTCCAGAAATAAGGAATTTTCCTCTACGGTTAGATAAAATACCTCATAAGAATAGAAAATTCAATACATTTTAGGCTTGATAATAAAAATTAATATATAATTTATCGGTTTAGGTATCCTGTGTAACTAATTGATTATAAATATTAATATACATATATATCTTGATAATTCTCAATGTTGCATTTGCAGCTTTTTATTAAACTATGTTAAAACAGACAGGTGCTAGAGACATTTTTCAAGTGGCTTGTTGATTTAATAGGGGTGATGGGTTACCCTGGGATTGCATTTCTCATGTTTATCGAAAGCACATTCATTCCTTTACCTTCTGAGCTTGTCATTCCACCTGCCGGTTATCTAATATCTCAGAATCAGATGAGCTGGGCTGGTGTTTTAATAGCAGGCACAGCAGGAAGTCTGTTTGGCGCATTATTCAATTATGTTATAGCAGTCCATTATGGACGAAGATTTATACTCAAATACGGGAAATATTTTTTTATAACCAAAGAGCATTTTGAAAAAGGCGAAAGGTTTTTTAAAATTCATGGAAGCATAAGCACATTTGTCGGCAGGCTGATTCTTGGAATCAGACATTATATTTCGTTTCCTGCCGGGCTTGCCAGAATGGATATTAAAAAATTCTGTTTTTACACATCACTTGGCGCTGGAATATGGGTCTGGGTGCTTGCATACATAGGCTATTTTGTAGGGAATAACCAGGAAAAAGTCCTTGAAGTCAGCAGACAATGGAGTATTTACGCCATATCAGGATGTGCGGTTCTTGTTATTCTGTATGTTTTATGGCATAAAAAGAAGAACTCGAAAAAATAGATTTTTACAGTCGGACATGTCAGATTATTTTTCAGACAAGGCTTTCTGGTATTCTTCCCAGAGTTTTTGCTTAGGTGTCCATTGCTCTATAAAGTTCCAAGGAAGGGTTTCCCTGATATCTTTATTTCTGAAAATATAAAAATCAGTATCAATTTTTGATTCAATGCATGATTTTTTCCAGTCATTTGTTTTTAACATTGATTCTAGTGTGTACGAAATTCTCCTGTCACCCATAGACAAAAGACCCTGCATATATGCATATTTTTGTACATCATGCAATACCTTTACTCCCCATACTGGCAAGAGCAATTTTTTTATTGTTTTAATCTTTTGTTTTACGATATCTATTTTTTCCATGGGATGCCATTGAAATGGCGTAAATGGTTTTGGCACAAAGGTGCTGATAGTCAGAGATATCTTCCCTGTTCTGGATAAAGACCGTATTTTTTTTACGAGCTCAATAATACCTTTTATGTCTTCGTCTGTTTCTGTAGGAAGACCTACCATGAAATAAAGCCTCATGTTTTCGATGCCTTGTTCCAGAATAAGTCTTGATGTCTCGATTATATCTTCCTCAGTTATTTTTTTGTTTATTACCTTTCTAAGTCTTTCTGTCCCAGCTTCAGGTGCAATTGATATGCTTTTGTGATTTTTCAGATGTCTTAATAATTCAGCGCTCTTAGGATTCGCCCTTAATGATGTTATCGAAAAATCAACGCCATCTGTGCTCAACACCTCATTCACATAAGGATAATCAGTCAAAGATGGACCTATAAGACCAACGCGTTTAGTGATCTCCATGGCTGAGTTTATTTCACTTTTTATTGTAGCGAGTTCTTTTTTGCGCGCAGGGCTGTAAATATGTCCAGCAACACAGAATCTGCATTGCCATGGGCAGCCTCTCATTGCCTCGATAAGATACATATTCGAGAACTCTGTATCAGGGGTTATGATTGACGGCCTGATTTTTTTTTCAGATATGTTCTCAATGTATCTTCTCTTTATTTTTTCAAAAGCGCCTGCAAAACATGTTCTTTTTGAAATGCCTTTTTCATATTCAACGCTGTAGAACTTTGGAACATAAATGCCTTCAATCCCAATGATATTTTTGAGTAAATCATTTTTTGAGGATGATTTTTTGTAAGCTTCTGTAAATTCACTTAGCATCTCCTCAGCTTCTCCAATAAAACACACATCAAAAAAATCAGCCAGCGGTTCAGGGTTGAACGAGGCACAGACTCCTCCCAATATCACGAGAGGATGGCGCTCATTTCTGTCAGCGCTTCTAAGTGGAACATTCCCAAGTTCCAGAATCTTCAGAATGTTTGGATAATCATTCTCGAACGAGACTGAGAATGCGATGATGTCAAATCTGTTCAGAGGCTTTAAAGACTCCATAGAAAAAAGCTCTGTTTCTGTTTTTGAATACTCTGTGATGTCTTTTTCGTCCGGAAGAAAAACCCTTTCGCATACAACATCTTTTCTTTCATTCAACAGAGTATATATTCCCTGAAATCCTAGATTGGACATTCCGATGTGATATGTGTTTGGAAATGCAAGGCAGACATTTATTCTGCCTCCGGGATCTTTGTATACAGTGCCTTTTTCTTTTGAAAGGATTTCTCTTGTTTTTTCTATAAGTTTCCGGTTAATGCTCATAGCATTGCCAGTATATTCATCATTGCAAGCGACCATAAAATATCAATCGACAGATGATACTCGCATGAAGAATCAAAGAGCAGGTCTGCCCTTGCAGGGAATTCATCGTCATGAAGCCATAGAATTAATGTTATTGGTATTCTGGGAAGAGGCCTGAACTCAAAAGAAATATTCCCATAATTAAGTCTCCTGCCGCAAAGATTTTTTGCCTTAAGAGCAAAATTGTTTTTATCGTTGCCGTATTTTTCAGTAACTGCCTGAAGAGGAAGCACATGAGAACCTTTGAAAAAAATATCTCCACCCTTGAGATTTTCCGGTTTTATCTGTTTATTGGTCAAGGGAATGTCTTTTGCGTTTATGAGATAAAGCAGAACCGAGAGAATAAAAAAATAACCATGTTTTTTAATAAATATTTCACCGCTATCATGTAGATTTTTTATAGTTCTGTTTTTTGGCGATATGCTGAATTCCATCCCGAATGAAGCAAGAATATAATTTTCATTATCATGATCATGCAAAACACAGGCTCTTTTACATACGTCGTCTGGATTAAGCCTTGAGAGCTTTTCCCATGCTTTTTGTTCCCCTGAATTCATAGCAATATTTTACAGAAAATATTGTTTTAATGTATCTAAAATCTATAAAGTTTTATAAAATAATTCAGAGACAAAATGGAAAACGTACATTTGTTTTCAATTTTACTGCTTTCATTGTCAACAAGCCTTGATAATTTTGGGGTAGGGATTGCCTATGGCATGAGAGCAATCTGCATTCCGCTGGCAGCAAATCTTTTTATTGCTGTTCTTAACAGCGGCGGGACATTTGTTTCAATGCTTATTGGCGAAAGAATATATCATTTCATGCAGCCATCCATCGCAGCTTATGTTGGCTCAGGAATTTTTTTCATTGCAGGCTCATGGTTAATAATTAAATATATTCTTAAAAAACTAAATAATGCTGAACTTGATGCAGACATGATTTTCGAAAAAGCAGCTATCCCTAGTAAATGCTCTCTTGGCAGAAAGATTGTGAAGCTCGACAAAAAATCTGTCATCCACCTTTACTGTAAAGGTAATACAAGCATTAAAGAAGGGTTTATCCTTGCTTTAGCATTGACATTCAGCAATCTTGTCACAGGAATAGGCGCAGGATTAATCGGCCTGAATCTCACTATTACAACACTTGGAGTTTTTCTGTTCAGCATTCTTGCTATCTCTTTTGGGATGAGAATAGGAGGGTATGCTGGAAGGAGATGGTTTAATGGGATATCAGATCCTCTTTCAGGAGTTTTGCTTGTGCTTATTGGGATTTGTGAGATAGTGATTTAAAAAATTTTCCACCTTATCAAGTCTAATCTTTTGGAGTATAATTTACTCAAAATACGGTTTATCAAAAAATGTTTTCACATGGGAGGTAATTTATGGAAATCACTAGAATAAGCATCGATACCCTGAAAGGCATGATAGACAAACAAGAGGCAGTTACAATACTTGATGTGCGCCAGCCAGCAGCATATTCTGGAAGCAATAAAAAGATAAAAGGGTCTGTTTATCTTGATCCAAACAATGAAGAAGGGATTAAGGATTTTTTAAAAGATAGAGACAAGAACGCTCTTATTGTTGCCTACTGTTCTTGAAAAGAAGAACACACCAGTGCCCGTGTGGCAGGGATAATAATAGAGCAGGGTTTTAAAAATGTGTTTGCGCTTCAAGGCGGTTGGGGCGCATGGATGAAAGCAGAATACCCAACAGAGATGAAGTGAATAAATATTAAGATTGGTTGGGCGCTAAGGCATTATTCAAAAACCCAAAACTCATAAGGAGGCAATATGAAGAAGATATTGATTCTGTTATTTGCGATTTCCTTTTTGTTAATTCTCACAGGTCTTGCTTTTGCAAAACCTGATATTGAGGGCAAAGAAGTAAGCTACAAAGACGGTGAAGTTGTGATGAAGGGCTACATTGCTTATGACAAAAATATCAAAGGCAAGAAGCCAGGGGTGCTGATCGTTCATGAATGGTGGGGACTTAATGAATTTTCTAAAAAACGCGCAAGAATGCTTGCTGAAATGGGATATACTGCGCTTGCCCTTGATATGTACGGCAACGGCAAACAGTTAATGCATCCCGATGACGCTAAAAAATTCTCATCAGAGCTTTTTAAAAATTTTGATACTGCCAAATTACGCTTTAACTCGGCGCTCGAATTTCTCAAAAAACAGACAACAGTCAATTCTGAAAAGATCGCTGCAATCGGCTTTTGCTTTGGAGGAAGCATTGTTCTTAATATGGCAAGAGAAGGTATTGATCTGAAGGGAGTGGCTAGTTTTCATGGAGGGCTTGCTCCTGTAAAACCTGCACAAAAAGGGATTGTTAAAGCTAAAATCCTTGTGCTGCATGGAGCAGACGACACATTTGCAACGAAAGAGCAGATTGAATCTTTCAAAAAAGAGATGAAGGATGCAGGAGTTAATTACAAATTTATCTCATATCCCGGAGCAATACATAGTTTCACCAATCCTGATGCTGATATGTACGCAAAGAAATTCAACATGAAGGTTGCATACAACGAGAATGCTGATAAAAAATCATGGAAAGAGCTGGAGAAATTTTTGAAAAGTATTTTTAAATAAAAATATAGAACAAATAAATCTCTCGAGCGCTGAAAATAGGGGATGTGTTGTTCATGCGCAATAATTAGATAATTTTCGGACAGAAAAAGAAATTCAGTTCACTCCTTCAATGTAATTCAGTTCCTTGTGAAAGGTCTCTTCCAGCATGTAAAGTGCAAGGAATGCGATAAGAATGCAGAAAACTCCAATAACGGCTCCGCCATAAAGAATTCCGAATTGTGTTTTTGCAATCTGAAACAGCAAAGTGATTGGGATAACAGTTCCGCGAATGAAATTAGGAACAGTTGATGCGACAGTTGCCCTGAGGTTTGTGCCGAACTGTTCAGCGGCAATTGTTATAAAAATTGCCCAGTAACCAACAGCAAATCCGATAAACAAACAGTTTAAATAAAAAGATGTTGCGTTTATTCCGCTTGACATAAAATAATTTGCTGTTGATATGCATGAAAAAATAAGGAATAGTAAGACGATTTTTTTCCTTGTCTTAAAATATTGGCTCAGGAATCCGCTCACAAAATCACCTAATACCAGCCCCATATAACAGTACATTACAGCTTCTCCTGAATTAATAGTTTCCTTGATTGACAATGCCTTTGCAAATTCAGGAGAAAATGTGATGAGTATTCCGACACTAAACCATATAGGCAGTCCAATGAGTATTGATTTCATGTATTTGAAAAACTGGGTTTTTCTTGTAAAAAGTTTAAAGAAATTGCCTTTGCTGATATTTCTTACTTCGATTTTTTTATACATGCCTGATTCGAATACCCCGATTCTCATGATGAGGAGCAGCATGCCGAGTCCGCCGCCAATAAAATATGCAGCTCTCCAGTCGAAATATTTTGAAATAAAGTTGGCAAGGATTGCGCCTGTTACTCCGACTGTTGCTACGATCATCGTCCCATAGCCGCGGGTTTGTTTAGACAGATTCTCCAGAACCAGAGTTACTCCTGCTCCAAGTTCTCCAGCGAGTCCTATGCCTGCTATAAAACGCCAAAGGGCATAGCTCTCAACTGAATTGACAAATCCATTGGCAATGTTCGCTATTGAATATATAAAAATTGAGCCAAAGAGTATTTTGACTCTTCCCTTTTTATCTCCGAGAACGCCCCACATAATTCCTCCGAGCATCATGCCTGCCATCTGCATGTTCAGAAGTAGCACGCCTTTGTCCATAAGAGCTTGTCCCTCAATCCCAATTGATTTAAGACTCTGGATTCGAACGATGCTGAATAGGATAAGATCGTAGATATCCACAAAATATCCAAGAGCAGCCACTATAACGGTAAAAGAAAAGATTTCCCTGACACCGGCTTTAGGTTTGCGGATTCGATCTAATATATTTCTTATTGTTCGAAATATTTTCATAATATCCAGAGATTGTATCATACAAGATTAGTTGTTCAGAGACAACAATTTAAGATTTCATTTATTGTCAAGGTTTGATTAACTCTGATACAATAAAAAAGGAGGACAGAAAAATTCCATCAGTCTACGGAAATATCTCAGGATTAAAAACAAATTCTCTCCAATTACTTGAAAGAATTTACCGCCGCAGGATTCCGCATGACAAGGTCATTACTCCTGAGCTAGCAAGATATCTTACAGAGCTTTCAGCTGGCATTGGAAGACAGATCGGCATCTTAATAGCAAGGAACGGCCAGATAACTCATGTTATTGCCGGAGATGCAAAAGAGATATTCATTCCTTCTCTTGAAGATTACAGCCTTGGAAGAAGTGCTTTAAGAGGCCTGCGTCTTGTCCACACCCATTTAAACAACGAACCATTAAATCAGGACGACTTAACAGACCTTGTTCTTTTAAGACTCGATATCATTGCAGCCATAGGAGCAAAAAATGGTCTGCCTCATAGCATTTATACCGCGCACCTCATGCCGCAGGGTTCTGAAAAGAGCATAGAGGTTTCTGTTTCTGAAGATTTCCATAAGTTTGATCTTGATTTTATGTATTTTGTCGAGTCTCTTGAAAAAGAGATGGAGAGGAAACGGGTCTTTAATCAAAAAGATAAACGCGAAAAAGCGATATTGATTAGTGTGTCTCTAAAGCCCAAACACGAGCAGGAAGATTCAATAGAAGAACTCAAAGAGCTTGCAGAATCAACTGACGTGCTTGCGCTTGATACAGTCATTCAAAGACCAAAAGAAATAAATCCAAAGTATTTGATGGGTGAGGGGAAGCTAAAGGATGTTGTCATAAATGCTCTTAACAAAGGCGCATCACTTCTTATATTTGATCAGGATCTGAGTCCTTCACAGGTAAGAGAGATTGGCGGATTGACCGAGTTAAAGGTAATAGACCGCTCTCAGTTGATCCTTGATATATTTTCGAGGCGCGCTCATAGCAGGGACGGCAAAGTTCAAGTTGAGCTTGCACAACTCAAATACAGGCTGCCAAGACTCACAGGCAAGGGAACAGCAATGTCACGTCTCATGGGCGGCATTGGCGGAAGAGGTCCGGGTGAGATGAAGCTCGAGATTGACAGAAGGCGTGTGAGGGACAGGATTATTCTTCTTGAAAAAGAACTTAAATCATTGAGCGAGGCAAGAAGGCAGAGAAAACACAGGAGAGTTGAAAGGAAAGTGCCGATTGTCTCTATAATCGGCTATACGAATGCAGGGAAATCAACTCTTCTTAATTCGCTCACCAAGAGCGATGTGTTTGTTGAATCAAAGATGTTTGCAACGCTCGATACAGCAAGCAGGCGCTTAAGATTCCCAAGGGAAAGAGAGATAATCATCACAGACACTGTTGGTTTTATAAGAGACCTTCCTAAGGATTTGATGGCGGCTTTCAGAACAACTCTTGAAGAACTTCAAGATGCTGACCTGCTTCTGCATTTAGTTGATATATCCAATCCTAGATTTGAGCAGCAGATAATTTCCGTAGAGAATATTTTAAAAGAATTGAATTTATCAGAAAAAAAGAAGATTATGGTTTTTAATAAGATAGACAAGATTTCACTTAGTGAAGCGCAGGGCATAGCAAACCGTTACAATGCCATTGCAATATCCGCTATAAATCAACAAACATTTAAAATACTTCTCGATGTAATAGAAAAAAACATATGGGATGAAAAAGAATCAGTCTTGCAGGTATAATATTGAACTATGGAATTTGCGCCTAAATGGATAGCATGGGAAATAACACGCAGATGTAATCTCCGCTGTGTTCACTGCCGCTCATCTTCTGAAATGGAAGTAAAAGACCATCCTGATTTTTCTAAAGACGAGGCATTCAGGATACTGGATGACATTTCGAGTTATGCAAAGCCTGTCATCGTGCTTTCAGGCGGCGAACCATTAGTAAGAAAAGATGTCTTTGAAATAGCAAGATACGGCACTGCTAAGGGACTCAGGATGTGTCTTGCAACTAATGGCGTTCTCGTTGATGATGCGATATGCGAGAACATAAAGGCATCAGGCATAAGAATAGTTTCTCTCAGCCTCGACGGCTCTGATGAGAAGGTTCATGATGATTTCAGGAGCCAAAAAGGAGCTTTTCAAAGCACGATCAATGCTGCAAGGCTTTTTAAAAAACATGGAATAGAATTTATTATAAATTCATCTTTTACAAAGAGAAATCAGGAAGAGATACTCAAGGTTTACAGGCTCGCAAAAAAGCTCGGAGCAACAGCATGGTATATGTTCATGATAGTTCCGACTGGAAGAGGCGAGGAAATAATGAGCGAACTTATATCAAAAGAAGAGTATGAAGAAATACTTGACTGGCATTATCAGATGGAAAAAGATGAGAAGGACATGCTGGTAAGGCCTACGTGCGCACCTCATTATTACAGGGTGATATTACAGAAATCAAAAGAAAAAGGCGTAAAATTCGAGAAGAGGACATTGAAATTCTCCACAGGCGGAGCCAAAGGCTGCATTGCCGGACAGTTGATATGTCTGATAGATGTTGACGGGAATGTTCTTCCTTGCAGTTATTTCCCGAAATCAGCAGGAAATATACATGAAAAATCATTCAAAGACATATGGGAAAACTCTGAACTCTTCAATGACCTGCGCGATTTTAAAAAATACAAGGGCAAATGCGGTTCATGCGAATATATAAGTGTATGCGGAGGATGCAGGGCAAGGGCTTATGCTGTTACAGGGGATTATCTTGATGAAGAACCATTCTGCAGTTATATGCCAATAAAAATAAAGAAAAGGAAGGAAAAATGAACGATACATTTCTGAAGGCTTGCCGCGGTGAAGAAGTTAAACATACTCCTGTGTGGATAATGAGACAGGCAGGCAGATATCTTCCTGAATATCAGGCTGTGCGCAGCCAGGTTGATTTTCTGACTCTGTGCAAGACTCCTGAGCTTGCAGCAAAGGTTACTATCCAGCCTGTTGATATACTCGGGGTTGATGCAGCAATACTTTTTTCAGATATTCTTATCCCGGTTGAGGCTATGGGTATGCCTCTTGAATTCACGGATAAAAAAGGGCCGGTGCTCGCTGAGCCTGTAAGAGATAAAAAAGGCGTTGATAAGCTGAAGGTGCCTGTAACAGAAGAGTCCATGCCTTTTGTTTTAGAGACAATAAAAATTCTTAGAAAAGAACTCAGCAACAAAGTCCCGCTCATTGGTTTTTCAGGCGCGCCTTTTACTCTGGCAACATACATGATCGAAGGCGGAAGCTCGCATAATTTTATCAACACAAAGAGGATGATGTTCCAGGATAAAAAGACATTTGATTCACTCATGAAGAAACTTACAAAGACTGTCATCGCGTATCTCTCAAGCCAGATGGATGCAGGAGCGCAGGCAGTTCAGATATTTGATTCATGGGCAGGGATCCTTTCGCCTCTTGATTTCAAGGAATCAGCATTGCCTTATGTGAAAAAAATAATAAGTGCGCTCAGAGAACACAATCCTGATGCGCCGATAATATATTTTGCGAATAACTGCGCTGGAATAATAAAGGAAGTAAAAAAAACAGGCGCTGATGTTTTTGGGATTGATTGGAGGATAGATATTTCGGATGCAATTAAAAAACTCGGAAGAGACAAGATAATTCAGGGAAATCTCGATCCAACAGCATTATTGCTTCCAAAAGACAAGATAGAAGCACGCGTTCAGGATATACTTGTAAAGGCAGAAGATGCAAAAGGGCATATCTTCAATCTTGGTCATGGCATACTGCCTGAAATACCCGTAGAAAATGCAGTTGCGTTTGTTGAGGCAGTGCATAAATATAGTGAAAGATAGATTTTGCCTTTAAATCCTTTTAAAAGAAAGGCTGGAATTGGCAAAACAAACAATAGGTGTATTACTTCTAAACCTTGGCGGGCCTGATTCGATGCAGGCTGTAAGGCCATTTTTATTTAATCTATTCTCTGATAGACAGATTATCAAGCTTGGCCCAGGTTTTTTACAGAAACCATTGGCACGCCTCATATCATCTATAAGGTCAAAGAAAACAGAGAAGTTATATCAATTAATCGGCGGCAGATCTCCTCTGCTTGATATAACAAAATTACAGGCAGCGGCATTAGAAGAAACACTAAATAAAAAGTCTGCGATTTTCAAAGTTTTTGTTGGAATGCGCTACTGGCGGCCATTAATAGAAGATACTATTAAAGAGATACATAATGCCGGCATTAACAAACTCGTTGTTCTCAGTCTTTATCCGCAATATTCGATCGCAACAACAGGCTCTGCTTATTCTAAGGCAAGAGAAGTCCTGCAGTCTTATCCCACTATTAGTCCTTTGTGTATCCATCCGTGGTTTAAACACTCTGGGTATATTGATGCATTGGTTGATGTTATTAAAAAAGGCATGGAGTCTTTTTCAGACAAAAATGTTCATGTTTTGTTCAGCGCCCACAGCCTGCCGCAGAAACTGATAGATGAAGGCGATCCTTATGTTCATCAGCTTATGGAATCAATTGAAGAAGTTTCAGAAAAAATCAGGATAAATTGGCATCTCAGTTATCAATCAAAAACTGGTCCTGTGAAATGGCTGAGTCCGACAACAGGGGAAAAACTCAGTGAGCTTGCAGACAAGGGCGTAAGGCAGGTTCTTGTTGTCCCGATAAGTTTTGTTTCAGACCATATTGAGACATTGTATGAAATTGATATATTATATAAACAGATGGCTGACAGGCTTGGGATTACTCTCAAGCGCACAGAATCTTTAAATACTCATCCGTTGTTCATAAACGCTTTAAAGAATATTGTTATGGATAAAGTTAAGGAGAGCGATTGGGAAGAATAGCAATAGTCGGCGGAGGAATATCAGGGCTCTCAACAGCATATGCGATACTCGAAAAAGACCCTTCAGCAGAGATAATAATTTTCGAGGCTGAGAAAAAACCCGGCGGAAAGATATGGACTGAGAAGATAGATGGGTTTCTCTGCGAGGGCGGAGTAAACGGATTTCTTGATAACAAGCCAAAGACTTTGGAATTAAGCCGAAAGCTTCTGCTTAGTCCTTTAAGAAGCAGTGATGCGGCTCGCAAAAGATTTATTTTTTCTGAGAGCAGATTAAAACTTATTCCTGAGACACCACCGGCATTTTTCTTTTCCAACCTTTTAAGTTTTTGGGGAAGACTAAGGATTATTTATGAGATCCTTGCTCCAAAAGGCAGGAATAATGACGAAAGCCTTGCAGATTTTGCAAAAAGAAGGCTTGGCAGAGAGGCATATGAAAAACTGATAGATCCCATGGCATCAGGAGTTTATGCTGGAAATCCTGAAACTCTCAGTCTTAAAAGCTGCTTCCCTCGCGTGGATAATCTCGAACAGAAATACGGCAGTCTTATTAAGGGCATGATAAAGATGAATCTGGAAGCAAAGAAGACAAACAAGGGCAAGATTGGTGCAGGACCCGGCGGGACACTGACATCATTCTTTGATGGAATGGAAGTAATGGTTGATTCATTAAAAAACTTTTTGGGTGACCGATTAAGAACCGAAAGCAGGGTTGTTGCTTTAGAGAAAAAACACCGCGGCTATGCTGTTGTGCTTTCAGATGATTCGGTTGTTGAGTCTGAAATTCTAATAATCGCTTCGCCTGCATACGCTGTTTCTGAGATGCTCAGGAATTTTGACAAGCCTCTCTCGTCAATCATTGGAGAAATACCATATCCTGCATTATCAGTTATCTGCTTTGGCTATAAAAAGGAAAGACTCAAACATCAGCTTAATGGATTTGGTTTCCTTGTGCCCTTCAAAGAGAAAAGAAAAATACTCGGAACTCTCTGGGATTCGAGCATTTTCCCAAACAGGGCTCCTGAAGGATATGCGCTTTTAAGAACAATGGCCGGAGGCGCAAGAGCGTCTGAGATTGCGATGTATGATGACAAGCATTTAAGAGACATGGTTTTCAGGGAATTAAAAGACATAATGGGTATTGACGCACCGCCCGATTTTGTGAAAATTTTCAGACATGATAAATCAATCCCGCAATATAATATCGGACATGCAAGCAAGATGAATACAGTTGAAGATATGGTTCTTAAACACAAAGACATGTATCTTACAGGTAACGCATATTACGGCATAAGTGTTAATGACTGCATAGAAAACTCGTATAAATTAGCAGAAAAAATAACAGGCAAGGGGGGTATTTGAGATGAATGAACAGGAGATTTCAGAGATTCTCTTAAAAGAAAACGAGGAATTCAGAAAGCTTAGTCAAGAGCATAAGCATCTAAAAGAAATACTCAATGATTTTAACAAAAAAGTGCATCTTACTCCTGAAGAAGAAGTTGAGAAGAAGAGGGTACAAAAAGTAAAGCTTACAGGGAAAGACAGAATGGCAGAGCTTGTGAGGGATTATAAGAAAAGCCATTAAACAAATTAATTAATAATTAAAAATTAAGTTTAAAGACACAAGGGGGTTATTTTTTTATGAGAAGCAAGACAATTAAACAAGGACTAGAACGCGCTCCACACAGAGCGCTTCTTTATGCAACAGGCATTCCTAAAAGCGAGATGGGGAAACCATTTATAGGGGTTGCCACAAGTTTCACTGATATTATCCCAGGGCACATAGGGATGAGAGACCTTGAGAGGTTTATAGAAAAAGGAGTACATACAGGCGGAGGGTACCCGTTTTTTTTCGGGATTCCCGGGATCTGCGACGGCATTGCAATGGGACATTCAGGCATGCACTATTCGCTTCCTTCACGTGAACTTATTGCTGATATGGTCGAGTCTGTTTCACAGGCGCATCAGTTTGACGGACTTGTGCTTCTTACAAACTGCGATAAGATTACGCCAGGAATGCTTATGGCTGCTGCAAGAATAGATATACCAACCATAGTTGTTACTGCAGGCCCGATGTATTCAGGTCATCTAAGGGGCAAGAGACTCTCTCTTGTTAATGATACATTTGAGGCGGTAGGAAAATATAAAAAAGGTCTGCTCAAAGACGATGAACTCGAATGTCTGGAAATGTGTGCATGTCCTGGAGCCGGTTCATGTCAGGGGATGTACACTGCAAACACAATGGCATGTATAACAGAAACGCTCGGAATGAGCCTGCCCGGGTGTGCTACAGCTCTTGCAGTATCAGCTGAAAAAAGAAGAATAGCTTTTACAAGCGGGAAACAGATCGTCGAACTTGTGAATAAAGATATAACCCCGAGAAAGATAATGAACAGAAAGGCGTTCGAGAACGCAATAATGGCAGATCTTGCGCTTGGAGGTTCTACGAACACAGTGCTTCACATTCCTGCAATAGCGCATGACGCAGAAGTGGATCTTCCTTTAGAAACATTTGATATGCTGAGCAAAAAAACTCCGCATCTGGCAAGCATGCTCCCAGGCGGTGAGCATTATTTAGAAGACCTTGACTGGGCAGGAGGAATCCCTGCTGTAATGAAAAGACTGAGAAAACTATTGAATGACACTATGACTGTGAGCGGAAAGACAATATTCGAGATAGCTGATAAAGCAGAAGTAATAAACGAAGATGTTATAAGACCTCTTGATAAGCCTTATCACAAAGAAGGCGGGATAGCGATTCTCCGAGGGAATCTTGCTCCTGAAGGCGCAGTTGTGAAACAGTCTGCTGTAACAGAGAACATGATGAGATTCGAGGGCATTGCAAAAGTTTTCGACTCTGAGGAAGAGGGAATGAAGGCGATCCTTAATAACGAGATAAAATCAGGAGATATTGTAGTTATAAGATATGAAGGCCCAAAAGGCGGTCCTGGAATGCGCGAGATGCTTTCTCCGACAGCAGCAATAGCTGGAATGGGGCTGAGCGAATCAGTTGCATTGATTACAGACGGAAGATTCTCAGGCGGAACAAGAGGACCGTGCATAGGACACATTTCTCCCGAGGCAATGGAAGGCGGGGTTATAGCGATTATTAAAAACGGAGACAGAATAAAGATAGATATCCCCGGCAGGAAAATAGATCTGATTGTTTCTGATGATGAGATAAAACAAAGGTTCAGCAAGTGGAAAGCTCCAGAGCCTAAGATCAAGAAGGGATATCTTTCGAGATACGCGAGGATGGTCACATCAGCAGGAACAGGCGCAGTGATGAAGTGATTTTGCTTTGCATTTAGTAAAGCTGTTTGGTAAAATTTATTAAATTTTTTCAATAGAGTAAAGGGGATATATGCATACTAAGATGTCCGGAGCAGAGATATTGTTAGAGAGTCTTAAGAAAGAGGGAGTCAAACATATATTTGGTTATCCGGGCGGAGTTGTCCTGAATATATTCGATGCTCTCTTTGACTGCAAAGACATCCACCTTATCCTCACAAGACACGAGCAGGGCGCTGTTCATGCAGCAGACGGATATGCCCGCGCATCAGGAAAGGTTGGAGTTGCTCTTGTAACCTCTGGTCCCGGTGCAACAAACACTGTTACTGGGATTGCTAACGCCGCGATGGATTCTATTCCCATGGTTGTTTTGTCAGGTCAGGTTTCGACAACGCTTATAGGCAATGATGCTTTTCAAGAAGCAGATATTGTCGGGATCACAAGACCGTGC
Source organism: Nitrospiraceae bacterium (assembly GCA_021373015.1). Taxonomy (NCBI): domain Bacteria; kingdom Pseudomonadati; phylum Nitrospirota; class Nitrospiria; order Nitrospirales; family Nitrospiraceae; species Nitrospiraceae bacterium. Next base: position 210,888 of record JAJFTJ010000005.1, read on the forward strand.
ACAAAATATAATTTTTTAGTTAAAGATGTGAATGATCTCTCAAGGACAATAAGAGAAGCATTCTATATCGCATCGACAGGCAGACAGGGTCCTGTGCTTGTCGATCTTCCTAAGGATGTGACAGCAGGCAAGGGAGATTTTACATGGCCTGAGATAGAGATGAGAAGCTATAAGCCTACATATGAAGGCAACAAGTGGATGATCGGACAGGCTGCTCATCTTCTTGCAAAAGCAAAAAAACCCGTGATTATTGCAGGCGGTGGAGTAATCCTCTCAAATGCTTCAAAAGAGTTAAAGGAGCTTGCAGAGCTGACACACAGCCCTGTTACTCTGACCCTTATGGGATTGGGAGGTTTCCCTGGGACAAGCAAACTTTCGATGGGAATGCTTGGAATGCACGGAACTTATTATGCCAATAAGGCAGTTCAGGATGCGGATCTTCTTATTGCTGTAGGCATGCGTTTTGACGACAGAGTTACAAGCAAGGTTGACTCATTTGCACCTAATGCAAAGATTGTGCATATAGACATAGACCCAACCTCAATTAAAAAAAATGTAAGGGTTGATATCCCGATTGTCGGTGATGTAAAGAAGGTTCTTTCTGTTATGAACAAGATCATAAAGGAAGAAGTAAAAGAACAGTGGGATGAAATAAGAAAGTCATGGCTTAAACAGATTGATGCATGGAAGACTGAAAGGCCGTTGGAATACACATACAGCGATAATCTGATAAAACCGCAATTTGTGGTAGAAAAAATTTACGAATTAACTAAAGGAGATGCGATAATCACAACTGAGGTTGGGCAGAACCAGATGTGGTCAGCGCAGTTTTATAAATTTGACAAGCCAAGAAAATGGATAACCTCAGGAGGATTAGGCACAATGGGATTTGGTTTCCCTGCAGCAATAGGAGCGCAGTTTGCACATCCTGACCAGCTGGTAATAGACATTGCCGGAGACGGAAGCATCCAGATGAATATACAGGAGTTGGCTACTGCGGTTGTGAACAAGCTTCCTGTTAAAGTTGCAATTTTGAATAATAAGTATCTCGGGATGGTAAGACAATGGCAGGAGCTTTTCTTTAAGGAAAGGTATTCTCATACAAGACTTGATGAAGGGAATCCTGATTTTGTTAAGCTTGCAGAGTCATACGGTGCAGTAGGTCTCAGGGCATCAAAGCCAAGCGAGGTTGAACCAGTGCTAAAAGAAGCATTCAAGACAAAAGCCACTGTGTTTATGGATTTTGTTGTTGACTGGAAAGAAAAGGTCTATCCAATGGTGCCTGCAGGAGCTTCAATAGACCATATGATGTTTGAAGATGACGAGAAAAAAGAAGAAAAGAAATTAAAGGCAGTAAAATAGGGCTGGTGAATAAATGAGACATACAATATCTGTATTGGTTGAGAATAAGTTTGGCGTATTATCACGCGTATCAGGGTTGTTCAGTGGAAGAGGCTATAACATTGAGAGCCTTTCTGTGGGCGAGACTATCGATCCTCAGATATCTATTATGACAATAGTCACAATCGGAGACGACTCGGTGATCGAGCAGATAACAAAACAGCTTAACAAGCTTATTGATGTTATCAAGGTTACAGACATGACTGAGCTTGATCATGTTGAACGCGAGATGGTTCTGCTGAAAGTTGCCCCTCGATCAGAGGATAAGTCAGAAGTTCTCAATCTTGCGGAGATATTCAGGGGAAGGATCGTTGATTCCAGTCAAAAGACCTATACAATAGAGATTACTGGTGATGAGAAAAAGATTGAGGCATTCTTAGAACTTATGAAGCCGATGGGGATAAAAGAATTTGTAAGAACAGGCAAGGTAGCGATAACAAGAGAAGGCATAAAAAGAAATAAAAGTCTGTAATTTATTGAAGTGAAAAACTGTTACGGAGGGAGGTGAAGATTATGAGAACACCTTTAATGAGATATGTTGCATGTTATCTGGTTGTTGCTATGTTCATTATTGCAATTGTCCCCAAAGTTGATGCAGGTCTTTCTCCTTCAGATATAATTTCCTTATCAATGACTGACAGGGCTGCGGACATCGAAAAGATTCAAAAAATTCTCGAGATTAAAGTGGTCAGAGAAAGGCTTGAAAAGCTTGGGTTGACTCAGGATGAGATTCAGCAAAGATTAAGCAATCTCAGTGACCAGCAGATACATAATGTTGCTCTTCAGTTTGATGATATAAAAGTCGGCGGAGACGCTCTGGGATTAGTTGTTGTACTTCTTATTATTGCTATTCTCGTTGTTGTGCTTATTGAGCTTACTGGTCACAAAGTGGTTATTACAAAATAGAATGAAAATGCAAAAGCTTTTTCAAAAGCAGGAACAGTTAAAAGCTGCGCCTGCTTTTTTTTTGGTATTTTTAGTATTTCTATTCAATTCCTGCTCATCTATCAGCTCACTGCCTGAACCAAAACAAAGCCGTGTTATAAATAATATTCCTTTTTACTCGCAGGAAGAATACCAATGCGGTCCTGCTTCGTTAGCTGGGTTGATGAACTTTTTGGGTGTTGAGATTACTCCTGAAGAGATTGCAAAAGAAATATACAGCAAATCTGCCAAAGGCACATTGAATATAGATATGATTTTTTACCCTCAGACAAAAGGGCTGATCTCAGAACAGTATTCAGGAAATATAGAAGATGTTAAGAAAAAAATCGATTCAGGATATCCCTTGATAGTGTTTGTTGATTATGGTTTTTTATCCGTTCAGGCAAATCATTTTATGGTGATTGTAGGCTATAATGAGCATGGAGTTATTGCTAACAGCGGCAAAGACAAACACAAAACAATCATCTATGAGGATTTTAAAAAGATATGGGAGAAAACAAAAAACTGGACTTTAATATTAAAAAGAAAGTGAGCAATATTTAGTGAATAGTGAAAGAACACTAAGGCAAAAAATTATATACATTGTTTTTTCTTTGCTATTTACTGGTTGCTATTTGTTTGCTTCCGGCTGTTCCTTGCCTCGCATAATTATTCTTGATGATCCTCTGAGTCCTGAAGAGCATATTAACTTAGGGGTTGCATATGAAAAAAAAGGAGAGCTGGACAATGCCCTAAAAGAGTATAAGTCAGCTTCGAAAAAAATTCCTACGGCATATCTTTATATCGGCAATATCTATTTTCAAAAAAACGATTTTGACGAAGCTGAATATAATTATGCAAAAGCCATAGCAAAAGAACCTGGGAATGCTGATGCACATAATAATCTTGCATGGCTCTATTACACAAAGAAGGAAAAACTTTATGAGGCAGAGGCGCTTGCACTTAAAGCAATAGAACTTAATCCTGAGAAAAAAGAAATTTATCAGGATACGCTTGATAAAATTAGAATATTAAAAAATAAATGAGAACTATTCTAGCTCAGAGATTGTGCTTGTCAAAAAAAATACTGGATGAAATAATTCGTCATTGCAAAAAAACAGCGCCTAATGAGGCGTGCGGTATTCTTGCCGGCAAGGGGAATGTGATATCGAAAATCTATGAGATGACTAATATTGAAAAATCCCCTGAAAGTTATTTTATGGATTCAAAAGAGCAGTTCAGTGTCATGAAAGAAATTAGGGAGCATGAACTGGATATTGTATGCATATATCATTCACATCCAAAATCTTCTGCTTACCCTTCACGGAAAGACAAGACGCTGGCTGTTTACGAAGAACCAGTATATATGATTATAAGTCTTGCTGAAAAAGATGCTGCTATAAGAGTTTTTTCTATCAAGAGAAAAAAGGTTGCTGAGGTTGAAATCTTTATAAAAAAATAAAATTACTGTTTTGTTTTGATCCGCATTTAGTTCAAAAGATAGATTTTTAGTCCTGAAACAATTCTGTGCTCAGATAACGTTCACCGGTGCTTGGCAGAATAACTATAATGTTTTTGCCTTTGTTCTCAGGGCGTCTAGCCATCTCTAAAGCAGCGTAGACAGCTGCACCAGAAGATATCCCGCACAATATTCCTTCTTGTTTTGCAATATCTCTTGCTGTTTCAAACGCCTGTTCATTGGTTGCCTGAATTACTTCGTCTATAATTTTTGTGTTCAAAATTTCAGGAATAAAACCAGCTCCTATCCCCTGAATTTTATGAGAACCCGGATTTCCTCCTGAAAGAACAGGTGAACTAGCTGGCTCGACTGCTACAGCCTTGAAATCAGGATTTCTGCCTTTAATCACTTCTGCTACTCCTGTGATCGTGCCTCCAGTACCTACGCCTGCAACAAGTATGTCAACTTTGCCATTTGTATCTTTCCATATTTCCTCGGCTGTTGTTCTGCGGTGTATCTCAGGGTTGGCAGGATTGCTGAATTGGTCAGGCATATATGCATTTGGCGTCTCAGATAGTATCTCTTTTGCTTTTTTTATCGCTCCCTTCATACCTTCTGTTCCAGGAGTGAGAATAAGTTCCGCTCCAAGATGTTTCAGGAGCTTTTTTCTCTCCATGCTCATGGTCTCAGGCATTGTTAAAATCAAACGGTATTTTTTTACTGCACATACAAATGCAAGAGCGATTCCTGTATTCCCGCTGGTGGGCTCTACAATCAGAGTATTGTTTTTAATAATGCCTTTTCTCTCAGCAGCCTCGATCATGGCAATGCCAATTCGATCTTTGACACTGCCTAGAGGATTCTTAAATTCCAGCTTGGCAAGAATTGCTGCATTAAGACCTTTTGATATCCTGTTTAAACGGACTAAAGGCGTTGAACCTGTGGTTAAAGTAATATCAGAAAAAATTTGGCTCATATTTTTTCACCAGAATATTTACATTCTGTCTTATTTATTCTTTGTGATTTTATTTAAGATTAGTTCAGGTTTTTTCATGAATACCTGGGTGTTGGGAGGCACAGACTCAGTTATCCAGACATTCCCTCCGATAACCGAGGATGTACCTATCACAGTGTTGCCTCCTAGGATGGTTGCGCCTGAATAAATGATAACATCATCTTCTATAGTTGGATGGCGCTGTTTGTTTCTTAGAAGAGAGCCTGCATTTTTGGGCAGAGAAAGGGCGCCGAGTGTTACGCCTTGGTATAGCCTTACGTTGTTTCCTATTTTTGTTGTCTCGCCGATTACAACCCCAGTGCCGTGATCAATGAAAAAACTCTCTCCAATAACTGCTCCTGGATGTATATCGATTCCTGTCTGGCTATGTGCATATTCTGTCATGATGCGGGGAATCAGCGGAGCTTTCTGTTCGTACAGCTGATGAGCAATCCTGTATACGGTAATTGCAAATAGTCCAGGATAACTTATTATAACCTCGTCGTAACCTTTAGCTGCAGGATCTCCGTCATACGCTGCACGAATATCCTTTGCGAGGATGGAACGCATCTGCGGCAATTGCTGTATGAATTTTATTGCTGACTCATGCCCGCTTTCTTCGCAATGAGTGCATGGCAGGTTGTGTCGTAAGCAGTCGTGGCGTATGGCCAGCGTTATCTGTTTGGATAGAATTTCAAAAAGAGCGGTGACTTCCTGTCCAAAATAATAATCCAGGCCTAATTTGTCCAGACGTGTATTGATGAAATATCCTGGGTACAATATTCTGCTTGCTTTCTTAATGATCTCGATAATGGATTCTCTTGACGGAATCGGCTCCTGTCCGAGATGATTATAGTTATCCTCAGTGTTGCAAGACAGAACCAACTGGTCGACAATCTCAGGTATATGCTCACGAAATTGTTTTGTGTTTTTTACTTCAGCTTTGCATTGATCTTTCTTCGGTAAATCATTCATGCAAATTAACTCCTCATGCTGACATCTCGCTGCCGATCATAAAAAACCATCAGATGAAAATATTATACTCCATACAAATTATTAAAACTAACAGCAAAATTGTTTAAGTATGTCCATGCATGTATAATAAACATGAGATTGCATACAGTATATGAAAATTTTAAAAGATTTTCTTATTTATGAATCAGCGGAAAAAGGCCTCTCTAAAAACACTATAGAGTCCTACGCAAAAGATATCGAGTCTTTTCAAGAGTTTCTTTCAAAGCGAAACAGAGAACTCGATAAATTTTCAAAAAAAGATATCATTGATTTCATGAATAAGCTTAAAAATGAGGATTATTCTGCTTCAAGCATATGCAGGTTCATATCTACTATCAGAGGTCTTTGTAAGTATCTGCTCATAGAAAGGATTATCAAGGAGGATCCTTCGGAAAGCCTCCAGACTCCGCGAAAATGGGAAAGACTGCCGAAGGCATTAAGTGTCGAGGATGTGATGTCCCTACTTGATTCAAAACCCGATGACACTATGTTTATCAGAGATTCTGCCATGCTTGAGCTTCTTTATTCATCAGGGCTCAGGGTAAGCGAGCTTGTTTGTCTTAAATTGGAGAACATAAATTTTGAGGCCGGATTCCTGCGTGTTATAGGCAAGGGATCAAAAGAGAGAGTTGTGCCTGTTAATTCCAGAGCGCTTAAAAAAATAAAAACATACATCACAGAACTCAGGCCTGAGATTCTGAAAAAGAAACAGACAGATTATCTGTTTGTTACATCAAGAGGCAGTGCAATGACAAGACAGAGATTCTGGCAGACAATTAAAAAATTAGGCAGAAAAATAGGAATGGATTTATCGCCTCATACCCTAAGACACTGTTTTGCTACGCATCTTCTTGAAGGAGGCGCTGACCTCAGGTCTGTGCAGAAGATGCTTGGACATTCAGATATAGCAACAACACAGATATACACTAAAGTCACAACAGACAGGATAAAGAAAGTCTATACAAAACATCACCCCAGGGCTTAAATAATACGTAATGGACATTCTGGCCTTTTTATGATAAGTTTTTTACATTCATTGATTAATTCAGGAGGAATGTGATGCCGGAAAAATTAAACGTCGATCAGCTTTACAAACGCTGCAATCCTGATATCTTCAAGTTCAAGACAGCAGACGAACTTCCTTCTCTGGAAGGTACAATAGGGCAGGAAAGGGCATTAAAGTCGCTTGATTTCGGTATAAATCTCGAGAATTCCGGTTTTAACATTTTTATCCTTGGCGAAAACGGCACAGGCAAGATGACTACCATAAAATCAATTCTTGCAAAACAGTCTATTCAGGAACCAATCCCGTCAGACTGGTGTTATGTTTATAACTTCAAAGACCCTGATGCGCCAATAGCAGTATCACTAGAACCCGGAAGGGCTCTTGCTTTCCAGAAGGATATGGATGAACTGATAAAAATACTTAAAGCTGAAATACCAAAGGTCTTTGAAACAAAAGAATATGCAAAACAAAAGAGCACTATAATCGATGAATTTCAGCTGAAACAAAAAGATTTGTTTTCTGAACTTGAAGATGAGGCAAAAACAAAAGGTTTTTCTGTTAGAAAGACAGTGAGCGGGCTTATCATAGTCCCGATTAAAAAAACAGGAGAACCATTAAACGAAGAAGAATTCGAAGAGCTTGAGGAAAATACAAAAAAGAAAATAGACAAGCTTGGAAAAATGCTTCAGGAAAAGCTGGATGATGTCGTAAGAATACTGCGTGACGGAGAGAAACTTGTCAAGGAGACGCTGAACAGACTTGAGAGAGAGGCTGCATTAGGCGCTGTCGGCCATATGATAGATGAGCTTAAAAATAAGTATCAGGACACTGAAAAGATAATTTTATATTTCGAAAATGTGAAGGAAGATATCCTTGCGCATCTTGAAGATTTTAAGGCATCGGAAGATCAGCAGTCAGGAGCATCGCCTTTGTTCAGGATGCAAAAAACAGAACCGACATTTACAAGATATGCGGTCAATGTTTTAGTTAACAACAAAGAAAGCGAAGGAGCGCCGTTTATATTCGAAAGCAACCCTACATATTTTAATCTGTTCGGGAGAATTGAACATAAGATTCAGTACGGCATTGCTGTCACTGATTTTTCGATGATTAAGGCAGGCTCTTTGCACAAGGCAAATGGCGGGTATATCGTTATTGATGTGCTGGATCTTTTGAAAAATATATTTGCTTATGATGCATTGAAAAGATCTATAAGAAATAAAGAAATAAAAATAGACGATGTCTGGGAGCAGTACAGGCTTGTGTCAACTACAACACTCAGGCCTGAGGCAATACCACTTGATATTAAGGTAATACTTGTCGGCAATCCTAATCTTTATTATCTTCTTTTTAATCTTGACGAAGAATACAGGGAACTTTTTAAGGTAAAGGCTGATTTTGACAGCAGGATGGAGAGGACAGAAGAGAACATGCATAAATATGCCTCTTTTATTGCAACAAAATGCAAAGATGAAAAACTTCTTCCTTTGGACAGAGCAGGAATTGCCAGGGTTGTTGAATATGGAGCCAGACTTGCCGAGCATCAGGACAAGCTCTCGTCGCGTTTCAGTGAGGTTACTGATCTGATAATGGAAGCAAACTATTGGGCATCAAAGTCTAAGAGCAATGTGATTACAGCTGAATTTGTTGAGTTTGCTATAAATGAAAAGATTTTCAGAAATAACAGGATTGAAGAGCGTCTTCGTGAGATGATTGCAGAAGGTACTCTGATTGTTGACACATCAGGAGAAAGATCAGGACAGATTAATGGACTTGCTGTGCTCGATATGGGGGATTACAGCTTCGGCAAACCCTCAAGGATAACAGCAAAGACTTATATCGGCAAGGCCGGTGTTGTGAATATAGAGCGCGAGACAAAGATGAGCGGAAAAATCCACGAAAAGGCAATGCTCATTCTGACAAACTATCTTGGAAGCATGTTTGCAACAAAAAAACCAATAAGTCTTTCTGCGTCAATAACATTCGAGCAGCTGTATGATATGGTTGAAGGCGACAGCGCAACATGTGCAGAGCTTTATGCTCTTTTAAGCAGCATTGCAGACATTCCGTTAAAGCAGAATTTTGCAGTAACAGGTTCAATGGATCAAAACGGAGATGTTCAGCCTATAGGTGGAGTAAATGAAAAAATAGAGGGATTTTTTGAATTATGTAAATTAAGAGGGCTTGACGGGAGTCATGGAGTAATAATTCCAGAAAAAAATATCAGGCATCTCATGCTCAAGAAAGATGTCGTTGACGCAGTCAAGGCAGAAAAATTTTCTATTTATCCGATCAAACGCGTTGAAGAAGGCATGGAGATACTTACAGGAATGTCTGCCGGCAGACTCAATGAAGACGGTACGTATCCTGAGAACACAGTCAATTATCTGGTATCTAAGCGTTTGGCCGAGATATCTGCTGCATTAAAGGAAAAGGGTAAGGGAGAAGAGGAGTCAGAAGAAAAATCAGCAGATAACAAGGACAAATAAAAGACTTAATTTATCTGGAGTTATCTAGTTGTTATCTGAATTATCTCAAGTATGCGCTAATCAGCATTCTAAAAAGATCCTGACTATATTTAAATTTCTTCTCTTTTTTCTTAAATTGTTTATCAAACTCTTCTACTTGACTATTATCTATATTAAAAGCATCACTTTGTTCTATTTTCCATTTTTTATCTCCGAAAAATCCGGGCTTCGTTTCTAACACGAGCAATCCCAATGGAAATTCTCCATTCATATCATATTGCTTACGTTATAGTCAATTCCATTTTTAAAACCATGCTTACAATAATTGTGAGGATCACCATAAATTGCTATTGCTGGAATATTTCTTTCTTGCACTATTTTTTTTGTTTTTTCAATTAGTGCTGTACCAATTCCTTTTCTTTGATAGTCTGGGTGAACACACAAAGGACCAAATGATACTGTTTCTACCCTTTCTTCATCCTCTCCAATAAGCTTTGATTTTGTATACATAATTGAACCAACAACATTTCCGTCTATTTCTGCAACATAATCAAGTTCTTTAATAAAATCTTTATGGTCTCTTAAAATATGACACAGATAGTGTTCATTACATCCAGGGAAATATAGATTCCAAAAAGCTTCCCTCGTTAATTCCTCAACATAAAAATAATCTCGTTCATTTTCCAGACGAATTGCTATTCCCATACCGCCCACCCCTCTTGCGCGAAGCATCCAGCTAACGAAAACAATAACCCGCTGGCGCAATTGCAAAAACTGAAAACCAAACCGCGCTTATCGCCAGTCGGGTTGATTTTTTTGTTAGGCATTTGTTTTTTATTTTCGTTTGATTGTATTAGTCATTCTGCATTTGACGTTCAAGATACATATTAAAGATGGGAAGCGCGATTAATTGCACAAACCCAAAAACTAAGAGTACGATGATAACGAGAGCCGGACTAATAAAAAGACTGGATAAAAATAGGAAGTAGAATACCGAGGCGCTAAACAGGGTAATGGCTGAAAACGCATTGTCGGGCTCCTTCGACGCGAAGAATTGCCAAGGGCCTAAAGCCATGCCCCATGACCACAACAGATACGGAATATACCCGACCCCCATATTTCCTGTATAAAAACTTCGACAGACTGAATATGCAAAGAAGATTGTAATAATGATTAAAATATTTGTATATAGTTGGGATATATAGTTAACGACATGACGTAATGGATTCTTTTTTTCATAAAGATATACACCCAATGGAATAAGTGCCAGACTTGGTAGCATTAAGAGGGTAAATATCCAATGCGAAGTAAGCGAAAACAAAAGCCCGATTCCAATTAGGCCCCATTTACCTAAAAAGGCCAGCCAAATACCCCCAATGATGCCACTTGCAAAGTTCATTATCATGATTGGAACACTAAAAATACTTACAATGCGATTCAACATAGCTTACCCCCTTTGTTCACGTACCAGGAAAATTGATGCTCCAAAAAGTACTGAAACAGCGATGTCAATAACCGCCCAGGTTTCACGATCTAAATGGATGGGAATTATTGGATTAAAAAGCACCGCTGTAATGCCGAGAGACCATGCCCAGAATATTTTCTTTAACTCAGTTGCAACGAATGCTGTGTATGCGGCAGAGCCGCAAACAACCCAGCGTAGTATTTGATAGTAGCCGTAAGGATGACGATCTAACGCCCATACAAGTAAGGCGATTGCTACAAGCCGAGCAACTAACAATGGTGAAATATATTTTTTCATTTATTTCATTATTGTCTTTATTACTGCAATTAAGCCGGTAATTGCGCCTATTAAACCAACAATTATTGTTACCCACCTCGACAGTGAGTCAGTTCTTTCTTTTTTTTCCGTGCGTACTATTGCCCTGAGTTGCCTAAGTCCTTCAGTTGTCAGCAGCCACTTGCCTGTGGAGTTTGACTGCTCCCATAGTCCGCCCTTTTCTTCGTCGATGACGGGTGGTACGGTCAACAGCATTTGTCTGGCAAGGGCTATAATATATGTTTGTTCTAAATATTGAATTTCGTCATCTACTTCTTGCAGTTCATGGCTTGCGAGAGAGCCGACTTCCTGAACTTTGTTGCTGTCGCCTGTCTTTTTGGCTTCTTTATATTCTTTTTTGTAATATTTGTCTACTTTGCTTCGTTGGCGATTCAGCTTGAATAGCGAGACTCTATAAGATATGTAGTTCATTTCTTTTTGCAGTTATTATTCATTTTATTTTGTGCCTAACGCTGGCCATGAGCCGCGCCGCCACAGAACCTTTACGGAAAAATGACCGACGCTATTCGGCGTCGGTCTCGATGGTATTGTTGTACGCGGCCTTTTTTATGGTCATTTTTTAATCCCATGCTCATTATTTGCCGAAAAAGTGCCCAAAGACAACTGCCGCAATTACGCCGATTGTTGCTATCACGAAGAGTAGCGGCATGACTATACTAACGCCACCCTTTTTAGTCAGTTGAGAGGAGATTTCAGAAGCTGGATATTTTGCTCTTATCTTCAGAATTTTCTTTTTACATCTTTTGTAATAAAGAGTGTTGCCATAAATACCCCAGCATATATGAGCACCGATATTAACGAAAGGAATTCTTTCGAGAAGAAGAGCAAGCAATGCCCACAAATAAAGTTTCCGATGTGCCAGCCACCAAGGTCCAAATAGAAAGGCGGGCCAAAGCCATGGTTTCTCGCCCGCCTCTATTTTCCGAAACTTTTGTAAATATTTGTTTGCATTTTCCTCGACAAAGGTAACGAAATCTTCTTCATTTATTCCTGCTAAGGAGGCAGGTGTATCAGAAGGAATAGAAATGAGGCCTTCTAAGGTTTCACCGCATTTTGGACATTTTGGCTCATCGGGTTTTACAGGGGTGCCACAGCCAGCACATTCATATTCATATCCTTCAATATTTTCGTCCATGACAATGCCTCCTTTTTTCTGCATGCAAGCAGGTTATGCCGTTGTTCTTAATTTATTATCTTCGTACAACCAGTAATTAGACCGTTAATGGGACTAACAACGGAAATCCGATGTTAGTCAACCAAATAACCGCTCTGATAATATCGTAATTTGTATGTTAGTCATATAACTCTCGATGTTTTCATGCTTAATTGCCAATAATAACTTACACTGTTTTGAAGCTCTTGTAAAGTGTGGCTTCAGGAAAAAATAAACAGCCGAAATGCGAAAATCAAGACAGGGTTTCTTAAGAATTTTATTCATAATCTAAGATAAAAAATATTTGAAATTTCAACTTACAAGGCTGGGGTTAGGCAGCTTGAGAAAAGTTTGTATTGCGTGTTTCAACTGCAAGCACGCACAAATAAAACAAGATAAAAACTGTGAATTTATAGGAGAAGTACGCTAACTAAGTTTTTGCCAGTTCTTTTCCAGCTTCGTATGCTTGTTTTAATGCATCGGGTTTTTTAAGAATCTCTCCCTTTGCATCAACACCAAGATAGCTTAAGGTTTTATGTTCAGGCATGCTGACTGTCCTGAAAAAAGCCTTTGCAGTTGCTTCTCCGCATGTTATCCCAATTTCATTTTTCATCCCGCCGACAAGAAGCAAAAGCCCTTTTCTTCCGAACTTTCCTGGAGGAATGTTTTTTTTCAAGATATATTTTTCGCACCAAAATGCCTGGCATCGGTCTATCATTATCTTTGTCTGGGCGCTTAACCCAAAAAAGAATATGGGAGAGGCGAGTATTATTCTGTCTGACTGTCTTATTGAATCATATATCTGAACCATCTCATCATCAATAACACACAGCCCTGTTTCAGCGCAGCCGTCACAGTCAAGACACGGAGAGATTTTCATCTTAGAGAGGTTGAAGACCTGAACTCTAAATCCTGAATCCTCAACCCCTTTAATGGATTCTTTTAAAAGCAATTCTGTATTTCCGTCTTTTCTCGGGCTTCCGAGAAATGCGGTTATCTGCATTTTAGTTTTTATCCTTAATCAAGCGAGATTGCCTGAACAGGGCATGAATCAACAGCTTCCTGACAGTTGCAGCTATCGCATTTATCAGCGCCTATAACAACAGCCTTGTCATCTGCAAGTTCGAAAACCTCAGGGCAGATCTCAACACATGCTCCGCAGCCGATACATGTTTCTGCATCAATTACTGGTTTTGCCATCGAAATACCTCCTTTATAAAAATCTTCTCATTAAAGAGAATCTTAAATCGAATTTTGAATAGTATAACTGAATGCCTATAGTTTTGAAAAATCAGCAATCTCTGATGCATTATCCCAGATTTTTTTGAGCAGCGACAATCTGTTAAGTTTAATCTCTTTTTTCTTGTCCATAACAAGGACATTATCAAAGAAATTATTAATAGGTTCAGTTAATCTTGTGAGTATTTTGAGAGAATCAAGATAGGTTTTTTTCTTTAATGCTTCTTCAAAATCAGGCAGCACGTCTGCAAGGCTTTTGTTGAGTTTTTTTTCAGATTCGAGTTTTAGAAGTCCTGTTTTAAGAAAAGGCAGTTTTTCAGCTGGAATAATATTTCTTACCCTCTTTATCGCAGTGAGAAAATCGTTGAATGAGCTGTCTGTTTTAAATTCTTTTACAGCATCGAGTCTCATCCTGAATTCTGATAATGGCGTCTGAGTTGATGATGACAGCACTGACTGTATCACTTCATACGAATATCCCTGTGATGATAATAAAGGCTCTAGGCGCTGCTCAAAAAACTGGAACAATGATTTTTTTATCTCAGAAGGTTTTTTTACTTTCAAGTTTCTTAGTGTGAAATCAATGATGTCTTCGAATGTAATGCTGTATCCCTTGTTTGTTAGGATTGTTATTAACGAGAGTGTCTGCCTTCTTAATGCAAAAGGATCTTCAGAACCGGTTGGAATAAGTCCTATAGAAAAAAATGCTGTTATATTATCGATCTTGTCTGCAAGGCTTAGTATTGTTCCTGTATCTGATTCAGGGATCTTTTCTCCGTGATAGTACTGCTCTGATAATGCCTGTGCAGCCTCTGTGTCTTCATTGTCATGAACAGCATAGTATTTAGCCATTATCCCCTGAAGCTCGGGAAACTCTCTTACAACGCCTGTTATAAGATCTGTTTTGGAAAGCATTGCTGCTTCCTCGCTTTTTTTCTTTAAGGAAGGATTGATTTTTGATGCAAGATAAACAGAGATGTTTTTAACTCTCAGTGTCTTGTCATATAATGTCCCTAGCTTGTCCTGATATGTGACATTCTTCAAATCATTTACTCGAGACTTGAGGGTCTTCTTCTTGTCTTCTTCAAAATAAAATCTTGCGTCTTCAAATCTGGCCTTGATTACTCTTTCAGCTCCAGACTTGATATTATCTTTGTTATTCTCAGTTGTGTTACTTACAACTATAAAATGATTTGTCAGCCTGCCTGATCTGTCTTCTATTGCAAAGTATTTTTGATGCTCTTTCATCACAGTAACAAGGAGTTCTTTTGGCAAATTAAGATATTCTTTTGGAAAAGCTGCAAGAACAGGCACGGGGTATTCCACGAGATTAGCTACATTCTCAATAAGGAGATCATCTTTTATAGGTCTTCCGTTAACAGATTCTGAGATGCTCTGAATTTTTTCAAAGATGATCTTTTTCCTTTCCTCGAGGTCTACTATGACTTTGTTTTCAGAAAGCGATTGTACATAGCTGGAAATATCATTTATCTGGAACGAACCCTGTGACAGGAAGCGGTGTCCTGCACTTATATTGTTGCTTGATATTCTGTCAATCTCAAACTTTATTATTTCATTGTCATGCAGTGCGCAAAGCCATCTTATAGGCCTCACGAATCTGATATTGTTATCTGCCCAGCGCATTGATTTCTGGAATTTCAGGGAAAATACAATCTTTTTCATAATCTCAGGAAGAAGGTCTTTTACATCAACGCCTTTTTCCTCTATAACAGCAACAATGTATTCTCCCTTGTCATTGCTTTTTATCACAAGGCTTTCAGGACTTACTTTCTGAGAACTTGCAAACCCTGTGGCTGCTTTTGTGAGACTGCCGTTCGCATCAATCGCAATTTTTTTAGGAGGGCCAAAGACTTCCCTTGTTCTGCTGTCCTGTTTCTTGCTCATGCCGTTAACAATAACAGCGAGCCTTCTTGGAGAGCCGTAAGTTTTTATATCGTCGAATTTTATACGGTTTTCTGTGAGAAGTGTCTTTGTATTTTCTCTCAGTTGTTCCATCCCAACAGGGATAAATCTGGCAGGAATGTCTTCTGTGCCGATCTCAAGAAGCAGTGATGAAAACTGGTTTGTAGCCTGAGCCATTAGTTACCTCTTCCTGCATGAAAAATTTAAAAGCATAACATTATAACCTTACAAAAGAGTGATTGACAAGGGAAGTTTGGTTTGTTAGCATTTTTCTCTGGAGGGAACAATGAAAAAGTTTTTTAACTGGCAGGTTGTTTTAGGTTTATCATTAATATCGCTTTCAGCTCTCATATATTTTATCCATTATCTGATATTCAGAGATTCCCATCACATATTTATTTATATGCTTGGCGAGATAGCCTTTGTTCCGATCGAGGTATTGCTTGTTACACTGATTATTCATCGTCTGCTAAGTATGAGAGAAAAACGTTCATTGCTTAAAAAGATGAATATGGTAATAGGCGCATTTTTCAGCGAAGTAGGGATATCGTTATTAAAATCATTCTCGTCATTTGACAGCCAGTCTGAAAAGACCAGAAATAAATTAATTGTAGACAATAACTGGACTAACAAAGAATTTATAAGCAGACATGCATATTTTGAAAAATATGACTGTAAAATCGAATGCACCTATAATGACATAAAAAATCTGAGAAATTTTCTCGAAAATAAAAGGGGATTTTTGCTGGGACTTCTGCAGAATCCAAATCTTCTTGAGCATGAATCATTTACTGATATTCTTTGGGCAGTATTTCATTTAACAGAGGAATTAACAAATAGGAATGATGTCTCGAATCTGACGCATGCAGATCATGAGCACCTGCTGATAGATATTAAAAGGGTGTATATAAGACTGATAGTCGGATGGATATCATACATGATGCATCTTAAGGCAGATTATCCCTATCTCTTCTCAATGGCGATAAGAATGAATCCTTTTGATAAAAATGCTTTAGTGGAGATTAAGGGATAATTAGAAGCTTTTAAGAAGCGGGAAGCCCATTTCTTCTCTCTGCTTTAAATAGGCATTTGCGCAGAGTCTTGCAAGTGTTCTTACTTTTGCAATATAACCAGTCCTCTCTGTAACAGAGATAGCGCCTCTTGCATCAAGCAGATTGAATGTATGAGAGCATTTTAAACAAAACTCATAAGACGGCAGAACAAGACCGATATCATTTAATCTTTTGCATTCTTTTTCGTAATCATTAAACTGCCGCATGAGAAGCTTTGTGTCAGCGTAGTCGAAATTATATTTTGAAAACTCAACCTCATCGATATGATGAATATCCCGGTATTTAATCCCTTCGCACCAGTCGAGATTGTAGACATTGTCAACATTCTGAAGATACATTGTGATTCGTTCGATCCCGTAAGTTATTTCTAGTGAAACAGGTTTAAGATCAATTCCTCCAACTTGCTGGAAATATGTGAATTGTGTAATCTCCATCCCGTCAAGCCATACTTCCCATCCAAGCCCCCATGCGCCGAGTGTAGGAGACTCCCAGTCATCCTCTACAAAGCGTATGTCATGTTTTCCGGGGTCAATGCCAATATATCTCAGGCTTTCAAGGTAGACCTCTTGGCTGTTTTCAGGAGAGGGCTTGAGTATTACTTGATACTGATAATAGTGCTGCAATCTGTTCGGGTTTTCCCCATATCTTCCGTCTGTAGGTCTTCTTGAAGGTTCGACATATGCTGTTTTCCAAGGCTCAGGACCAATGACCTTGAAAAATGTTGCAGGGTGGAATGTACCTGCGCCAACTTCGATATCATATGGCTGGAGAAGAACGCATCCCTTCTTTGCCCAGAATTCATTAAGCTTTTGTATTACATCCTGAAAATACATATTACCTCTCATGAAAAGTTTTCTGGATTATATCAGACACATATTGGAATCGTCAAAGATTAGTGTCGTTATAGTTTTTTAGGTAACTGTCAGTTCTGATTATTTCTTATGTTATAATGTCTTTCATGAGCAAAAAACTTTTTATGCGCGGCAATGAAGTGATTGCAGAAGCTGCAATTGCAGCAGGCTGCCGTTTTTATGCTGGCTATCCGATCACTCCGCAGAATGAGATACCTGAATATCTCTCATGGCGCATGGAGGAAGTAAACGGGGTATTCATACAGGCAGAGAGCGAGCTTTCTGCTATAAATATGGTCTTCGGAGCTTCTGCATGCGGACAGCGTGCAATGACCTCATCAAGCAGTCCGGGAATAAGCCTGAAACAAGAAGGCATATCTTATTTATGCGGCGCTGAACTTCCGGCAGTTATTGTGAATATGCAGAGGGGAGGGCCTGGATTAGGGAACATCTCCGGCAGTCAGGCTGATTATTTTCAGGCAGTAAAAGGCGGCGGCCACGGAGACTATCATATGCTTGTTTATGCTCCCTTTAATCTGCAGGAACTCTGGGATCTTACTATGCTTGCTTTTGACAAGGCGGATGAATATAGAACTCCTGTAATGATTCTTGGAGACGGGATTCTCGGACAGATGATGGAGCCGTTCACGCCAACACCGTATATCAAACCTGAACTTTCGCCAAAGACATGGGCATTGACCGGATGTGCTGACAGAGAGCCTAATGTTATTAAATCACTATATATGGGTGAGGGCGAACTTGAATCTAGAAACAATATACTTCAGGATAAATACCAAAAAATGAAATATAAAGAGACAAGATGCGAAACGCTGAATGTTGATGATGCTGAAACAATAGTTGTTGCATACGGAATTGCGGCAAGGGTTGCTTTATCAGCAGTGAACAGACTGAGAAAAGAAGGAGTTAAGATTGGATTTTTCAGACCGATTACTTTATTCCCATTTCCTGAAGAGGAACTTGGATCTCTGTCTTTTCCTGGCAGAAAATTCCTGACAGTAGAACTGAACGCTGGCCAGATGGTCGAGGATGTAAGACTTGCAGTAAATGGCAGGTCTGAAGTTTCATTCTACGGCAGGACAGGCGGTGCAATGATGACGCCTGAAGAAGTATATGATGTTTTGAGTAAAAAACACACCTTAAAAAATTAGCTCCTATTATTTTCCAAATTTGACTTTGCCTTTAGTTTTTTGATAGCCTCTTAGATGAAAGTGCCATTATTACAGTTATTTTTTGTAAAACGGAGGTCATTATGAAAAAAGTAACTTTGATGTTAATCGCAGTATGTTTAATAGCATTTATTGCTCCGGTTTACGCTGCTGTTGGAAAGATTTCAAAAACAAACGGCGAAGTTCTCTTCAGAACCAAGGCGAATATTCCTTATCAGAAGGCAAAAGAAGGATCTGGACTTGAAGTCGGCTATTGGGTAAAAACAGGCAAAGATGGATGGGCAAAACTTTTATTGGCTGATGGAAGCACTTTTACTCTTGCCAATAACACTGAACTTGAGATAGATAAATTTCTTCTTTCCAGTACAAAGAAAGAAGGTATTTTCAGCCTTGCGCAAGGAAAGCTTAGGGCTACTGTCACAAAGATTGCAGGCCAGCAGACAGATTATAAAGTAAAAAGCCCTACTGCTGTTGCAGGAATAAAGGGCACAGAATTCATGATGATGAGCCAGGGATATGCAAACGTTCTCTTTGGCAATGAAGGAACTGCAGATATATCAGGAGCAGCAGGTGTCGATAAACCTTTAACAACAGACACAATGGTGCAGAACACAAGAGGCTTCACTCCTATTGATCCAATTAAAGTTGAAAAGAATACTCCTTTATATACAGCAAAAAAATATTTTGATTCCATTACTGCGTCAAAACCGCCGAAAGAATGGGAAACATCAGGAAATCTTCCTCATATAATTGCAAGATGGAATATAAATTACGGTCATTATCTTGCTGATGTAGGGAAATACGAAGAGGCTCTTTATATTTTTCAGATCTCGATTGATCTTTCGGATAATTCAGACATCAGAAGCGATGCAAGACTGGAGAGGGGGGCTGTATACTCAAGGTTTTTGAATAACAGCGAAGCAGCGCTTGCAGAATACCTTCTTGTTCTCGAGGAGTACCCTGACAATCCAAAGAGAGAAAATGCCTTATACCTGACAGGTATGCTTTTATACGAGATGGGTTTCACAAAAAAGGCAAAGGAGAGATTGCAGCAGTATATAAAAGATTTTCCGTCCGGCAAGAATGCCGGCAATGTAGAGACTATTCTTAAAACGATAAAAGAATAGATAATCTTTATATGAAAATATGATACTGGCACAGCACAAATGAAATATTCCAAGCTTCTGCAATTCATTGCCATTGGCATTATTGCTGCAATTGCCACTTTTCTTTTCTATAGACAAAAGGTGGATTTTCTTGAGGCTGTTGATCTTAAATTGAAAGATGCAAGATTCAAGATAAGAAAAACTATTCAGCCTGATAACAGAATTGTAATAGTAGCAATTGATTCAAAGAGCGTTAATGAAATTGGCAGATGGCCTTGGAAACGTTCAGTTATGGCAGAACTTTTGGACAGCCTGAAAGAATACGGGGTTAAAGTCTCTGCCCTCGATATTGTCTTTTCTGAAACCTCAGACAAGAAAGACGACGAGATACTATCAAAATCAATAAAGAAAAACGGGAATGTGATATTAGGTTATTTTTTCAGGGATGAAGAAGAAAAACCGGATACAGAAGCAATCTCACAGCTGCAATCCTCGAAAATAAAACTTGTCAGAATCCAAGAAGGTGTTACATCAGTCCCAATATCAGAACGGCCTTTTATTGAAGCAAATATACCTCTTATAGGCCAAGGAGCATTGGATTTTGGATTTTTTAATACTGATCCCGACCCTGATGGTCTTGTCAGAAAAGCGAGTCTTCTTATGCTTTATCAGGGCGAGATATATCCTTCGCTTGCATTAAAGGCATTGAGGCATTATACGGAAAAAGAGATAATGCTGGACATTGCATCTTTTGGCGTATCTACACTAAGGCTAGGGCAGATGTCTATTCCTTCGAATGAGAGCGGTAAGCTTGTCGTCAATTATTACGGCAGGGGGGGAACCTTCACTACATTGTCTGCAGTAGACGTAATAAAAAAGAGAATTAAGAAAAATGATCTGGAAAATAAAATCGTGTTTATCGGCGCAACTGAAGTCGGGATCTATGACATGAGAGCAACCCCTGTGCAATCAGCTTTTCCCGGCGTGGAGATTCACGCTACTGTTGCGTCAAGTGTTTTACAAGAGAGATTTATAATAAGAGATACAAGAATCATCGGTATCGAAATGCTCTGTTTATTTTTATTGCCTGTAATCCTGGTCTTAATTCTAGGTTTTCTCAGAAATGGTTTTCTCGGTTTGATGGCCTTTATTCTTCTTATTTTCGCGTATGCGTTTTTAAATTACTCGTTATTTAAAACATACTCGATCGATATGAGCGTACTCTATCCTTTATCATCAACGGCAATAGCCTTTGTCGGAGCTGAAGCATACAGGAATCTGGTTTTCGAAAAAAAGAACCGATACTTAAAAAAAGCGTTTTCAAGTTACATTTCTCCTGAACTGGTGAGTGAGATAATAAAGAATCCTGACAGGCTCTCACTTGGCGGAGCAAAGAAAGAAGTAACAATACTTTTTTCTGATATCAGAGGATTCACAGGAATATCTGAAAAGCTTCAGCCTGATGTGCTTGTATCGCTTCTTAATGAGTATTTAGGCCCGATGACAAAGGTGGTTTTGAAAAACAACGGGACACTTGATAAATATATTGGAGATGCAATAATGACAATATACAATGCGCCTCTTGATGTTCCTGACCACCCATTAAAGGCATGCCAGACAGCAGTAGAAATGCTGAGTGAACTTAATATTATCAATGAAAGCTTCAAGGAAAATGGATTGCCGAATATTAATATTGGCATCGGCATAAACACAGGCTATGCAGTAGTCGGCAATATGGGAGCTGACATGAGATTTGATTATACTGCGATCGGTGATACTGTAAATCTTGCTTCGAGGCTCGAAGGCCAGAATAAATATTACGGCACTCACATTATACTCAGCGAATACACAGCACATAGGGTAAAGTACAAATTCATACTAAGAGAACTGGATCTTCTTAAAGTTGTAGGCAAGGAAAAACCAGTAGCTATTTTTGAACTTATGACAGAACAGAATGAAAAACTTGCTGAAGAATTTTCCAAGTCTCTGAAATTTTACAGGGGAAAAGAGTTCAAAAAAGCCCTAGCTTCGTTTAAAAAGCTTTCGACTGAACATAATGATAACGTGTCAAAAATGTATGCTGATAGATGCAATGAATATATAAAAAATCCTCCTTCCGACAGCTGGGATGGGATATTTATATCAATGAAAAAGTAAGAACTGATTAATTGACAGGCACAGTTTCTTTTTGTTAAGGTGTACTGATGAAAAAAATCATTCTTATCTTTCTTTTTTTCTGGTGCTTCCTCTTGGTCAAGGACGCTGGCGCATATGATATAAAAGGTATTCAACCAATTTCACCGTATGGAATTTTTTCAACATTTACAACTGACAGTCCGCAAAAAGGAAAATCTGCAGCAGGGATCAGTATCGAGAAATCGGCAGATGTAAGTTATTACAATTATCTTTTACAGTATTCATATGGAATCAAAGATAATATCGAAATTACCTCAACATTGCCTTATGTGCATGATTATCAGGGGGAATCCGGCTATGAAGATTTTGCATTAGGAATCAAGCATAGATTTTCTGATGAAGGAAAGTATGACCCGTCATTAGCTTATATGATCAATGTTTCTTTGAATTCTGGCAGACAGGAATTTAGTACAGACGGGAGAATAGGCGGAGGGTTTATCATGAGCAAAAAAGTCGGCCCTGTCAGCGGCCACCTTAATGCATTTTATGAGAAAGCTGCATCTGGTAATCTCAAGGATGAACTTATCTTTTCAGCAGGATTTGATTTCTCAGCTGCTCATAATTTCAAGGTAATCGGAGAAATATATTCAAAGGCAACCAATGATTTTCATAAATTCGATCAGATTGAAGGAAGACTTGGATATAGATTCATAATTGCTGAGAACATATTTACGACAATCGGCATCGGCACTGATTTTAAAGACAGAAATCCGGAATACAGATTGCTCTTTTCTCTGGCAATAACTTTTCCAAAAGAGAAAAGGCCGATAAAAACTATTTACGAAGAAGAAAAGTAGAAATCGGACAACACAGGAGATTTTAAATAATGTTTGATATAGGTATGCAGGAATTAATAGTGATATTTGTTGTTGCACTTCTGGTTTTTGGTCCGAAAAGACTTCCTGAACTTGGCAAGACACTGGGCAAGACACTGACTGATGTCAGGAGGGCTATGTATAGTGTCAAGGAACAGATGGATTCTGAGCTTCGTGAAGTTAAGGAACCTATTTCATCTGAAACACTGGACAGGATCAATAAAGAAATAAATGAAATAGCTGAAGCTTATCCTGTAATTGATTCTCAGCAAAAAGAAAAAGCAGCGAAAGAAGACAAGAAAAAAAACAACAAGAAAGACGAAAAAGCTTCATAAGGAAACATATTCCTTAATTTTTAATTCTGAAAGAGGTTGACCCCAATGCTTAATGATTTCAAAATGCCGTTGACAGAGCACCTTGTTGATCTTAGAAAAAGAATTTTAATATCTATTTCTTCTTTGTTTGCTATTTTTTTGGTAGCATTTAATTATTCCGAAGAATTGTTTAATGCTATGATTTTCCCTCTTAAGTACACCATGTTGTTTTCAATAAACAGTCCTTTTGTCAGCATTATCCCTCAGGAGAAACTTCCGCAAACGGTAAAGTTGGTATTCCTGGCTCCTGCCGAGGCTTTCTGGATGAACATGAAAATTGCTATGGTTGCTTCTGTTATAGTCGGACTTCCTGTAATATTCTCACAAATCTGGAAATTTATATCTCCGGGTCTTCTGCAAAAAGAAAAAAAATATGTACTACCGTTTATATGTGCTGCGACAGTGCTTTTTTTGATCGGGGCAGCATTCTGTTTTTTTGTGGTTTTACCGTTTGCTCTTGGATTTTTGCTTACTTATAAAGTCGGCGATATTTTGATGCCTATGCTTTCTGTAGGGCAGTATATGGATTTTTGCATTAAGTTTTTGCTGGCTTTCGGCGCAATTTTTGAGCTTCCGATTTTAATAATTTTTGCAATACGTATCGGCCTTGTTACACCTGCTGCTCTTGCTAAGAACAGAAAATACGCTATCCTCATAGCTTTTATCGTAGCTGCAATTCTCACCCCAACGCCTGATGCATTTAATCAAGTTCTTATGGCAGTGCCGATTATTGTTCTTTATGAAGCAGGCATACTTATAGCAAGAATTTTTTTCAGGAAACAGGTAAAGGCAGAGGCAGGGGATGAGTCTAAGTAGCATACGCGGAAAAAGTTTAAAGGCAGTAGCATTGGATATAGCTGACAGCTATATTACAGTCAATCCATTGTTTTTAAAGCCGCTTGATGAAGAATCGCTTACAGGAATTTATCATGAGATAATTCAGGTTCAGGTATTAATACGAAGCGAAAAAATTCCCGTAAACGATATACAGTCAATAAGAATGAGAAATGTAAGATTACAAAGGCTACAGTCTGCTATTATGATAATCAAAAATTTTGCACGGGAAAGAAGGATACTCCTTGTCTGATTTGACACGTGATATTCCTTATGATAAATTTTCATAATGGATGTTCTTGATGATATACGAGCTGTAAAGGATATAATTGCAGCGCTTCTTAAGGCAAAAAAAACTTTCAGGCTTTATCCTGAAAGCAATCCCATGTATACCAAGCTTCTTGACGATACATATGTAAAATTTAAAACTTACTTAGATTACAAAGACCAGCTTACAATAAAAATAAAACAGAACGAGTTGTTTCTTGACTCGGAGCAGATATATCATAATCCGGAAAAAGAAGATAATCTTGCTTTGTTTCTGTTCAAAGACGGGATTAGAGAGATTACTTTTAAAAAAGGTTTTGCACCTAAAGAACTCGAGGATTTTTTGAAAATCCTTACTGTTGACTATGACAGGGAAGTTCTTGATGATGATGTTGTTACCCTCCTCTGGGAAAAGGATTTTCAAAACATTAAATATGCTGTAGACGAAGCGTTTTTAACAGAGGATGATGGTTATGAGACCAAGGCGGTAAATGAAGTAAAGGGCGCAGCAGAAGAGGGTTACGACAACCTTACAAGGGCATATTCCGAGGCTTTTGGTGAAGATGCTGTTTCTGAATTATCAGTAGTTCCCCTTAGCGATAAAGACCTGCAGACACTCGTTATCGAAATCGAAAAAGATTCTCATGACAAATTACCCAAGCTTATTGCGCTTATTTTTGAGGTGCTTTATCAGGCAGAGAGCACAGGAGATTATGAGGATGTAATTCATTTTTTAAGGGGCACTGTTGAATATTCCATAACACACGGCAATATCGAGGCAGCATTAGGACTGATGAATTATGTTCAGTCCACGATCGATTCATCTGATATTCCTGATGAAGTAAAAAAACATTTGAAGACGATTTCTCTGTTTCTTGGTTCTGACACTTGCATAAAGCTTCTTGGCGAATTTCTAAACAGCGGTATTGAATTTGAAGAAAAAACAATTGAGGAATATGCCAAATACCTTGATAAAAGCGCCATCCAGCCGTTAATGGGGATACTTGGCGACTTAAAGACGATTCCAGGCAGGAAGGCTGTTATAAATGCACTTGTAGTTCTCGGGAAAAAAGACATGCAGGCTATTGCAAAAGGATTGTATGACACAAGATGGTATGTTGTAAGAAATGTAATTTACGTTCTGGGAAAGATAGGAGATAAAAAATCAGTAGATTTTCTTTTGAAGACATTAAATCACAGTGATATAAGGGTTAGAAAAGAGGTAATAAAGTCTTTGGGAGGGATGGGAAGCCTTAGTGTGTTATCTGCACTGAGAGACTGTCTTGATGACACCGACGAACAGATAAGGACAGCTTCTGCAAGAGCAATCGCTAATATTCCAGCTCCGTCAGCTAAAAGCACAATTCTAAATCACCTATCAGATAAGTCTTTTAATAAAGCAGGTATTAATGAAAAAAAGGAGTTTTATGAAGTTTTATCCAGATGGAAAGACCCTGATGTTATTGAACTGCTTGTCAGGACTCTAAACAAGAAATCATTTTTCAGAAGAGCTTCAAATGACGAAAACAGAGCTTGCGCTGCATATTGTCTCGGACTTATTGGAAACAAGGATGTTTTGCCTGTTTTATACAAGGCAAGAGATTCAAAGAGCAGGATAGTTTGGGAATATGTTGATACTGCGATTAAGAGGATAGAGTATGGAAGATAACGAAAAGTTATTGTCCAGTTCAAAAGATATAGTAAACCAGCTAGCAGTTATTGCAAGGACCGCTCTAATACATGATGTGAATAATATTGCTGTTACAGCAGCAATAGAAAAACTTGCCGCTACGTTAAATCCGCTTGTAAAACAGCAGGGCAAGCTGACATTGGAAGTTGGAGGTGAATTTTTTTATCTAAACGAGATACGGATAAGATATTCCCTTGAATACCTGACTAATTTTGATTTTCTCATAAGAGAATTTAAAAAACGTGAACTCGGAAGTGTTGTTTTTACTGATGTTGTTAAATTAGAACATCTGCAAAAATTTTTAAAGGCTTTTACAGGATCAATCTTTTCCCAGCATCCATTCGAGGCTCTCTCTGAAGAGATGGAAACTGTTGATGTTTTGCAGGTCGGCAAGCTGAGAAAAATAAAAGAGGAAAATACAGAGACAGGATTCGATATTCGCAAGGAAGTAAAGAAAACATATTTTAATGCCGTTGCATATACCAAAGGTGTTATAAGCAAAATAAAATCAGGAGAACGCGTAAGTATAAAAAAAGCAAAAAGAGTGGTTGAGTCAATGGTTGATTTAATCCTTGAGGAAGAACAATTGCTGATAGGCATGACTGCTATAAAAGATTATGACGAATATACATATCACCATTGTGTAAATGTAAGCATCCTGTCTGTTGCTCTTGGACAAAGGCTGGGACTTACAAAAAAAGCATTAACAGAACTTGGTTTGGTGGGGATATTTCATGATATCGGCAAGATAGAGATTCCAGCTGATATGCTGAATAAACCTACAAGTTTCACAGATGAGGAATGGAAGATAATGAGAAGACATCCTTTCTGGGGATTCAGGGCAATATTAAGACTCAGGGGATTTGATGATCTTTCAATGAGGGCTGCAATTGTGGCATTTGAACATCATATGAACTATGATTTTTCTGGGTATCCCAAGGTAAAAAAAGAATTTGAGATTGATTTCTACTCGAGAATAATAAGTCTTGCTGATCAATATGACGGTATGACATCCTCAAGAGTTTATTCGCGCATACCAATGCCTCCGGACAGAGCGCTGAGTCTTATGATGGATCGCGCAGGCACTCAGTTGGACCCAATCCTATTTAAATTTTTTATCAATATGATTGGAGTTTTTCCTGTCGGCACACTGGTTATGCTCGACAGTAAAGAACTTGGGCTGGTTTATCAATGCGATTCCATGTATCTTGACAGACCCAAAATTCTTCTTGTCATGAACAGCAGCGGCGAGAAAGTTGAAAGTCATATTGTTGATTTAACCGAGAAAAACGAAGAAAATAAATTTGTCAGAACGATTGTAAGGACAATGGATCCTAATAAATATAAAATAAATCTTGCGGAATATCTGCTTTAAGGTTCAGAAACTACTTTTTTTATTTGTTAAGTACCCATTTTACCGGCTAAAAGGCTTTTTAGCTTAATTAAATTGACAAGAATGAACATTCTGAATATAATTCAAACATGCCAGTTAAATCAGGAGGTTTTCAATGACAGAAGGTATTGTTGAGGCAACAAGTTCAAATTGGGAAAATGAAGTTATAAAAAACCAGGAATTAGTAATGGTTGATTTTTGGGCTGTTTGGTGTGGTCCTTGCAGAATGATAGCTCCTGTTGTTGAAGAACTTGCAAAAGAGTATGCAGGGAAAATTAAGGTTGCAAAGCTTAATACTGACGAAAATCCTGACATTGCCAGTAAATATAAAATAATGGGCATTCCAACAATAATTTTTTTTAAAAACGGTAAGATGATAGATCAGCTTGTAGGCGCTGTTCCTAAAAACCAGCTTAAATCCAAGATTGATTCCCTGCTGATTGCTTAGGCTGTCATCGTTTTGAATATTCGAAGAGAAAATATGGCCTGTCATGCTGCGCTGGCTGCCCTCATAATATTTTTTCTCTCTGTTTCTTTTATCTCATGCACAAAAGATGAAATCGAATTTGTCCCGTCAGTCGGAGAAAAAGCATTAGATTTTAAGTACAGCGACATTCACGGGAATAAAATATCGCTTTTCGATTACAAAGGCAAGGTTGTCCTGATAGAGTTCTGGGCTACGTGGTGCCCGCCATGCAAAACAATAACGCCTTTCCTTAATATGCTCCACAATAAATACAAAGACAAAGGTCTTGTTGTTCTTGCAATTACCCCTGAAACTAATATTGAAAATATCAAACGTTACATAATTGATAATAACGTATTGTATATGGTAGTACCTGCTGATCAAAATATCATAAAAAGATACGGAATAATAGGAATACCGGCATTTTATGTCATAGACAAGGACGGCAAGGTTGCAAATAAAATTACTGGAGCTGTGCCTGGGCTGAATAATGAACTTATTTCGTCAATAGAGACGCTTCTTTAATATGTTTGAATCCCTCACACAAAAACTTGAAGCAGTCTTTAAAAAAATCAAAGACAGGGGGCTGCTGAAAGAAGAGGATGTTGATGCTGCCTTAAGAGAAGTGCGTCTTGCATTACTTGAAGCAGATGTTAATTTTAAGGTTGTAAAAGATTTTATACAACAAGTCAGGGATAAGGCTGTTGGCAAAAAAGTGCTTGAAAGCATTACTCCCGGCCAGCAGGTTGTAAAAATAGTAAATGATGAATTGTGTAATATTCTTGGAGGTTCAAATCAGAAGATACATCTTTCTCCAAATCCGCCAACTATTATTCTGATGACCGGACTTAATGGCTCAGGTAAGACAACAACTTCTGCAAAATTAGCGAATTTTTTTAAAAAAGAAGGCAGACGTCCCATGCTCGCAGCTGCTGATCTTCAAAGACCTGCTGCGGTTGAACAGCTTGTCAGGCTTGGATCTCAGATAGAGGTTCCAGTATTTCATGTAAAAGATCTAAAAGATTCTGTGCTGCTCTGTAAAGAATCTTTGAAAAAAGCACGAGAAGAAGCAAGAGATATTCTGATAATTGATACTGCAGGAAGATTTCATGTTGATGATGAGTTAATGACAGAGCTTAAACAGATAAAGGACGCTGTTCTGCCAAAAGAAATAATTTTCGTTGCTGATGCAATGACGGGACAGGATGCAGTCAATATTGCAAAGAGTTTTAATGAACAGATTGGTATTGACGGAATAATCCTTACAAAGATGGACGGTGATGCAAGGGGCGGCGCTGCAATATCCATACGTCATATAACAGGAAAACCTATAAAGTTTATCGGTACAGGCGAAAAGATTAACATGCTTGAGCCATTTCATCCTGAAAGGATTGCATCGCGAATCCTGGGTATGGGTGATGTTCTCAGTCTTATAGAGCAGACACAGAAGGTTTTTGAAGAAAAAGAAACAGAAAAACTTCAGCAAAAAATAATGAGCGAATCATTTACATTTGACGATCTCAAGGATCAGCTCAAGAAGATACGCAGTATGGGGCCGCTTGGAAATCTTTTAGGAATGATGCCCGGAGCAGGAAAACTAAAAAACGCTTCTATTGACGATAAAGAACTGGTTAAGATTGAGGCAATAATAAATTCAATGACAAAGGCTGAGAGAAGAGACCACAATATACTTAATGGCAGCAGAAGAAAGAGGATTGCATCAGGCAGCGGCACAACAGCTGCTGATGTCAATAAAGTTGTAAAACAATACCTTGAATTGAAAAAAATATTTAAGATATTTAAGACAGGCAAAGGAATAAAATTTCCAAATCTTACGCCTCTCTGATTATGTATTATTGACAGTTTATTATCTTTCTGATAAGCTTAACAGCTGATGTCACAGGTGAGGAGGTGAAGTTTTGGTAAAAATCAGATTGTCACGGCTTGGTGCTCATAAGAAACCATACTACAGGTTTGTTGTGGCTGATTCCAGGTCTAAAAGAAACGGTCCTTTTATAGAAATACTTGGATCTTACGATCCAAATAAAGAACCTTCCGAGATAAAAGTTGATATTGAGAAGGCAAGACATTGGTTGCAGCGTGGAGCACAACCTACTGAAATTACGAAAAAGCTTTTGCAAAGGGCAGGACTATAACTCAAAAACGCAGAGGGTTGTAGACAGCCTTAAATTCCTACGGAGGTAGAGAAGATGAAACAATTGATTGAGACAATGGCTAAGGCTCTGGTTGACAAACCAGAAGACGTATCAGTTTCAGAAGTAGAAGGTGAAAAAACCACTGTTTTTGAGCTGAGGGTTTCTCAGAGTGACCTCGGAAAGGTAATAGGCAAACAGGGCAAGACAGCACGCGCAATGAGGACAATCCTCAGTGCTTCTGGCACTAAAATCGGCAAACGCTGCGTTCTTGAAATACTAGAATAGAAATTAAACTATATTTAACCATTCACATAACTTGGGGCAGGGCAAGCCTCTGCCCCATAATTCCAGACACTCCACATAATTATTTAATATGATTAACAAACAAACAGTATTATCCTTTTTTAAAGACAAAATCAAGAAGCCTCTTGGGTTTAAAGAATTAGTCCAATTTATGAAGCTTGATAAAACCGAAGCATATTCCCTCAAAAAAGTTTTAAAAAGGATGTTGAAAGACGGGGATATTCTTCTCACACGCAAGGGACTTTACATACTTGGCGGCGAGGTCAATCTCTTAACTGGTTATTTTGAGGCGCACAGAGACGGCTATGGTTTTGTAATTCTGGAAAAGCCGGGAGAAAGAGATATTTTTATTCCTGCCAGATCAACTCTCGGGGCAATGGACAGCGACAGGGTTGTCGTAAGAGTTGAGAACTGGAAAAGAAGAGACGGAACAATAATAAGAATACTTGAAAGGGCTCATACAAAAATTGTCGGAAAGCTCGACATTACAAAAACAGCAGTGTATGTAAGACCGAAAAACAGATCAATTCCATTTGATTTGTTTATACCAAACAAAGAAGTTGGAAAGGCAAAAGATGGCGATATAGTTATAGCCGAGATTACAAGTTATCCGTTTGGGAAAAGGCCTCCCAGCGGAAAGATTTTAAAGGCAATAACAAAACCTACTGATCCTTCTTCTGAAGTTGAATCGATAATAGATGAATTTAATATTCCCAGACATTTCCCAAAAGATGTAAATGACGAAGCAAGACTGCTTGTTAGCAAAAATACAAAGGACTCGGACACAAGAAAAGACCTCAGATTTCTTCCAACAGTAACAATTGACGGTGAGCGCGCAAAAGATTTTGACGATGCTGTGTCAATAAAACTAACGGAGAATGGCTATAAACTCTGGGTGCATATAGCTGATGTGGGTTTTTATGTTCCATGGAATTCCGTTATTGACCTTGAGGCAAGAAAAAGAGCGACAAGCATTTATTTCCCTGACAGGGTAACCCCAATGCTTCCAAGTGAGCTCTCTGAGGATCTCTGCAGCCTAAGGCCAAATGTTGACAGATTTTCTTTTACTGTAGAAATAGATTTTGACAGGCTTGGAAATAAATTAAATTCAAGGTATTACCCCAGCATAATAAAAAGCTTTGAAAGAATGACTTATACAACGGTTAAAAAAATACTCATTGATAACGATGGATATGAGAGAGAAAAATACAGCAATCTTGTTCCTGATTTTGAACTTATGGGAGAGTTATGCGGCATATTAAGAAACAAAAGGCTTCAGCGTGGCAGTCTTGATTTTGATCTTCCTGAACCTGAGGTTGTTCTTGATATTCAGGGTTCTCCTGAGGCAATAATCAATTCGGAAAGAAATTTTGCTCATATGATCATCGAAGAATTCATGATCTCGGCAAATGAGTCTGTTGCTGAACATTTTTCAAAACTTAATCTCCCGTCAATCTACAGGATTCATGAAGAGCCCGATCTCATGAAACTGGAGGATATAATCAAGGTAGTAAGACCAATACTCAAAAATAAAACGATAAAAAAAGCCAAAGATTTTTCTTTGCTCTTAAAAGAGATAAAGGGCAGACCTGAGGAAGAAATTGTTAATTATATGGTGTTAAGAAGTCTTAAGCAGGCAAGATACTCTGCCATAAATGTAGGTCATTTTGGCCTTGCATCAGAATGCTACACTCATTTTACTTCGCCTATCAGAAGATATCCAGATCTCGTTGTGCACAGGATATTACGAGAAACACTTGTGAAAAAACAGCTCGAAGATAAAAGAATAAAAGAGCTTCAATCCATCCTGCCTGACATTGCATTTCATTGTTCAAGGATGGAGCGTAGGGCTGACGATGCAGAGCATGAAGTCATTGATGCAATGAGAGTCTGGTTCATGAAAGACAAGGTTGGCGGTGAATTTGAAGGCAAGATCGTGAATATAACGCCTTACGGCCTGAAGATAAGACTAAAAGATTTTTATGTAGATGGATTCCTTCATGTCTCTTCAATGACAGATGATCTGTATGAATTTGATGAACGCACCATGACCTTTAATGGGAAAAACACAAAACGCTCTTACACAATCGGAAAAGAGATTAATGTGAGGATTGATAAGGTAGATATAGAGGAAAGAGAGATAGTATTCGGAATTTAGTCAAATCCTTTGAATTCTCCTATATTCGTAATGTCTATTTCTCCTTCAGAACCTTGCTTTAAATTCTTCCATTTAATCTTCCCTGATTTCAGCTCATCATCGCCTAAAATGAAAACGTATTCAGCATTCAGCTTGTCAGCTTTTCTAAGCTGGTTTTTAAGGGAAACGCTGGCATATCCTGTTTCGGTTCTGATCCCTTTTGCCCTAAGCTTCTCAGCTAAAATCATTGATTCTTTATCAGCATTTTCTCCAATAGTTGCAAAAAAAACTGATGGCACTGGAACATTGATTTCAACCTTATTTTTCATTATTTCAGCTAGCCTTTCCATCCCTATTGCAAATCCTATTGCAGGAGTAGGGGGGCCGCCGAATTCTTCGACTAGCCTGTCATAGCGTCCTCCTGCTGCAACTGCTTTTTGCGCTCCTAGATGTTCGCTGGTTATCTCAAATGTTGTGCTTGTGTAGTAATCAAGGCCTCTTACAAGATTAGGATTAATGGAGTATTTAATATTAAGAAGTTTGAGAAATGAAAGAAATTTCTCAAAATGTCCTTTGCAGTTATTGCACAATGAATCTTTTACAGCTGGAGCGTCCTTTCGCATCTCAATGCAGGAAGGCACCTTGCAATCCAGTATTCTCAAAGGGTTGTTGGAATATCTGTTATTACAATCAGGACAGAGCTGAGGAATTTTATTTGAGAAAAATTCAGACAGGGTTTTTCTATATTCAGGCCTGCATTTTTCGCATCCTATGGAATTTACTTCAAAGCTTAATTCGTGAATTCCAAGTTTTTCAAAAAAAGCCTTGAGCATTGAGAGCATCTCAGCATCCAGCTTGGGTTCAGCAGCACCAAATACCTCAGCGCCTACCTGGTAGAATTGCCTGAATCTTCCTTTTTGCGGCCTTTCGTATCTGAACATTGGTCCGGAATAAAAAAATTTTTGCGGAGAGGGAAGGTTGTAGAGGTGATTTTCCACATAACATCTTACAGCAGAAGCAGTGCCTTCAGGCCTGAGAGTTATGCTTCTCTCGCCCTTGTCAGTAAAGGTGTACATCTCTTTTTCAACAATGTCGGTTTTTTCACCTATACTTCTTTTGAATATTTCGGTTGATTCTATTATGGGAAGCCGTATTTCTATAAATCCATATGCAGAGAATATTTCAAATGCAGCAGATTCGATTTTCTGCCAAAGATATATGTCAGGCGGTAATATGTCATTAACACCTTTGAGAGCGTTATATTTCACCTTTGATCCTCATTATTTATTTGTCAGAACCTTCGCCTTCCCTTGTTTTGTCGAACTCAATCATCTTGAGATGGCTTTCTATCATTCGTTTGAGTTCTTCCTTGAAATGACGTCTGATTCCTTTCAGATCAACAATGTCTTCGTGTATCTTTATGACTTTTTCCTGAGCCTCTTTCAGCATTGCGTCTGCTTTTAATTCAGATTCTTTTACAATCAGTTCTGCTTCTTTTCTGGCATTGGACTTGTATTCCTCTACCATCTGTTGAGTGCTCATCAAAGTTTCTCTTAATGTTGCTTCTATATCTCTGTATTCCTTGACTTGATTTCCAGCACGTTGAGCAGCTTCTTTAAGAGAGGCGTTTTCTCTGAGTAGTTCTTCCATTTCCTCACGTATGACCTCAAGAAATGCATATACTTCCTCTACATCGAACCCCCTGAACTTCATCGGGAACTGCTTTTGCTGTATGTCAAGCGGGGTTATTCTCATATTCCCTCCTTTAAATTTTTATGGACAAATTTAGCAATGTCCTTACGAGGAACTTTTGAAGAAATATAATAACAAGAACCACGATCAAAGGTGAAATATCGATTGGGCCAAGTATATTGCCCAAAAGCCTCCTTATAGGTCGAAGTACTGGTTCTGTTACGCCGTGTAAAAATCTCACTATCGGATTATACGGGTCAGGATTCACCCAGCTGATAAGCGCAGCGATAATAACTATCCACATATAAATTGACAGGATTATATCAATAACCTCTGCCAGTGCCGCCAACAAATCTGACAATACAAACATTATTAACTCCTTTCCGTTGTTTCTTTCATATTATGATCTGCCTAATTCTTCTGCTCTTTTTACTGCTGCATCCATCGCAGCCTTAACAATGTTGATTAAACCTTTTCCTTTAAATTCCTTAAGCCCTGCCTCTGTTGTACCGCCAGGCGATGTTACCATTCCCATTAATTTGATTGGTGACATTCCTGTTTTGAGCAGTTTTGCAGTTCCCGACAATGTCTGGACTGCAAGCTCAAGCGCAATTTCTCTTCCCAACCCTAATTTTATACTATTTTCTATCATTGCTTCCACAAATAACGCAAAAAAAGCCGGCCCGCTGCCTGAAAGCGCTGTGACAATGTTCAGATATTTTTCGTCAAGCACCATTACATTCCCTACTGACATAAAAATTTCCCTGACAGCTTCGATATCTTTATCGGATATTTCTGCTGAAAGAGACAATACAGACATGCCTTCCTGCACAAGAGAAGGGGTGTTTGGCATAACACGAATGATTTTTTTTGTATTCAATCTTTCAGAAAGATACGAAATAGAGATGCCTGCTGCAATGGAGGCTACTGTTTTATTGTCATTTATAGCATCTTTTATCTCGTCAAGCACTGACGACATTATCTGTGGTTTGACAGCAAGTATTACAATATCCGAAGTTGAGGCCGCCTCAGTATTTTTTCCAGAGGTATTGATTTTATATGTATGCTTAAGATAATCTCTTCTGTCTTTATTTGGCTCAGATGCAATTATGTCTTTTCTGCCCTTGGAAGTCATTCCTTTGATAAGGGCTTCTGCCATGTTTCCGCCTCCGATAAACCCTATCATATGCCCTCCGTGATAGTCATTTTCTTTCTCCAAATAATCCAGTGCCTATTCTAACCATTGTTGAGCCTTCTTGAATCGCAGCTTCAAAATCATTTGTCATTCCCATTGAAAGCTCTTGCAGTTTAAAACCTTCTCCAACTGCAGTGTCTCTTATATTTTTTAACTCTCTGAAATAAGGTCTTGCCATATCCTGATTTTCGAAGTATGGAGATATGGTCATAAGCCCAAGTGTCTTCAGGTTTTTCATGTTAGAAATAAGGTCTAATAAGGTGAATATATTTTCCTTTTTTATCCCATGTTTAGTAGTTTCTTCTGAAAGTTTTACTTGAAGTAAAACTTTCTGCACTTTTCCGTTTGTTTCAGCATATCTGTTTAAGACCTTTGCTAGTTCAAGTGAATCAACAGAATGTATTACGTCAAATAGTTCTACGGCAAGCTTTGCTTTGTTGCTCTGAAGATGGCCTATCAAATGCCATTCAATTGACGGGTTTTTAATTTTTAAGATTTTATCTTTTGCCTCCTGAACGCGATTTTCGCCAAACACATGCAGTCCTGAATTTAAGGCATTTTGTATTTGTTCGATAGAAACAGTCTTTGTAACAGCGATCAATTTTATATCAGAAGTTTTTCTGCGTGCTTTAATTGCAGCACAATTAATTTCCTGATTAATTTTTTTTATTCTTTCAAAGAGCTTGGTATCCATTATATTGACTTTACTGTTCACAAGTGTATTATATTTTACAGTGTCAAAGCAAGATATTAAAGAATTTGAAGAGATCCTAAAATACTCCTTTAAAGAAAAATCATTTCTTGAAGAAGCTCTCACCCATAGTTCCTATTTTCATGAAAATCCAGAGAATGCGGTTTCTTACAATGAGAGACTTGAATTTCTTGGCGACTCTGTTCTTGGCTTGGTTGTTGTTGAATATCTTTTTAGCCTTGAAAGTGCATGCTCGGAATCAATAATGTCAAAGATAAAATCATATATTGTCAAAGAATCAATACTCTATGAAGTTGCAGTAGACATATCGCTTGGCAAATATTTAAAACTCGGCAAAGGCGAAAGAGAAACCGGCGGTGCACATAAAAAATCCATATTAGCTGATGGAATAGAAGCGGTTTTCGGCGCTGTATATCTTGATGGAGGATACGAGAGAGCGAAAGATGTAATCCTGAAACTTTTAAAGGGGAAAATTGCTCATGTCATTTCTAAAGAACATTTTCTGGATTTTAAAACAGAACTTCAGGAAAAGGTGCAGACAAGACATGCTCTTCTCCCAGAGTATAGAGTGGTTAAACAGGAAGGGAAGGAGCATCAGAAAATATTCACAGTTGAAGTTTTCATAAAAGGCAGGAAGTCAGGCACAGGCAAGGGAAAAAGCAAAAAAGAGGCAGAAACAATGGCTGCCAAAGAAGCCCTGGCAAGACTATTGAAACACTGACAAATAACATTGAATGTTCTCAATCATTAATTTACAAAAGATTAATGCATTTGTGATAATATTGATAAGTAACAAGTGCGCTATATAAATTTTTAAAGGAGTAAGAATATGAGAAAAATTGTTTTGCTTATAATTTCTGTTGTTTTATTTCTATCAGTAGCTGCTGAAGCTGCTGAGATACGCGTAGCAGTTCTGCCATTCCGTAATCTTATGCAAAAAGAGGATCTGAATTGGCTCTCGGAAGGTATTGCGTCCACTATTACTGCAAAGCTTGGAAATGTAAAAGGTCTTTCGCTGGTTGAAAGGTCGCAGTTGCAGGTTGCCATTAAAGAACTTGGCTTGCAGCATGCAGGTGTAGTTGATGACAATACTGCTGTTAAGGCTGGTAAGATTCTTGGCGTTCAGGTTGTGGTTATAGGCGAGTTTCAGGTCGTAGGTGATCAGGTAAGAATCTCGGCAAGGTTTGTTGAAGTTCAGACAGCCAAGGTTGCAAGCACATCGGTAGTTACCGGATCTTTCCAGAATATATTTACACTTCAGGATGACGTATCCTTCTCTCTTGCAAAATCTTTGAATGTCGATGTTCCTGAGGATGTAAAAAAAGATACTGTCAAGGCCACAACCACAAAAAATCTTACAGCCTATGAATATTATTCCAAGGGCAATGACGCTCAATGGAATCAAAAAGATATCGAAAAAGCCATAGATTATTATCTTAAGGCTATTAATATTGATCCAAACTATGAGAATGCCTTATTTGAATTAGGTTACATATATAACGACCTCGGCGAATACAAAAAAGCAATAGAATACTACACAAGATCTAATGCGCTGAATCCCAAGGCAAAAGATACAGCCAACAATATAGGCCTTGCTTATTCAAGATTAGGTGATTATCCAAATGCAGAGAAATGGTACAAAAAATCACTTGAGCTTGAGCCTAATTATGATCTTGCTCTTAATGGTTTGGGACTTGTCATGTATAAACAAAAGAAACTTACTGAATCTGAATATTGGTATAAAAAGACTATCCAGGCTAATCCTAAATACCATCTTGCATACTACAATCTAGGCATATTGTATGAGGATCAAAAAAATTACGATTTAAGCATTTCTTATTATAAAAAAGCTCTAGAGGTGCAGCCGACTTATACAAATGCGATGATCAATCTTGGATTGGTTTTAGAGACCACAAGAAAAGACTTTGCAGGCGCTGAGACATGGTATAAAAGAGCGCTTGAAGTAGAGCCAAATAACCAATATGCATTTTACAATCTAGGATTCCTCTACAACAATAAAGAAAATGGAAATTACAATATTGATACTGCAATATACTATTATCAGCAGGCTATTGTAGCTAATCCAAAATACGACCTTGCATATTTTTATCTCGGCAAGCTCTACACTGAGAAAAAAGAATATCCAAAGGCAATAAATTCATACGAAAAAGCTATGCAGCTCTACGATAAAGACCCTGCATATTCTAATAACCTAGGATGGGTTTATGAATTACAAAAGAATTATGTGATGTCTGAAAGATTTTACAGAAAGGCTACGGAAGTTGATTCCAGTTATGGTCTGGCATGGGAAAATTTGGGCTATTCACTTTACTTCCAGAAAAAAGACGATGATGCTGTAGCGGCATGGAAAAAAGCCGCGTCACTTAACAGAGCAGGCGCAAAAGACGCTTTAAAAAAATATTACAATATTATTTATTAATTAACGGATTATCTGCAACAAGTGAAATTTAACGGGAATTCGAAGGCTATGCCGCTTGAATTCCCGCAGCCTTATCTTAAAAATAATGAGAGGTTAGAATGCTTTCTGATAGAGTGAAGAAGATAAAACCATCGCCAACGCTTGAAATCGATGCAAAGGCAAAGGCGATGAAAGCTGCCGGAGCTGATGTTGTAAATTTTGGAGTCGGCGAGCCGGATTTTGACACGCCTGAAAACATAAAAGAGGCTGGCATTAAGGCTGTAAAAGACGGTTTTACTAAATACACTCCTGTTGGCGGAATAGACCAGCTTAAAAATGCGATAATCGAAAAGTTCAAAAAAGACAACAGCCTTGAATACTCACGTGAAGAGATAATTGTTTCCTGCGGAGCAAAACACAGTCTTTATAATATCGCACAGGCGCTTTATGGTTCAGGAGACGAAGTTATAATCCCATCGCCATACTGGGTTTCTTATCCTGATCAGGTATTGCTGAATGATGCAATACCTGTATTTGCAAAAACGCACGAGAAAGACGCATTCATGCTGAAGCCTGAAACGCTTAATGCATGCATAACAAACAGAACAAAAGCGATAATACTTAACACTCCATCCAATCCCACAGGATTGACCTATGACCAGAATACACTTGAACAAATTGCGAAGATTGCAATTAAAAATAATCTTTATATAATCTCTGACGAAATATACGAGATGCTCACATATGACGGATTTAAACATACAAGTATCGCGTCTCTTAGCTCTGAGATAAAGGCAAGGACGCTGGTTGTTAACGGTTTTTCAAAAGCCTATGCAATGACTGGCTGGAGATTGGGCTATACAGCAGGGCCAAAAGACATTATAAAAGCCATGACTAATATCCAGAGCCAGTCAACATCCAACCCAAATTCTATCGCTCAAAAAGCTGCGGTAGAGGCATTGACAGGGCCTCAGGATTCATTAAGCGCGATGCTTGCAGAGTTTGACAGACGAAGAAAATTTCTTTCATCGGAGCTTAATTCAATTCGAGGAATAACATGCCTTACTCCAAAGGGGGCATTTTATGCTTTTCCAAATACATCAGGTCTTTACGGAAAAAGAGCCGGCAGCATAAAGATAAAATCTTCAT
This sequence comes from Nitrospiraceae bacterium, assembly GCA_021373015.1. Lineage (NCBI taxonomy): Bacteria > Pseudomonadati > Nitrospirota > Nitrospiria > Nitrospirales > Nitrospiraceae > Nitrospiraceae bacterium. Next base: position 250,285 of record JAJFTJ010000005.1, read on the forward strand.
CAGATCTTGCAGTTTATTTACTTGAAAAAGCCAATGTTGCACTTGTCCCTGGCAGTGCGTTCGGAGACGACAATCATATCAGGCTTTCATATGCAACTTCAATGGACAACATAAAAAAAGGCGTTGAGAGAATAAAAAAAGCAGTAGATGAACTGCAATAGTTTTTAAGATAAGGGTCAAATTAAGAAGGTTTAATAATGCTTGTGCAGATGACAGTCGAAGGGTTATTGTTTGATCCAAGAAGCAATATGTATATTCTGCTTCTTAAGGACGCAAGCGGAGCATCAACCTTGCCGATCTGGATAGGAAAACCAGAAGCAGATTCAATTGCGCTTGCTCTAGGCCGTGTTGTAACAACAAGACCTTTAACGCATGACCTTATTAAAAGCCTTATGCAGACAATGGGCATGAGAGTTACAAGGATTGTTGTTAGTGAAGTTCTCGATAATACTTACTATGCGTTAATCTATTTTCATGACGGAATAACCGAAAATTTCCTGGACTCAAGACCAAGCGATGCAATAGCAATCGCTCTAAGGATGAATGCTCCAATTTATGTTGAAGAAAATATAATCGAGAACAAAAGCACAGATGAACTCGAGGAGTGGCTTAAAAATCTCAAACCTGAAGACTTCGGCAATGTGATGTAGCTTTGTCATCGACAAAGAGTAAATGTTAAAAAGAACTGAAGGCATTGTACTTAAGACAACTCCTTTCGGAGAAGCAGACCTAATAGTTACATACCTTACCTATGATTTAGGCCTTGCAAAGGCTTTTGCTAAAAGCCCACGAAAGACAAAAAGCAGATTCGGCAGTAGTCTGGAACCATTTACATATTCCAGGATTTCATTCTGGGGAAAAGAAAATGCCAATCTGCCAAAGCTTACGCAGTCAGATATAATACTTCCGTTCAAATCAATAAGAGAGAACCTGAGCTGCTTTCTGCAGATGTCAGAGGCAATAGAGCTTACCTTGAACTTTATGCCTGAACACGAACAAAATAAAGAAGTTTTTAAATTGCTGTTTAATCTGCTGAAAGCTGCTGACAATAACTCTGATATTATATTGAAAATTATTCTTTACAAAATACAATTTCTGTATCTTACAGGCTATGCGCCCAGGCTTGATGGATGCGCTGTTTGCGGAAAATCAGGATTAAGCTTTTATCTTTCGCACGGGTCGATTATATGTGAAAAATGCGCTTCGGGATTGAATTCACCCATGAAGCTTTCTCCTGCAGCAATAAAGTTTTATGAAAGCCTGAGCAGATGGAATATCTCATTGGTAAGCAGACTTAAGCCGTCGCAAAGTCTTGTCACAGAACTATCCAATATGCTTAATGACCATATAAGGTATACGCTTTCTAAGCCGTTAAAATCCAGATCTTTTGAAAATATTATTTCTAATAATTGAACTTTTTATAAAAATAGTATTTCAATAAACCTTATGCTTACTAAATACTGACAAGCAGAGGCTTATGCGTGAATAAAATAAAACTCTCTGTCTTTAAATGAAAAATTTTACTTGCGGCTTCTTTGTATAGTTTCATCTGTGCTTTATATCTTTCGGCTAGTTCGTCTATCTTGCTGTCTTTGACAGGAAAGGTCTTGTAATCATAAATTCTGGCAACCCCATTATCAATAATCACCCTGTCAATTCTGCCTTTGAAAATTGTTTTCCCGCGCTCAAGCATAAAAGGAAGCTCGCAGAATGCTTCTTTTCTTGGTAGTATTATTTTTTCAAGATAACCATTTGATCTCAAGTTTTCTATATCTTTAACAATAATATTGCTGAGCGTTTTTATTTCCTGAATCGACATAAATTCATTTCTTAGAAGGAATGTTGAGCGTTCTTCTAACTTGTCCAGAGTTAATATCCCTTTTGAAATTTCTTCGAATATTTTGTGCAAAACTATGCCGAGCAAAACCCAGTCTTTTCCGTGTTTTGACCTTATGTCAATATCTTCTGTAACATCCTGCCATTTGCTTTCAGGTTCGTAAAATATAGCATCTGTAAATTTCTGTTCTTGTTCTAATTTTTTTTGGTAAATACTATGATCAGGAGAATGCTGTTTTTTAATTTTTAGTTCATTTACATCTGATTCAGTCAATATGTCAAAGAATTCAGTTTTTTTGTTTATCAGTTCATTTTTTGCTATGTCAAAGTTAGCCATCAAATATCCAAGCCTTCCTGATGCCTGTTTATCCTTATTGTGAACACCAACCATGCACAAAAGATCTCTTGCCCTTGTTACAGCAACATAGAATAAGCGCTTTTCCTCTTCAAGCTCTTTTTCTTTTCTGAGAACGAAGAGGGGGATTTTATTTCTTTTTGCAGAGTCTTCTTCATATGCCATTGAAAAACGTTCATTATCTTCATCTATAACTATTGACCCGCTTCTTAAGAAACTAGGTTCATCCATCGAAGGCAGAAATACTATCGGGAACTGAAGGCCTTTTGCAGCATGAATAGTCATTATCTTTACAGCATTCATTCCTTCCGTATTAATATTTGCCTTCGGTTCATCACCGTCCCTTGCCCTGATAAGTTTTTCCCTGATATGAAGATTTGAATAACCAGCGGTTTCATATGATTCTATTATTTTTATGAACTTTTTAATATTTGCTAGGCGTTGTTTTTCCCATAAAAATTGCCAAGCCCCTGTATCAGTCAGAGCGTCTTCAATAATTATTGCAAGAGATAATGTCTTTGATTTCTCGATCAGGATACTGAGAATGCCCAAACATTTGCTTATTGCTTCATCGTCACTTTGTTCCTTAAGTTTCAAAAATAAAGGTTTATCTTCATTTGCAAAAGAGAGAAGGGTATTGTAATCAACGCCAAATAACGGACTTCTTAAAATACAAAAAAGGCTGTAGTCATCAAATGGGTCGACAATAAATAATACAAGTTCTCGAAGCAAGGCAACTTCAGGCTCGTCATAAAAACCGATTCCCTTTACAACAATGAATGGAATGCTTTCTTTTCTCAGAGCATTCTCAAAAGCAGAAAGGTGTGTCCGTCTCTTTAAGAGAATTGCCATGTCAGCGTAGATACACGGCCTTTTCTTTTCTTGATCATATATTTCATAAGAACCTATTAAAGAATTAATTCTTTTTGCAATTGCGGACGCTTCTTTTGTTCGGTTCTTCTTTGTATTTTCTTCTGAGTTTAGAAGAATAAGTTCAACATGCCCATCGCCGCTTCTTGTGGCCTCAAATGGCAGATACCTGCATCGCCAGCTTTCGATTAAAGCAGTGGACATTATTTTTTGAAATAAATTATTCGTGAAATTTATTATAGGCGGGAGGCTTCTATAATTTTCTTTTATTTCCTGAAAAAAATAATCTTCTCCAAGCCATCCTGACAGCTTTTTTTTTGCTTCCTCAAACACTCCTGAATTTGCTCCTCTGAAGAGATATATAGACTGCTTATCATCCCCTACCAGAAAAATCGTAGGAATTTTTCCAGTATCTCTTTTCGAACCAATGCCTGAGCGCCATTCTTCAGTAAGCTTGTCGATTATCTTCCATTGCAGGAAATTTGTGTCCTGAAATTCGTCAACAAGTATGTGGTCGGTATGCTCGTCAAAGGCATAAAGAATATTCTGCCATTCGCTGTGTTTTAAAAGAGCATTATATGTAAGAAGCTCCAGATCATTAAAATCAAGCAGATGTTTTTTATTCTTTTTTTGCCTGTATCTTTCAAGACATTTCGAGAATAACTGCAGTATTCTGTATTCTCCAGTCTCCGGAGCCGGACAGTTTGTTTCAAGGAGCATCTCAGATACAGGCCTTTTGTTATATAAGTCATGGAGCATGGAATAAACCTTGTCAAATCCTTTTATTCCTCTTTCTTTCATCATCTCAAAAAAAAGACCCTGTGTTTCCCTTTCTTCCATAAGACATTCATAAACAGTTTCAGTCCATAGAAGTGATGCAGTGAATTCATCTGTTATCTCGATAGACGGATCAAGGCCAAGTTCAATAGAAAAACGTTTTAAAAGCTTTAGACAAAAGGCGTGTATTGTCGAGATACGAATCAAGGGCATTCTGTCTTTAATTTTTAAAAAAAGGTCAGTATTCTCTTTTTCAAGAATATTTAGGATTCTCTCTTTCATTTCTGCCGCAGCTTTATCTGTGAATGTGATGCAGAGAATTCTTTCTATCTCAGAACCGCTTTCCAGCAGACTGATATAGCGCCTTGCCAGTTTCTCTGTTTTGCCTGAGCCTGCTGGTGATGAGATGACAACGCTTTTGGATATGTCGAGATATTTTTTCATTTTTATTCAAAATATCATAAAGGTATCCTTTTAGCAATCTTATCCTTTTTCTTCTTTCCAAGTTTTTTGATATAATCGGGAATATGAAAAAACAGGGTGGCATCAAACAACCATATACATTCACTGGAAGAGAATATGATGCTGAGACTGGAATGTATTATTATCGTGCAAGGTATTATGATCCGAATAGCGGGAGATTTATCTCAAAGGATCCGATTGGTTTTAAAGGTGGGGATGTGAATTTATATAGATATGTCGGAAATAATCCCATAAATATTATTGATCCGTTTGGATTACACGAAGTGCATTTTATACCAATTTATCATACTCTTAAACCTACATACGATCATTTGGTAATAACCTATGACGACAAAGGTATCCCAGTAAATATAAGCTCTGGAAGCATCAAGCCAGATCCAAAGCAAGATAATTGCAAAAAAGGATGTCCGACTATTGAAAGCAGATCATATGATTTTGTACGAGATGATTTTCCAAAAACACTGAAGCGTGCAGATCAAACAAGGTATCCGGCGTTGTTTATTGGTACAGTACCAACCACTGCGTCAAATCCAAACAATAATAATACGCGTAGTGCTAAAGGTGTTTGGATTCATAAGGGCTACAAAGATAGGACATGTGCAGAAGGGTGCTTAACGATCGACCCAACTGATTGGGAGAAATTTATGAAGAACTTCCCAAAGGGTTCGACCGGAAAAGTCATAGTTTGGTAATTAAAAAGGAGCTAAAATGTTTTACAAGAAAGAAACAATGACAATTTTGAGCATTTTGGTAATTACAATATTATTTGGTACTCTGGCCAATACAGAACAAAAAAATAAACTGCCAAGGTCTTATGGACCGCTTTATTTAGGCATGTCTGTAAAAGAGTTTAAAAAAATTTTTGTTGGTGTAGATCTCGCTAGATGTGTACATTGTGCAGAGGAAGAACTTGAAGCAGACTTATGCATTACAAAAGAATCTCGGAGTACTAATCTATGTGATAATGTGAATCCCATCAAATTCAAGGATGCATATGTAACATTTCAACCAAACGAATTGAAAACTAACAAAATAACATGCTTCTTTTATAAAGGAGTGCTATACGACATTGTGATGGGAAATATTGCAGCTAAAGTAGGCTCCGTTAAAGAGCATTATATAAAAGATTTAGGCAAACCAACTGCTGATGCTGTGTGGGATACAGGATTATCACAGTTGCGATGGGAGCACGCTTCAACTATGTTAAGTGTCACTTTTGCTACTGAAAAAACCTCGAAAAAAAATGATGATGATTTTATTGAAATTAGATATACAGATTTAAAAATCCTAAAGCAGCTTCCACAGGGGAAATAGACCAGAAAAGGGGATGAATCAGAAAATAGAACCGTCTCGTTTTCTGTTCTGGAAGCAAAAAATATCATTCTGTAAAAAAGTTTTTTCAATCAGAAGAATAAAACAGTGTGAAAATTCACTTGATTTGCTTCTTAGTCATCCAGTATATTTCATGGGTAATGAAAACACTTGCAATTATAATATTTTTTATTTTTACTGCATCAACAGCCTCTGCCCTCAGTGTAAATGACAATGCGCCTTTATTTTCTTTAAGAGACAGCGATGGAAAGTTTTTCTATCTGAGCAATTATATCGGTTCAAATAGAAACAGCTCTTCAAAAGGCGTTATCATAAACTTTTTTGCATCAACCTGTATTCCATGCAAAAAAGAACTTCCAATTCTTAACTCTATTGTTGATGAATTCAGAAAAAAAGGCATAGAGATTGTGATAATCGGATACAAAGAAGATTTTAATAAAATTGGAGAGATGCTTAATGCATTAAGTGTTGATAAGCCTGTAATTCTCAGCGATATATACGGCAAAGTTGGAGAGAAGTACGGAGTAATAGGACTGCCGCTGACACTAATAATCAATAAAGACGGAAAAGTAAAAGAAATTATCTGGGGAGAAAGAGCTAATATAGACAAAATATTAAGAGAGAAAACAGGACGACTGCTGAAATGAAAAGAACCTTGGTAATTCTATTTGTGATTTTTTTAATAACACCGCTTTTTGCCGCTGAAAAATCTTCTAATCTCAAGGATCAAAAAGCAAAAACTCAGAACACAAAAGCACCAGAGAATATAAAGCTTGTAGAAAACTATGTTGCGATTTTTGACCTTGAGACGCAGGGCGTGGACAAAAAGATCTCCCGTCCATTAACAGATAGTATAATTTTGGAGATAGTTAAGACTGGGAAATATGAAGTCATAGACAGAAGCAACATGAACAAGGTGCTCAGTGAGCAGAAATTTCAGCTGTCAGGATGTGTATCAGGGCAATGCGTGGTAGAGGCAGGCCAGCTTCTTGGGGTTGGGAAGATAATAGTTGGTTCTGTGGGCATAGTAGGCAGTACTTATTATCTTTCGCTTTCACTGATAAATGTAACCACAGGAAAGATAGAAACATCCTCAGAAGACAAATGCAAGTGCGCAATAGATGAGCTTATAGAATCAAGCAAAAGACTTGCAAAGAAACTGATGGGAGAAAAAATTGATGCAGTAACAACAACAAAACCAGAGATAAAACCAGAAACAACTCCAGTGACAAAACCAACAACAGGAACTACAACAAGACCAACTCGTTTTCGCTGATAATTTATGCATAATTTTAGCAGGAGAAAGTCCTTGTTTTATGGCCATTTAAGTTTTTTCTTTTATTAACTTGCTAACTACCTTCCTTTCTCTTCTATTTTTTGCTATTCTTTGTTTATATTCATACCATTTGCAGGTAAGGAGGAACAATGAATGCTGTTGAGATAAAATCCGGCATATTCTGGGTCGGAGCAATAGACTGGGCTGTAAGAGATTTTCATGGTTATGTTATCCCTCGCGGAACAACATATAACAATTATCTGGCATTAGATGATGAGGTAACGCTTTTTGATACTGTTAAGTATGATTTTGCAGAGACAACGATTAAAAATATAAAGTCTGTTGTTGATCCCTCTAAAATTAAACACATAGTTATCAATCATATTGAGAATGATCACGCAACAAGCCTCGACAGATTAATGGAATTATCCCCTGATGCTGTCATCCATATAACCGAGAAGGGGAGAAAAGGGCTTGAGAGATTTTTTGATATCTCAAGATGGAATATCAAAACAGTAAAAACAGGCGACACACTGAAAATAGGCAAGAGAACGATTCTATTTATCGAAACACCAATGATCCACTGGCCTGATTCAATGATGAGTTATATAAAAGAAGAAAAGCTGCTAATAAGCCAGGATGGATTTGGACAACATATTGCATCTGCTTCAAGGTTTGACGATGAGTTTATTAACTGCGCTTCGATGTCTGAACTCGAGGACAGTGTTGTTGATTATTACTCGAACATACTAATGCCTTTTGGCAGACTGATAAAGTCAAAGCTGGATGAGATAAAAAAGATGGGTCTTCAAATAGATATGATCGCTCCGGATCACGGCATAATCTGGAGAAAGAACCCAGAAAAAGTAATCCAGATGTATATTGATATGGTAAATGACAAGGCAGACCTGAGTGTTTCGATTATTTATGACACAATGTGGCTTGCCACAGAACGCATGATATCTCCTATTATGCAGGGAATAAAAGATGAAGGATTAGGATGCAAGGTAATTAAACTCAGAGCAACGCCTACAAGTATGGCTATCAAGGAGTTCTGGAAATCAAGAGGAACTCTGATCGGAACACCAACTTTGAATAATTTGATGTATCCTTCCATAGCTGAATTTTTATCTCATTTAAAAGGACTGAGACCAAAGAACAGAATCGCTAGTGCATTTGGAAGCTACGGGTGGGGCGGCGGAGCTGTAAGGGAAGTATGCGAAGAATTCAAGAAAATAGGTCTTGAGACAGTAGATCCCGGCATACAGGTGCTTTACAGGCCATCTTTGGAAGACGAAAAGATGTGTTACGAATTCGGCAGAGAATTTGCAAAGAAAACAAAAGAGTATCATAATAAATTTTAAGGAGAGGGAATTATGGCAATTTGGAAATGTTCTGTATGCGGTTATGAGTATGACGAGGCAGTTGAAGGAATCCCTTTTGAAAAACTTCCCGACGACTGGAAGTGTCCTGTGTGTAATGCTCCTAAAGACGCTTTCGTAAAAATTAAATAGCATTATTTAATCAGGAGGATAATTGCAATGAAAAACAAGTCCATTAAAAAGGCTTTCTTGTTTGTTTTTCTTTCCTCTCTAGCATTGTTTTTAATTGGGGCTGCTCAAAAAAAAGAAGTAAAGAGCAGGATAGTTTTAAGCTCCCAGACACAGGCATGTATAACATGCCATAAACTATATACGCCAGGAATTGTCGAAGACTGGCTGACAAGCAAACATTCAAAAATAACTCCAGGGGAAGCTCTAAAAAAACCTGCCTTACAGAAAAGAGTATCAGCTGATTCATTTGCAAAAGAATATTTAGGTGTTGTAGTCGGTTGTTATGAATGCCACAGCCAGAATCCGGACAAGCACAAAGATAATTTTAACCATATGGGGTTTATTATAAATGTCATTGTTGCTCCAGGGGATTGCAATACCTGTCATCCAGTTGAATTTAAACAGTTTACTGGCAGTAAAAAATCTAACGGGTATAAAAATATATGGAATAATCCTGTTTATCACAAATATATAAACACAATAACAGGTTTGAAAAAAATAGAAAATGGAAAGATAACAGTAAGCGAGCCGACAGCTTCAACGCTTCAAGAGACATGTTTTGGATGTCATGGCGCAAAAATAGAAGTGAGAGGCACTAAAAAAATTAATACCCAAATAGGAGATATAGAGGTTCCTGATCTTGCAAACTGGCCTAATCAGGGTATTGGCAGAGTAAATCCAGACGGCACAACCGGTTCATGCACAGCCTGCCATCCCAGACATAGTTTTTCTATAGAGATTGCAAGGAAGCCATATACCTGTTCGCAATGTCACCTTGAGCCTGATGTTCCTGCATATAATGTGTATAAAGAGAGCAAGCATGGAAATATCTATTCTTCAAAGTACCAGGAATGGAATTTCAATTCAGTGCCATGGGTTGTAGGAAAAGATTTTACAGCTCCTACTTGCGCAGCTTGCCATAACAGCCTGCTTGTTTCTCCAAATGGGAAAATTATTGCAGAAAGGTCGCATGATTTTGGTTCAAGACTGTGGGTAAGGCTTTTTGGGCTTATATACAGCGCTCCACAGCCAAAATCAGGTGATACGACAATAATTAAAAATAAGGATGGGCTGCCATTGCCAACTACTTTTTTAAATGAACCTGCATCAGAGTATCTGCTTGATAAAAAAGAACAGGCAGAAAAGTTCAAGATTATGCATAGCGTATGCAACAGCTGCCATAACAAGGAGTGGATCGATGGACATTTTGCAAAGCTGGATAACACGATTAAAGAAACGAATGAAATGACGCTTGCAGCCACGAAATTGATGATTGAGGCATGGGAAGAAGGCATAGAGGATAAAACAAATCCATTTGACGAAACTATTGAACAACTGTGGGTAAAGCAGTGGTTCTTTTATTCAAACGCCATACGATATGCCTCTGCCATGACTGGAGCTCCTGATTACACTGCTTTTAAACTAGGATGGTGGGAGCTGACAAACAACCTCAGAATGATGAGGGATATGATAGACTTTAAAAAACAGCTGAAGAAAAAATAGTTCTAGTACAGACAGAGGAGACTAGCGAAAAGCCTGTGCTTAGTAAGTAGTATCCTTTTTTTAAATTATTAAGAAGTTTGGATATAGGGACAGTATGGTTTTTCACTGCACATTCTGCAGGTTTGTTCATTTAATGGATTGGCTGTAAAATCTCCCTTTCTCATCTGCAGTACGGTTTTTTCTAGATACTGAAGACCAATTTTAATATAGTCTTCGAGTATTCGTCCTTCCTTAATGTCAGTTTTGCCTGGTATCCATGTAATTTTTGTGTCCTTCAGGGAATATAATCCTACTCTATTTATCTTGAAACCCAGAGATTTCATTAATGCAGCATACAAAAACAACTGCAAGGTTGCGCCTTTGTTGATTATTTCCGATCTGTTTAACTGAACAGAGCCTGTTTTATAATCGATTAATTCTACTGAATCGGCTTTTTTGTCTATCCTGTCGATCTTTCCTCTTAGTTTTATCCCACTTAAAACTTCTCCTTCAACTTTAGGCTCAGCTCTCATGAATGAATATCCTTCTTTTGCTAACTTACTTTCAATTTCATATATTTCAGGCAGTAATGAAATAAAAGAATCTTTGACAAAATTTTTCCAGTATTGATCTAACAACTGGTTTTTAAGAAGCTCTTCAATGATTATTTCTGCGTTTTTCTTTAATTCTTCATAATCTTTAAATGATTTTGATATGAGTTTTTCCATGATCTGATGAATTATTATTCCAAGCAATAACCCTTCGATCTCATATTCTTTTGCTTCGAGCGGTTCAAGGCCTAAAAGTTTTTCTACAAAAAACTTTCTCGGACATGTTCTGTACTGATCTATTGATGTCACGCTGATAAAGGATGTTTCTGAAAAATATTTATCGAGCAATCTATTTTTGACTGTATGTATCTCTTTAATGAAATTTGACAATGGTGTTCTCCCTTTATATAACAACTCCTCTTCTTTGTTTAAAATTCCAGGGATGGATTCTATTACTTCGGCTTTCCAGGGAAGAAAAGGCGAGGGGAGAAAAAACTTATCTCCTTCCATAGCAGGATATGAAAGGCTTAGATTCACAGATGCTTCCAGAAGACGATGAAAGATAAATTTTTGGGAATAAAGGTATCTCTTCATGTCGACAAATCCTAATTCTTTCCTTGCGCTATCAGGAAGGATATGATCTATGTCAGGCATAGAGGGAATGTCGCCGTCTTTCAATCCTCCAATATAAAGGTATTCCGGAGATGAACTTCTTAGATCAAATAATTCTGTTACGTGCACTCCTGAACCTTCTGTTTGTATCTCTGACATATTCAAAATGTATCTCAGGTCTTCTATAAATCTGCGCAATCCTGTTTCGTTTGTACAATTCTGGGGGAAAGCGTCCATTAGAGAGAATTCTTTCAATACATTCGAAAGCTGTTCCTTAATGCCATGGTCTTCGAAAGAGAACTCTAAATTATCGACAATATTCATGAGTGCATTTGAAATTTCACTATACGTCCCGGATTTCTTTATTGATTCAAGAGGAATAAGCTTGTTGAATATGTGCTTGAGTTCCTGTTCAAACTCTGAAGGAATTTGCATATCATTGTCATAGCGTGAATCGCAAAGGTTTTTTAGATTAAGCCATGAATTCTTGCCCTTAATTAGCCCGGAGTTTAGGGATATTCTTGGCAGCCATTCTTTGAATGACAAAGGAATTTTTTTAAAATATGGGGATGTCAGAAACTGAGAAAAATAAAGTCTGGGGTAATCATCCTCGATTGATTCTAGCATGGCAAATAGATCAAGAAATGGTTTTGTGTTTCCTGTTGGTTTTGAAAGTAAAAATGTACATGGAATTCCATATCTTTTAAATGTCCTCTGGACAATCGAATAGTAAGGGCTGAGTTTTGGAAAGGCAACAGTTATCTTGTCTAGCATTTTATATTTGCCAGATATATAGATGTTTTTTATATTCCTGGCAATGCCTTCGACTTCTTCGTCAATTCCAGGAAAAGGGTGAAACACAACATTTCTGCTGCTTTTTTCAGTCTGTAAGGTCTCTAAATCAGACTTAAAGTTATTTATAAGAAAATTATTTAAAGTACCTGTTATTGAAGTAAAATTATCTTCACTAGGAATTGCTATTACTGTTTCTTCAGAATTTTCTATAAGATTTTTTAGTATCAGTTTCTCAACAGGTGTTATCTCATAAAAATGATCAATTATTAAGGTTTTGTGTCTGTATTTATATGTGCTTATTAATTCAGGGCATTCAACAAGAAGATCATTTTCATCTTTAAGATTATTTTCTAACAGCGCTTTCTGGTATTTTTTTAATATTGTAATTGCATTAATCGCTCTCTTTGATACTTCTTCAGGTATATTTAATTTACTGAAAATATTTATTAACTCATTCTGGATTTCTCCCAGGTCTTTCCCGGGGCGGTATTGTTTAATTTCATCTATAAAATTGCTTACCATTGATGCGAAACCAATACTCTGACCTGTTAAGGACGAAATTATAACAGGGATTATAGGCTTGGATATTATGTTTTTGTTTCCGTATAGAAGATAAAGTTTTTTCGCCAGATTTTTTATAGTCATCATTTCAGGAGGTATGTATGCTCCACCAACCAGACTGTGGAAGACTTTTAGAGATTCGCTTATTTTATTGTGAGTAGGGGCAAGATAGAGTATGCCTGAATAGTCTTTGTTTTTAATCCCAGTTATTGCCTGCTTTAAAAGCTTTTCAGTAAAGCCCCTGTAATTAAACGGGACATGAAAAACCCTTACATTCTTGGAATAACTTTCAAGCATAAAAATAGGATAACTGATTTACAAGTATTATTAAAAGATTATGTCCTGTAGCTGGCATTAACCTTAATATATTCTTCTGTCAAATCACAGGTTAAAACCTTTGCAGATGCCCTGCCTTTATTAAGGTTAACAATTAGTTTTATCTCATTATTATTCTTTAGATATTTTTCTGCCAGCTTGTCTTTGTTTGTTGAGATGCCTTTTGAGGCTACTTTTACATTGCCAATAAATATATCGACCTTGTTTTCGTCAAAAGCTATTTCAGAATACCCGATTGCAGCCATGATACGTCCCCAGTTTGCATCATTGCCATAAACTGCAGTTTTTACAAGATTAGAATTAGCAATTGAAAATGCGGCTGTTTCTGCTTCTTTTTCATTTGATAAACCTTTAACCTCTATTTCTACTAGTTTTGTTGCTCCTTCACCGTCTTTGACTACAAGCTTCGAAAGCTCATATGTGATCTCATCCAGAGATTTTTTGAATGTTTTATAAACAGGAGAGTTTTTTGTGATTTCTTTATTCCCGATCATCCCATTAGCCATTATCAATACAGTGTCATTTGTGGACATATCACCGTCTATTGTAATTCTGTTAAATGACTTATTTACAGAATCTTTGAGGGCAGCAGACAATGTTTTTTTCTCTACTGCAATATCTGTAATCATAAAACAGAGCATTGTTGCCATATCAGGACATATCATTCCTGCGCCTTTGCATATCCCTGCAATTATTCCAATTTTGCCGTCGATTTTTAGTTTTTTGCTAATAATTTTAGGGAAAGTATCCGTTGTCATGATTGCAGATGCAACATCGTCAAACGTTGCTTGCCCCAGACCATTGGTGAGCTTGGGAAGTACAGATTGAATTTTCCCCATAGGAAGAGGAATACCTATCACGCCGGTGGAAGCGATATAGACAAGAGAAGGTTTTATTTTTATCTTAGCAGCAATAATATCTGCAATTCGGCAGGCATCTTTCATGCCTTGTTTGCCTGTGCATGCATTAGCATTACCGCTGTTTACTACTATTGCCTGACCTTCATTGGATTCAATCTTTTTCATATCGAGCTTAACAGGCGCTGCCAGTACTTTATTTTTTGTAAACACACCAGCAATATTTGCCTTTGTCTCTGAGTATATAAGAGCGATATCTTTCCTGCCGGGCTTTTTAATGGCAGCTTCTTCAACAGAAAACAAAAAACCTTTTATGGAATTTTTATGCAATTTGTCCTTAATCATCTTTTGTATTTTATACCTTTCCTTTTATTTTGCAAGCGATTTCTTGCGCTTGTTTTCATCCATGGAATAATGTAAAATCTTGTTTTGAATTAACACGCATGGTTAAACTATTTACATACATAAAAGATAAAGTTTTTATATTCTTTGCTGTGTTCTGGCAGTCTGTTAAATCTTTTTTAAAGAACGACAATTCTAATATAGCAGCTTCATTGGCTTACCATTCTTTGTTTGCGATAATTCCTTTATTATTACTTTTGTTTTTTGCGCTCAGCTTCTTTATAACATCCTCAAGAGCAGTAATGTCCAGAATTACGTCTTTAATCTCCGAGTTTATTCCTTATTACAGCGAGACGATTCTGCAAGAAGTTTATTCTCTGTCAAAACATCAAAGTATATGGGGGATAATAAGCGTTCTCACTCTCATGTGGGCTGCAACACCGCTGGTTAGCACTCTTCGCAAGGCTTTTTTTGATATATTTAAAATAGAGGAAAGGCCTTCTTTTTTAAAAACAACCTTGCTTGATATTGGAGTGATACTTCTTACTCTCACGATCTTTGTTCTTCTCAGCTTCACACATGTGACATTCAAAAGCATACATATTTTAGGAGAAAGCACCGCTTTTTACAATGCAGCGTCATACACTGTTACAGTGATGATAATATCCGTATTTTATCTTGCATTTGTCCCTGTTAAGACATCATTTCTTTACGTTGCAACTGGCGCCATTATAACGACATTTTTCTGGGGAATTATCAGGCCAGTATTTGGATTGTTTTTATCTTATAACCCTCAGTATGGCATTGCCTTTGGTTCATTAAAAGCATTGTTTATAATCATAATATGGATTTATTATTCGTTCAGCGTATTACTCTTTGGCGCAGAAATAATTGCCAATCTCAGAAGAAAAGATGTCTTGCTTATAAAAAAACTGTTTTATGAAGATTACAGCAGCAAAACAAAATCCAGACTTAAGAATAAATTCGGCAAAAGCTACAAAAGCGGAGACCTGATTTTTAAGCAGGGGCAGAAGGGTGACGAAATGTTTTATATCCTCTCTGGTGGCGTAAGATTAACCTTGCCATCCAAATTACAGAATAACAATGAAAACGAACAAATAATCAGAATTATGAAAAAAAATGAGTACTTTGGTGAAATGGCGCTTCTTATTGGCACTCCCAGAACAACGAATGCTTATGCTGAAAATGATGATACAATTATAATTAAGATAAATCCTCAAAATTTTGAAACTCTTTTAAGAGAGGAACCAAAGATTGCAACAATGCTGTTAAAAGAACTTGCCCAGAGGTTAAAAAAAACCAATGAATTTCTTTGTTAATTAAAATGGAGAAAGATAACAAAAAAGAATTAATACAGGGATTTCTTAAAGAGATGCCTATTTTTAAAAGCCTGTCCGAACCTCATATAAACAAACTTGCAAAAGACTTTGTTGTCCTTCAGGCAAAAAAGGGAGAAACAGTATTCTACCAGTCAGATCAAAGCACTGATCTCTATATTGTTCTTGATGGCTCTGTCAGGGCTTCATTGTTGAATCAGGAAGGCCAAGAGTTAATCCTCGCCGCATTCAAGAAGGGTGATTTTTTCGGGGAGATGAGTCTTCTTGACGGGATGCCCAGATCTGCAACAATAATAGCTGTTGAAGATCTGATATTAGCAATGCTGAAGAGAGAGCTATTTCTTTCTGCTGTTAAAAATGATCCCATGATAGCAATAGACCTTCTTTCTTCTGTTGTGCAGAGACTTAGAACTGCAAATGGAATGATTGAATCTCTTGCATTTCTGGATGTCAGCCAAAGACTGATTAAGCTGTTTCTGCAGATTGCTTCAACTGGATCAGAAAAAAATAACGAGGGATTTCTGCGTATTGGAAAAATAACGCATCGGGAACTTGCTGCGAGAACAGGCGCATCTAGAGAAGCAATATCAAAAGTCATAAAAGTGCTTATTTTCAGAAAGATTCTTAAAGAAGATGAGCGGCATTTTTTCATATCTCCCAAGGCTGAACAGGAGGTATTTTAATCCAAACATACAAGGTGAATTTTCACTTGACACTATATGATTATCTTTATACACTTTGAGTGTATGATTGCACTTTCAAAATATTAACGTAACATTTTGTTTTTAATAAACTTTTATAATGGAGGCTTTGCATGAGAATTAAAATTTTAGCCATGACTTTCTTAGTGTCCTTTTTCCTGATGTATGGAGCAGCTTCTGCTATTGGTCTTGAGGCTGCAATAGGAGTTTGGAATCAGGATCCTTCAGGAGACATTAGTTACAAAGGGGAATCATTAAGCGTGGGTAATGACCTTAAGTATGATTCTGAGGTCAAGTTTTTCGGCAGGGCAAAGATAGAACTGCCTCTTATATTTCCTAATATTTATTTGATGGCAACACCGATGAAGTTCGAAGGAAGCGGACAAAAAAATGTAAACTTTCAATTCGGCGACAAGACATTTACAGGAAGCGTGCCTTTCAACTCAAAAATTCAACTTGACCATTATGACATATGTTTCTATTACAATCTTCCTTTTCTTAAGACCCTTTCTCTCGGCAAGCTCAATGCAGAGGTTGGATTGAATGCAAGAATTTTTGATTTTAAGGCTGAAATTGATCAGCCGTCAACAGGGATTAAAGAAACAAAGAATATGACGCTTCCTGTTCCTATGGTTTATGTAGGAGCGCAGTTTAAGCCGATAAAGCTCTTTTCATTAGAGGCAGAGGCAAGAGGGATTGCATTTAGCGGTAACCATTATTATGACTTAGTAGCAAGGCTCAAGGTTAAACCTATAGGTCCGTTATTTATAGCAGGCGGATACAGATATGAGGATGTAAAGATTGACGAAAAAAGTGTAAAAGCGTCTCTGAAATTCCAGGGTCCGTTTGTTGAAACAGGGCTTGAGTTTTAGCATAGAATAAAATAGAGGAGGAATATGTCTAAGAAAGCCATGAGATTAACTTTACTGTTTCTTGCAGTATCTTTATTCTTGCCTGTTGTTTCAAGTGCTCAGGTAAAATGCGTTAATTCTGAAGGAGAATCAGTGATTATAAACAACGACATACCTTCAGCGAAGACAGAGGCAACAGCAAGGGCAAAATGGTCTGCTATTGAGCAAACAGTCGGAGTAGAAATAAAGGCACAAAGTGTTGTTCAAAATTTTGCACTGGTTGACGATGCAATCAGCAAGAATATAAAAGGAACAGTGCAAAGTTACAAGGTTCTGCTTGAGGACAACAGAAAAGATACTTTCTGGGTGAAAATAAATGCCTGTATTGAGCCAACAAAAGCAAAAGATGCCTTGATGACCATGGCGCTTAACAATTCAGTTGCAGTATACATTCCTGCAAGAAAACCAAGGGTTATAAGCGAACATGATACCAAGAAAAGCAGTTACATACATACTAAAGATGAATATGACGAGACAAATTTTTTCTCTGAATCATTGATTAACAAACTGCTTCAACAGGGCTATCAGGTTGCAGATATAGCGCCTACTCATGCAATAGAGGCTGCTGCTATTGACAGCGCCCTTAAGTCAGGTAACTACATGACGTTAAGATCGCTGATGTACAAATTTCTGTCAAATGTTCTGATGATAGGCAAGATCGACTATACAATCTCGACCAAAAAAGGCGAAGATGTTGGGTATGGCATTAACATGCCTTTTTACGCTGTAACAACCAGGCTTACTTACAGGCTTATAACAAGAGATCAATCAGGAAGAAATTCTATCATTCATGCAGATACTGGCGAAGCAAAAGGGCTTGCACTGAGTGTTGGAGACGCAACTGAAAAGGCGATTAAAGAACTCTCTGAAAAAATTACACCCACAATCCTTGATGTGCTTTCAAAGCATGTTGCCGGAGCTTCAAAAAAGATCAGCCTTAGCGTAAAAGGAGTCAGCGATATAAACACAAGCTTCAGGGTGAAAGAGATATTGCAGAATACAGCATGGGTCACCTCTGTGGAGGAGAAATCACTTGGAGAATTTCTTGTTGGTTATCCTGAAAATATTGTATATCTGATTAATAGTCTTTCGCAGAAAAATTTTAAGATTTCTAATTTCACAGGCTACTCAGCAACTATGGAATACAGACAATAGCTATGAATGGGAGGGGATTTTAATGAAAAGAGTTTTTCTTTTTTTCTTAGTAATTGCGCTGGCATTAAGCTTTGCCATAACAACTACATCTGAAGCAGCCAAGAAAAAAGTTGCAGTACTTGATTTCGAATACGGCACGATAACTGACAGATGGTGGCCGGGCTCATGGAATATAGGCAAGGGAATCGCTGATATGATGGTTACACAACTCGTAAAGGATGGCACATATTCTGTAATTGAGAGAAAAAAACTTGATGCGATTATTAGCGAACAGAAGCTTGGAGCAAGCGGACTTGTTGATGCTTCCACGGCTGCACAAATTGGAAAGATACTCGGTGTTCAGTATGTAATTATAGGTAGCATTACTCAGTTCAGCATTGATACATCAGAAATAGGGCTTGGCGGTATTGGTGCAAAGTTTGGGTTTGGCGGAGCCGGCGTATCAAATACCGTTGCTAAGGTTTATATTGACGCAAGGATGATCGATACCACTACTGCTGAGATCATCGGCGTTGCTGAAGGCAAGGCCGAAGACAGTAAGAAAGGCCTGAAGCTTGGCGGTGGAAATTACAAAGGGTTCGGGGGTCTTTCATTTGCGAGCAAAGGATTTAATGAAACAATACTTGGACAGGCAACAAGACAATGCGTTGCTGATGTAGTTAAACAGCTTACAGGCAAGGCAGCAACTTCAAGTTCAGACGGCGAAGATGCTCCTAAGACAGTGAAAGTAAAGATTGCTGACATTGATGCAGGATCAAAAACAGTAATACTCGACGGCGGGAGCAGCACTGGGATATCAAAAGGCCAGACGCTGTATGTCGTGAAAGTAAAGAAAGAGATAAAGAGCCCTACAACAGGCGAAGTTATTAAACGAATTACAGAGACAGTAGCAGAATTGAATGTTACTGAGGTTGATAAAACCTCTGCAACTGCAACTATTGTTAAAGGTGACCCCCGAAGTTTCAAAGCAGGGGATGATGTAAGTTCAACAAAATAACGATGCTTAAATTTAGTTTGAGATATAAGGAGGAAGACATGAGAAATTCTTTAAGACTTTTAGCTGTAGTTTTTATTCTCTTATTTGCCTATGCATGTGCAAAACCGGTTGCAAAATGCACAGACCCTGAAGACAATCCATCTCACCACTATTTGGTAGGAATGGAGAATCTTGAGAAAGGAAAGATCGATATTGCAAATGAGAAATTCGAAAGGTCGATTTTTTGCGATGCCAAGTTTTCTCCTGCATATGGAGGGCTTGCAATTGTAACTGCTGAAAAGGCAAAGGCGCAGATTGATCTTAAGTTCAAAGCAGTAGAATCTGAGCGCGCAAAAGAATATCTAAAAAAGGCTGATAAATCAGCAGAATCGCAGGAAGACAGTTTTGATTACAATCTGGCTGTAATAAGAGTCAATACAATTCTTAAAGGTAAAGACTGGCTTAACAAAGCAGAAGATGCATTTAATGACGCTAGAAAACTCAAGGTTGAGGAAAAGAAGCTCATTTATTATCAGGGCATAGAAGCATCATCTTATTTTATAGGGATTGCTTACCTTGAGGCTTCAGAATTCCAGAAAGCACGCGACAGGTTTTCAGAAGTGCTCAACATGAAGAGAGAAGGCAAGTGGAACGAAAAAGCTGACAAAGCATGGAAGCGCGTTGACAAAATTGTCAGAGCAATGTCAGGGATAACAGTAGGCGACGTCGGGAAAAAGATTGCTGTTAAAGAATCTATAACAAGAGGAGATTTAACAGCTCTCTTAATTGATGAACTTAAACTTGATAAACTTTTTGCAGGACGCATCCCTTCCAAGTCAAAAGTTGACAAGATGAAAGCAGAATTTACGCCTGCTGACATTATGAATTATCAGTTCAAAGATGAGATACTTACTGTCATGAAATGGAAGGTAAGGGGACTCGAGCCTAAATTTGACACGACAACCCAGGCATACTTATTTAAACCAGCAGAACCTGTATTAAGACAGGAGATGGCCCTTATTCTCGAAGATGTGCTTATTAAGCTGACTGGGGATGAGAAGATAGCAACAGCATATTTTGGTCATGAAAAATCGCCATTTCCAGATGTAAAGCCGACAGCTCCATGGTATAACGCAGTAATGAACATGACATCAAGAGGGATAATGGAACCTGAGATTTCAGGAGAGTTCAGAGTTGACTCTTTTGTTGACGGAGCAGAAGCGCTTCTGGCTATCAGAGTATTAAAACAAAAGATGAACATATATTAATCAAAAACAACAAAGGAGGTAAAAATGAAAAAAATACTTGTAGTTGCTTTAATGTTAGTTTTTGCAATTGTAGCTATTGCTATTGCGCAGAATCAGCCAGTTCCACCGCCATCTGAACCTAATGTATCTGTACCTGCTGTGCCAAGCAGCAGCTCTAAGATTGATGACAGATTCCAGAAAGCAAACGAATGGCTTAATCAGAGCAAACTCACAGTTACAGAAAATCAGACAGATGCATTTGTGAACGGGTACATACTGGTTGTTGCTGAAGGACTTCCTCAACCAGATGCAACCTCAATTGGCAAGAAGAGACTTACCGCAGAAAGAGCTGCGGAGGTGCTTGCCTACAGAAAACTCGCCGAGTTTTTGGATGGAGTGGCAGTTATCGGAGACACATTAGTAAAAGATGCTGAACTCAAATATGATGTTGTAAGGGCAGCAGTTGCAGGTTTTGTAAAAGGCGCTCAGGTTGTTCATAAGGAATATAACAAAGAAGAAGAAACAGCGCTTGTTATAATGAAAGTCGGGTTAAATGGCCCTGGAAGTTTTGCAGACGCAATGTATGCCAAAATACTCCAGCCTGATGTAAAAAAAGATCTCCAGCCCACACCAATCCCCCAGTACAAACATAAACCTGTGCCATTGGACAGCGTGTATGACAGTCTTATTATCGATGCAACTAAACAGAATTTTAGACCTGCATTGATAAACAGACTCTTCACAACAAAAGGAGAGGTCATATATGACCCTTCAAAGATCAGCCAGAAGGTATTGGTTGAGCAGGGATGCGGTGAATACACAAACAGTGTTGACAAGGCAAAAGCAGCGCTTGAACAAAGAGGAGCAAAAAATCCTTTGATCATTCAAGCATCCGGTTCAGTAAATCCATCTGACCTTCAGGTTTCTGATGATGACGCAGTCTCGATATTCTCTGCCAATCAGAAATCAAGATTTCTGTCTGCTGCAAAAGTAGCTTTTGTATTAAAATAATTTTCATATTGACTGCCTTGTTTTTTAAAAAACAAGGCAGTCAATTAAAACAGGAGCATTTAAAAATGAATATGAGAATTTCAATATATGCACTTTTTATTTCTTTTTTATTAGTATCATGTGCTCCGCCATCTGTAAAAACAACAATGCTTACACCTGCAAAATTTCACGATGCGTCAATGATCAAGGAAATAGCAATACTACCATTTGACGGACAAGGCGGCGCTGAATTTGCCGCTGAACTTGAAGGCATGTTTGCCGGGATTAATCTGAACGACAAACAATATTTCACTATAGTTGATAGGAATAAAATTGATAAGATTATCAGCGAGCTTAAATTTACGCAGAGCGCTTTAGTCGATGAGAAAACTGCAGTAAAGGTCGGCAAACTTGTAGGCGCAAAGGGGATTTACAGCGGGGTTATTACATCAAGTAAAGTAAGCGATAATTACTTTACAGAAAGCCGTTCCCGCTGTGCATATACAGCTACACAATATGATAAAAAAGGCAAGCCTTATCAGGTCTGCGCACAATACGAAAACTACAATGTCAGATGCTCAAAACGAACTGCTATATTCTCAGCAACTCCTAAACTTATTGAGATTGAAACAGGAAGGGTTGTTTATGCCAACAACATATCAGGCTCTGAAAACTCATCAGCATGTGAAGACACAGGCAAACCGCTTATTGACAAAACACTCCTGCTTAAAAATGCAAGAGACCGCGCTAAGTCAATGCTCAGAACTGATGTCGCGCCGTATTATGTAACAGTTCAGATAAAGCTTCTTGATTCAACATCAGGCATAACATCAAAAGAAGCCGAGAACAAACTTGAACAGGGGATTGATTTTGCAAAAAATAATAGACTTGACAGAGCATGTGAAATATGGGGAGAGGGGCGCATACTAGCTCCAAATTCATCTTCCATACTCTACAACCTTGGCATTTGCGCTGAAGTGACAGGTTCTCCAGAACAGGCCTTAGACTTGTATAAAAAAGCTGATAGATTGATGAATCAGCCTGATGAAAATATAACAGCAGCGCTTGCACGAGTCAATAAGGCGATACAAGACAAGGACAAACTGAAAAAACAGACTCAATAAAAGCAATAGAAAGGATATCTGTTATATAAAATAATATGAAAAAATCTGTTTTTTTTATGCGCAGCTTATTATTTATATTTGCAGTTTCATTAATCTTGCTTCCTCAACAGTCTTATACAAAAACTTTAATACTTGATGGCGAGCTCGAGAGCAGGATAAAAACAACGCAGCAGATCAGCTTTGATGTGTCCAGTGAAGTAAAATCACTGACATTCAGATTTGCCCTGCCTGCTGTTTTTTCAAACAAGGCAACCTCGCAAAGCTTAGAAAGACTTGATCTGAAATTTTCTATTGAACCATCATCTGTTATTGATGATGTTGACAGGTTTGGCAATAGGTTTAAAAAAGTCAGATGGGACAATCTAAGACAAAACGTTAATATTACTATCTCGTTCGATTCTCGTATAAAATCCGAACTCAAATATATGGAAAGCAAGTCTCAGTTCCCGCTTGCCAATATTTCTGGTTCTGAATCACTTTTTCTTAAATCTACAGGGTTGGTGCAGAGCGAAGACCCTGAGATTGCAGAGCTTTCAAGAAGACTCACAGCAAATGCCAGAACAGAGCAGGATGCGGTTAATGCAATATTGAACTGGGTTTCTGATAATGTCAAATACACCTACAATCCTCCTCAATACGATGCTGTTTATACTTACAGAAGCGGTAAAGGCAACTGCCAGAACTTTGCACATCTTTCAATGGCTCTTCTCAGAGCCGCAGGAATCCCTTCTAGAATTGTCGGAGGTATAAGTCTCAAAAGACAATGGAAGGTTCCTGTAGAGAACGGTTATCTTGTCCAGGACATGGGGCAGGGCGGACATGCATGGATGGAAATATATTTTCCTGATCTAGGATGGCTTTCTTATGATCCTCAGCAGTCAAGACAATTTACATCAACACGGCACATAAAACAGACACATGGATTAGATTCAAAAGACATTAATGATTCATGGTCAGCAGCTCCTTATCTTCCAAAGTACAGCGAAAGCATAGAGGCAGTTTTTAATACCGACGATATATCGATAAAACTCGCTGGAGCTAAAGAAGCTCCAAAGTCATATATAATGAGCAATAATCTTTCAGCAAAAGTTTCCGCAGAAAAACCTGAGCTTCCTATTAAGCCGCCTTTTCCTCCAATAATCATAAAGCCTGAACCGCCAGTAAAACCTCCTCCTGTTAAAAAAGGTGATGTAGCATTCGGCAACACTGATTTTCCTGCGCTAGTTGATGCCTATCAGGCTATAGGCAACGAAGGAACGAGAATCCTTGATAAGGAGACCGCTGAATATGTCACATCCAAGTATATTTATGCCCAAGCATTCACAGTTGCAAATACAATGTCACTAAAAAATATTGCTCTTGCACTCAGAAAATTCGGCGGCGACGGCTCAATTTACATCGATGTTGTCAAGGATGATAACGGCAAGCCGGGCTTTACAGGCGAGAGATCCCTCCCGATTTTTCTGAACAATATAAAATTCAGGCCGGGCTATTATTGGGTTGATTTTGCATTTACTAAAGGCAAGGAGCCTTATCCAATACTGAAGCAAGGGAAATACTGGATAATTTTAAGACACTCTGGAGAGGCTATTGTTAATTGGTTCTATATACCGGGGAATCCTTATGGCGACAGTGATGACACTCGTTCAACTGTTAAAGGATATAAATGGGAGGATTTATTAAATTATGATTTTGTATTCAAAGTTACAGGCAGAATTTGATGAAAAAGCTGTGTTTGTTTTTTATTTTCTTTAATATTATTATCTTTTCAACAAATATAATTGCTGCAGACAAAGATGTTGTTCTTCCAAGAGAGCATATCGCCAAACTAAAGAGAATAGCAGGATTTTTTGCAGCAGAACTTAAAAATAAAAATATAAAAACTGTTACAGTGGGAGACTTCACTGATTTTAATAAAAAACCCTCTGCCAGAGGGAAGACAATGGCAAGGGAATTTAAAAAACAATTAGAAAAAATCGGAAAGAAAAATTTTAAGGTAATTGATAAAAATCCAGAAGCTCTTATAACAGGGATACTGCTTCCATATCAGGACAAGAGCAAGTGGCAGTTGGATTTAAAGGCTGTTTATGCGAATAAAGAACAGGTTATTACAGCATATACCGCCATCTTTAAAAAACCAAAACAAGTTGCAAAATGAAAATCAGGGGGTGCATCTTGAAGAAACTATTTTTAGTATTTTCAGTGTCAATGGTCATATTCTCTTGTGCCCCGTCACAAGAAATAAAAAAAGACAGCCTGGAAACTGTTTCAATTGCAGATGCAGAGCTTCCGAAAATGGTTGCAGTCCTTCCCTTTCAGAATCAGACACAGGAAATCGGTCTGGGGAATAAAGTCAGAAAATCTTTTTATAATCACTTTACTTCAAAACAATATAGAGATGTAAAGCCCATGATAGTTGATGAAAAAGTTGTTTATCTGGAAAAATCTACAGGTAAATCAATACTGGAAATAAAACCGCCTGATATATGTCAGCCCATAGGTTGTGACGGTCTTGTTTACGGCAACGTGACTGATTTTAAAAAAGTCTTTGTTGGAATATATTCACAGCTTTCTATAGAGACTGAGGTCTGGATGATAAATGTAAAAACCGGCAAGGAAATATTTCGCATAAAAGACAGCGTCACTTATCACGAAGGCAGTGTCCCTATGT
This sequence comes from Nitrospiraceae bacterium, assembly GCA_021373015.1. Taxonomy (NCBI): domain Bacteria; kingdom Pseudomonadati; phylum Nitrospirota; class Nitrospiria; order Nitrospirales; family Nitrospiraceae; species Nitrospiraceae bacterium. The sequence continues at coordinate 275,436 of JAJFTJ010000005.1, forward strand.
CGCCTCTTGGCATAATAATGAGCGCTGTTACAGCTGCCATGAATCTAAGAGAGATCCAACAGGTACGGCTGGTAAATGAACTCGCCTATAAACTCAACGAAAAAGTCCCTTCACCAAAAAGCTTAAGCAAAGAAGATCGTCCTGTAATAAAAGAAGTTCTCACAAATGCCAAAGAAAGCCCTTTTGGAAAAGGGAAAATAATAAGAGTAGGGCTGGAAGGAGAACCCGGAGCTGTAGCTATGTTTGATATCGGCAATTTTAAGAAAAATATTTTAATGAAAGAAACAAAGCCCGGAATTTATATTGGAGAATATCCGGTAATGCCTGGAGACAATACTGCTGACATGCCGCTTGTAGCATATCTCAACAGACCAGGCGGACTTGAGAGCCAGTGGATCGACATAGCCGGGCTTGTAACTCTTGATACAACTCCTCCGCCTTCTGTTAAAAGTGCAAGGGCAAAAGGATTCCATGACAGAATTGAAATCACATGGGAACCTGTTAAAAACACTCCTGACCTAAAAGGATACGCTGTTCTAAGAAGCGAACAGCCGTTAAGCGGATATGTTGAGCTTGCAAAGATCGAGCTGAATACATTTGAAGATAAAAATGCAAAGCCTGATACTGTTTATTATTACAGAATAATAGCATCTGACCAGACTGGCAATGAATCAGAAGTTCACGATCCGGTTAAGGCAATGATTATTTCCAAAGAACCTGTGGTTATTTCAGGTGAAATCAAGAAAGATACCGTGCTTTCCGGAATTTACATTGTTAAGGGGAATGTGTCAGTGCCCAAAGGATTGATGCTTACAATTGAACCTGATACAAGAATACTATTTGCTGAAAATTCATCGTTAAAATCACAGGGGAAAATCATAATTAACGGAAAAGACTCACCTGTTGAGTTTATATCATCGGGAGAAAAAAGATGGAAAGGAGTTTTTATTGAGGCTGGAAACGTTTTACTGAATGGTCTCCGCATAAAAAATGCTGTAACTGCAATTTCACTTCAAAACACGGAAGGGGTGATTGAAAATTCTGTGATTACTGAAAGCGATACAGGTATCTATATATCCGGTACTCCGTCCGTAGCTGTTAAAGGTTCGGTGATTTCAGGGAATATGGTTGGCGTGAAATTACAAAAGACAGATGCAAAACTATCGCAGAATAATATATTCCAGAATAAAGAAGGGATTTCTGTCAGCGGTTTTTCTGGTGAGATAAAAGAAAACAACATTTTTGACAACGATATAAATATTTCTTCCAAGCAAGAAATAAAAATTGCTGCAAATTATCTTGGTTCTATAAATATTGATGAAATGAAAACCAATGGGATAATAATTTCAAAAGCCTATGAAAATAAATTTCCCGAAGGCAAGATTGCGGATGCCGTATCGAATCCTTATTCCAAATTGACGCAGGAAGAACGACAGAAAAAATCAGCTGAGATTTTGATAGAAGCCGGGAATTACTTCAGGCAGAGAAATTACGGCAAGGCAGTTACATATTTTGAAGAAGCTTTAAAGTCTAATCCAACTGCTGAGACATATTATTATCTTGCTGTCTGCCATCAGGAAATGAAGGAAGATGACAAGGCTCTTAAATACTTAAAAGAAGGCGCTGAAAAATTTCCAAAAGATTCAATTTTACATAAGTCGCTTGGCATGATGTATTACCAGAAAGGCAATGAGGCTGAAGCGAAAAAAATATTCGAAGAAGTTCTGAGGCTTAACCCGGAAGACAGACAGGTCAAGTTCCTTCTTGAGAGAATAGGCAAATAGCAGCTCCAATATAAGTAAGCAGGATTATGATTCTAATGATTTCAATTGCATCCAGAAAGAGGAGAAAATTAATAATATGAAAATGCCGGCTTTTGTTTTAATTTTTTTATTGCTAAATTTATCTCATGTTTTGCCTGTTGCATCCGAAACACAGAACGATGCGATTGTTGCAGGAGTCTTGCACCTTGGTACAATCCCCCCTCTCCCTCAGCCTAATGAAACAGGATATTGGCTGAGTTCAGACGAGTTGGTTTATACATTAAAAGGTTCTAAGTCTGAAGCATCGACAGATGTTGTCGTGCTCACTGTGCCAGTAAATTTAAAAGAAAAAACCAAAAAACTTAAAGACCAGCATGTTGTGGTAATTGGAGATATGAACTGCATCGGCAATTGGGCGAGTGGTGCATACTGCAATATGCTTGTTAAACAAATAGATATGAAGACATCGGTCGAAAACAAAAAATAAACTTAAAGGGAAAATAGAACAATGAAAACATTAAAGACTTTAATTTTTGTATTTATCTTGGTTTTGTTCATTGCGCCAATAACACACGCAGGAGATGTCGAAGATCTCATCGGTATCTCGTTAAACTACAGCAAAAAAGAGGTCACTATCAATGTTGTGGGTTCAGGATGCACAGATAAGGGCGATTTTCTTTTTGAAATGAAGAACGATGTTCTTACTGTTGTTCGCACAAAAATAGATTCCTGCAAGGCAATGCAGCAAGAAGTCAGCCTTACATATTCTTTTAAAGAAGCAGGGATCTCGCCTAATAAACCTTTTAAAATAGCCAACAGATTTATTGCTAACATATATATTGCAAATATGCGGCCAGCAAAAAATGGTAAATAAATTTTTTGTAGTTATTTCTGGCATATGCTCAACAGCAAGTTTTTATCTTGCATACATGACGATAAAGACTGGAGACATAAGCGGCGCATGGCTTTTTATAAGTTTTGGATTATTGTTTTGTATGTCTCCGCTCATAATTTTTATAAGGTTTTTAGCAAGAAAGAGCAGGTTGTTTGAAAGCATAGACAAAACACTTTCCGAAAAACCAGAGCCAAGAACAACCTTTGTACCTCACTGGTTTATTATGACAATGATAATTGCGGCTGGCGTTTTAATACTTGCAATTATAATCACCCCAATATTATTCAGATAATTATTTTCGAGACTTTTTTTAGTTCATTAAATACACAAGGCTGGTTTGTTGGTATATGTTAAAATATAAAAAATTTTCTTTTGGAGGAAGACCATGAAAAATAAAGTTTTGCAAATACACGCTTTGTTAATCCTTGCTTTTATTTTTGCATCATCAGGATTTATTCATTCAGCTAATGCTGAGACCGCACCTGTATTTAAGATTAAGGGAATCATTGTTTATTCCGACAGGGCAATGATAAAAAAAGAATCTGTTGTCCCAGTCAATAAAGGCGAGAACATCATTGTAATCACAGGCGTAACTGCAGGCATGGTCGATCAGTCTTTGCAAGTGAGCACAAAAAGCAAGTCTAATATAAAAATAACTGATGTAAAAGTTGAAAGAACCTATCTTCACAAAACACAACTAGAAAAAACCCAGAAACTTCGAGCCAGGCTGGACAATCTAAATGAACTTATAAAGAAAAATGCTGACGAAATACTTGCTTTGAACAGTTCAATTGATTTTGTCAAAAAAGTCATCCCATTCTCACAGAATCAAAAACCAACACTGACTGATCTCTCCTCATATATGAAATTCATGGAAAAATCTATTTCTGAAAATCTCGAAAAGATAGCTAGGATAGAAGTAAAACAAAAAAAATTACGCGAAGAAAGCAAGTCAGTTGAAAATGAGCTGAAAAATATAAATTCAGAACAGGAAAACAGCAAAGACATAATCATTCATTTATATGCCGGAGATGATGCAAGAGAGGCAAACATAGCTGTTTCCTATATAGTTACTATGGCTGGCTGGCACCCCCAATATGATGTAAGGGCTGATTCCAACTCATCAAAAATAGATATAAGTTATTTTGCATTAATCAGCCAGTCTACAGGGGAAGATTGGAAAGATGCAAACGTAGAGATCTCAACAGCCAAACCATTTATTTTTAGTACACTGCCTGAACTTACAGCATGGAATGTTGATGTCTATCAATACAAACCTCTTCAATATCAAAAATCTCTTGCTCCAACAAAAGGGAAACTCGCAAAAGAATTCGATGAAATGAAACTAGAGGGTTCTGAAATGCCTGAGGAAGTTCAGGTCAAAGCAGAAACAACATCATTCAGTTTTATTATGCCTTGGAAGTTAAATATACCATCAGATAATAATCCTCATAAATTTCTTATTTCAGCTTCAAATAAAGAATCTAAATTTGAGTATTACGCAGTGCCAAAATTATCAAAATACGCATATCTCAAATCCAGCGCTCAAAACCCATTCTCGTTTCCCATGTTGATTGGCGAAATGAATGTTTTTCTTGACGGAAGGTTTGTTAACACCTCGTCCATCAACAGAACAATTGTGCCTGACGAGGCCATTAACCTTTCGCTGGGCGTTGACGAAGGGATAAAAGTCGAGAAAAAACTCCAAAAGAAGTTTACTGAAGCTTCCGGCGTATTTTCAAAAAATACCAGGATAAAATATGAATATTCCATTGATGTCATAAACGGGAAAGGCAAGGTTATTGATATAACACTCAATGATAATTTTCCAGTATCAAGAAACGAGCAGATAAAAACAGAACTTGAGAGTCCCAAGAAAGAAGAGGCGAAGATCTCAAATGACGGGATAATCAGTTGGGATATGAAGCTCAATCCTGGTGAAAAAAGAAATATTTCCGTTAAATTCGATGTCGAATATCCACAAAACCTAAAAATAATCGGACTTGAATAAATAAACACTGATCTTTTATTTCAGCAGGAGAATATTTTTTATGAAAATAGATTCAATTTTTAGAAAAATAGCGCTTTTATTAATGCTTGCAATAACTTTAATTATCCAACAAAGCTCTTTTGCAGCTGATAATGCTAAAGAAGCTGAGAAACTCTGGGAACTTGGAGAAAAGGCATACAATTCAAAAAAATATAATGAAGCTCTTTCTTATTATCAAAAATCTTTATCATTATGCGCGGCTGATCTTGAATGCAGATCCTCTAACTTTAATGGTCTCGGCAGGAGTTATGAGGCGCTTGGCGATGATAAAAAAGCGCTTTCGTATTATGAAGAGGCTTTGAAAATTGAAAGACAGAGAAACAATAAAGACGGTATTGCAACCAATCTGTTCAATGTTGGAGCAATATACAGAGAGACATTCAACCAATACGAAAAGTCTTTGATTTTTTTAAAAGAATCAGAAAGGATTTTCAGGGAACTCGGCGATAAAACAAGCCTGGCAATTGTTCTTTTTCATTCAGGCAAAGCGTTAAATTCTCTCGGAAAATACCAAGACGCGATGTCGTATTTCAATGAGTCAATTAAGCTGAATAGGGAATTGAAAGACACACAGGCGGTGGCGGCAAATCTCAATCTGATAGGCAATGTTTATGCAAAACTCGGTCAGTATGATAAACCCATCTCTTATTACGAAGAGGCGCTTGCCATCAATAAAAAAATAAATAACCAGCTGGAAATATCTATAACTCTGACAAACATAGGCGATGCATATGCTGACCTCATGAAATATGATAAATCTATTCCATATTATATGGAGGCACTCGAGATACAAAAAAAGAACAACTTCAATCTCGAAATGTCAGTTACATTTAATAATATGGGCGCGCTTTACGACAACCTAGACCAGCATCAAAAAGCTGTTTCCTATTATGAGAATGCTTTAAAGATAGGCAGAGATCTACGGAATGAACCGACTATTGCCACAGCGCTGAATAATATCGGCAATAAATATTCTGACATAGGAATGTTTGACAAAGCGCTTGCATATCTTAATGATGCTCTTGTTCTTGAAAAAAAATTAAACAGGCCTATGTCTCTAACATATGTTTTAAATAATATTGGCATGCTCTATTTTAAGCTTGGCAGGTACGATGAATCAATTAATTATCTAAATGATGCCTTGAAAATTGACAGACAATTAAACAATCCTCATTCCATCGCTCTCAGGCTAAATAATATCGGCGCAGTTTATCTCAAACAAAAAAAATATAAAAATGCAGAAAATGTATTTTTAGAAAGAATGATGCTGAAGGAAAGGATCAAGCCAAATGTGTTGCTTCATCCCGGCCTGATACAGGTTTATCTTGAGACAAACAGATTTAATGAAGCACAGATACTGATTCAGGAAAACCCGCCAACATGGAGAAATAGCATGAACCGTCATTTTGATTATCATGTCCAGATGGGCATGGTGTTAAAAGGCAAGGGAGTGCTTAATGATTCATCTCAAGAGTTCCTAAAGGCTGCAAAGATAATAGAAGAGATGCGCCAAACAATTAATGAAAAAACAGGTTTTTTTGGTGGGAGCCGATATATTGGCCGCCTCACGCCTCATAGGGAACTTGTTAATATGCTTTCAGAGCTGACAGAGAAAAAGACAAGGATGCCTGATGTATTTAATGCATACGGAAAAGACCCTGCTTCTGTTGCTTTTTATTTTGCAGAGCTTACAAAGGCACGAACTCTCCTAGAAACAATAGCTAATTCTTCAAAAGGATATGATGAATCTGAAATCCCGGAAAGCATTAGAAAAAAAGAAAAGGGACTGTTTGAAGAACTCAGCTTGATAGAAAAAAACTGGGAGAAGGCATTGTCACAAGGAGAACAGGAAGTAAAAAAACTATCTCAGAAAAAAGAAGATGTCTTAAGGAAATTAGAATCTCATATATCCCTTTTGCGAAGAGATTATCCTAGATATGCTGCCCTGAAGTATCCGCGGCCTTTATCCCCTGTAGAACTGCAGTTAAGAGAAAAGGAAGTTCTGGTGGAGTTCAGTATAGGAGATAACACAACCACTGTATTTGTGGTGAAAAGCAAAGGAGTCCAGAATGTCCACAAGATAAAAATTACAAAAGAAGAACTTGAAAGAAGGGTGAAACAATTTTTGGAACCTTTTGTTTCAAACAGACCTTTGGATTTTTCATCAAAATCAGCAAAGGAATTATATGATTTATTGCTCTCTGATGCATTAAAAAATATTAAAGACACTGAAAGGCTAATAATAGTTCCGGATGGTATTCTCGGACTCTTGCCGTTTGAAGCATTACTTGTTAAAGAAGGAAGCAATCTAAAAGAACATCTTTATGTAAGCGACAAGTGGACGACAACTTATTCCCAGTCTGCAACAGCCCTTGCACTTACACGAATGTTAAAACCATCCCAGGCAAATAAAATTTTCTTCGGCATAGCAAACCCGGTCTATGAAAAAAATGATCCGCGCTATGTTGCTTACAAACAAGGCAAGCCGCAAAAATCTTTACTTGCCCAGAATTTGAATCAATACGCATTTAGAGGCATCACAATTCTTCCAAAAACCGGGTCAGAAGGCAAGTGGGAAGAAATCATGTATCCGCCACTTCCTGAAACAGAAACAGAAGTAAAAACAATTGCAAGGCTTTTTAATGTTCAGCCTATACCGCCTGATGTACTTCTGAATATTTCAGCGAATGAAACAAATCTAAGAAAAGTAGCGTTAAAAGATTACCGCTATCTTCATTTTGCCACACACGCTGACCTCCCAGGGAAAGTGCAGGGCATTACAGAGCCTTTTATAATTCTTGGCCAGGTAGAAAATAAAGACAATGACGACGGGTTCCTGACTTTAACCGAGGTTTTGGAACTAGGTTTTGATGCAAACATGATAGTGCTTTCTGCATGCTCCACAGGCAAAGGGAAAATTATTGAAGGGGAAGGAGTTTCAAATTTTGCAAGGGCATTTCAACACGCAGGAGCAAGAAGTGTTATTGTGAGCCTCTGGGAAGTAGCATCAAAAGAAACGGTCGAATACATGGAGAGCTTCTACAAGCATATAAAATCCGGTAAGAGCAGCACAGAAGCATTGAGACTCACGAGAAAAGAAATAAAACAAAAATATCCCAATCCGTTTTACTGGGCAGTTTTCATCCTGCACGGAGAATAATAGTTTTAGGAGGAGAATATATGCATAGATTGCTTGTTTTATTGTTTTTAGCGTTGTTCAATATATCAAGCCTTTATGCCGCTCAATCCACAATAACTGAGTCTGAAGGCTATGCATGTATGGGCGAGGACAAGTCAAGAAAACAGACAGAACAGACTGCTCTTACAGATGCAAAGAAAAAGGCAGTCGAAAAAACAACAACTTATATAAAAAGCGAGACACATGTTAAAAACTTTGAACTCGAAAAAGACATTGTGGCTGCCTATGCAAATGCAAATGTAAAAATAATCCAGGAACTTGAGAAAAAGTGGTATAAAGACGACGCTATGGGTGACTGCCTGAACATAAAGATCAAGGCAGAGATAATACCCGATGAAAAAGCATTGGAAAAAATTTCAAAAGACAGTTTGATAACTGATGATCCTTCTGTTCCGCTATATATTAAAATGTGGTCTGAGAAAAAAGAATACAAACAGGGCGAAAAAATGAAGGTTTATATAAAAAGCAACAAACCTTTTTACGCAAGAGTTGTTTATAAGGATGCAGCCGGCAAACTTGTCCAGCTTTTGCCTAACCCTCATAGGGAAAATAATTATTTTAACGGCGGGGTTGTTTATGAAATACCCTCTGGGGAAGACAAGTTTGAACTCGAGGTAGCGCCTCCATTTGGCAAGGAAAACATTATTGTTTATGCAAGCACATCACAATTAGGAGAGATTGATGTAGAGCCGCTAAGCGGAGTGTATGATATAAAAACCAGATCGGGGATAGTTGGGATCAAAACACGCGGAGTTGTTCTGAAGGAAAAACCAACAGGCAATAAACAGCAAATCCCTGCTGAATTTTCAGAAACAGCGGTATTTTTGAAAACAACGAAATAATTTTCTTAAATGCATAAATGAAAATAAAATATTCCGGATTATTTGATACCTTTACTGAACCGCTAGGGCTTCTTTTTTATGTGTTCAAAAATCTCCCTTATTTAAAGGTTGATGCTGTTCGATCAGTCTTTCTAAAACAAATTTATTTTGGCGGGATAGAAACATTCAGAAAAATGATGATAATCGGGATACTCATTGGCATTGTTATAATCACTCAGATAACAAGTCTCGTTGGATTGGGAAGCGCTGTGCTTACCGGTAAAATACTTGTCTGGGTCGTAGTCAGAGAACTGGGTCCTTTACTGGCTGCAATAATTATTATTGCCCGCAGCGTGACTGCAGTCTCATCGGAGCTTGGAGCGATGAATGTGCAGGGCGAAATAGAAAACATTGAAACTATGGGAATAGACCCTGTGCGTTATCTCATCTTGCCAAGAGTCGCAGCCTTGACGTTGTCGTCAGTAATGCTTACCTTCTATTTTGAGTTTGCAGCCATCTTGGGAAGCATAACTATAACTTCAGTTTTCTGGGGTGTGCCGTTTGAACAATTTGTGAAAGGCATACTGTCATCTCTCAGTATGAATGATCTGACTGTCTCACTTATTAAAAGCCTTTTTTTTGGTCTGCTGATTTCATTAGTCAGTTGCTATGAAGGATTTAAAGTAAAAAAAAGCATTACCCAGATACCACAGGCTACAACCAGGGCGACGATACAGAGCCTGTTTCTTGTATTTATTTTTGATGGTATAATAACTTTTATATTTTTCATATGATAAAAATTGAATGTGTAAGCCTGAAGGGGCTATTGGAATGTGCAGATTATTCAGTCTCAAGAGGCGACATCTGTGCTGTTGTCACAGAAACAGGTTTTGATAAGAGTCTTCTGCTCCAGCTCTTGACAGGATTTGTAAAACCTGATTCAGGCAAAATATATATTTTAGGAAAAGATTTATCAATAATTTCAGACAATGAGCTCAATGAGGTAAGGCAAATGATGGGAGTAGTTTTTGAAAATGGCGGGCTAATAAGTAATCTGAAAGTAGGTGAGAACATCATGTTGCCTGTTTCCTATCATTCACCTGAATCTCATCTGTATTCAGAACAAAAAATGATGAAACTCCTGGAGCAAGCAGGATATGATGAAGAAATCACAATACTTCCCGGACCGCTTCCATTGTACAAGAAACGTCTTGCAGGACTTGTAAGGGCAATGCTTACGGAGCCTGAACTTATAATATATGACTCTATATTTGATGGGTTGAGTCAGAATGTCAGAGAAAAGGTGCATAATCTTGTGTCTTCATTTCATTTCGAGAAAGAGGGGAGGGCATCCTTATTTCTTGCTTCAGACAAAACATCTCTCAGAGACATAAGCCCATCAAAAATTCATATCCTGAAAAACGGGAGATTTGATGAAAGAGACTGATCCTCGGTTTATTAATCTTGGCAGAAAAGCAGTGTTGTTCTTTGCAATCGCTGTCATAGGGATTATTGCCACGCTTATTTTTATCGGCATGGAAAGTGGCATATTCACAAAAACATTCAGGATACATCTCACTGTGGAAAAAGGCACAGGATTTTTTGAAGGAATGCCTGTTAAGCTGTCTGGCTTTAAAATTGGCAAGATACAGGAACTCTCGCTTGATGAGAACGCAAAAGTTAAAGTTGTCTTGACAATTAATAAAAAATATCAAAAATGGATTCGACAAGACTCAAAAGCGCTTCTTGGGAAAGAAGGCTTAATAGGCGAGAGCATTATTGCCATTACCGTTGGCAGTATGGATAAACCAATTATACAGAATGATTCATCCATACAATTTGAGAAAGGGAAGGGCGTTGAGGAAATTCTTGAAGAAGTAAAGCCGCTAATAGGTGAAATAAAAAATATACTTGTTTATATAAACGACCCGCAAGGAGATCTGAAAAAAACAATCAGCAATCTAAAAACACTTTCATCAGGATTGTTAAATACCAGAGCGAATGTTGATAAGGCAATATCAAATATTACTCCTGCAATGGCAAAACTTGACAGAACAATGGACAATCTCGAAAAAACAACAGCCAAACTTAAAGACGCAGTTGATAAATCTTCTCCAAAAATACCTGCGGTCATGAGCAAGACAGAAGACGCACTTGACGGCACAGACGAGGTCGTGAGATCACTGAAACAGATATGGCCTATCAGGTTGTTCATCGAAGAACCCAAAAACAAACAGATATATGGTGATAGCTATGAATAGAAAACAATTGCTGTTTTTATTGCTAATTACATCTATATATTTTTCTCTTTATGCCTGTGGCGGACAGCAAATCCAAACTCTTCCTGTTGTTCATACAAAGGCAATCGAATATAACCAAAAGGGACTTAAGGCCGCTGAAAAGGGTGATTACGAAAAAGCGTTAAATTATAATCTGGAAGCTTTAAAATTGAATCGTTCCATCGAGAACACAGATGGAACAGCAGTTAATATGTTAAACATCGCGGTTCTTTATTCTAAAAAAGGAGATACAGCAGAAGCGCATAAATATATAAACGATATTTTTGCGCTTCAGGGAATCAATGACGCAACAATGTCAGAAGCACTTTTTGAAAATGCAAGGCTTTATCTTAAAGAAATAAAACTTGCTGAGGCAAGAGAATATGCAAAAAAATCGTTATCTCTTCACAAAGGAACAAGAGAAGGAAGCAGGTGGAATATCCTTTCAAGAATCGCCTTGATTGAAAGTAAATACGACGAAGCTTTTTTGTATGCTGGCACAGCGCTCAAGCTTAATATAAGCAATAATCAGGCAAAAGAAGAATCCAATTCTCTTCGTCTGCTTGCAGATTTGAATATGATCAAGAAAAATTACAGCGAATCCAGAAAACTTTACGAAAATGCACTGGAAATAGATAAAAAAATAGGCGACAGCAAAAAGATAGCTCTTACGCTAAGAAGCCTTGGAGAGTTATGTTTCAGACAGGGAGAATTAAAAGATTCAAAAAGTTATTTCATCCGTGCATATGAAGTAAGTAGAAATGCTGGTGACATGGAAGGCACGATAATAGCGATCGATGCATTAACCTCTGTCTATGAGAAATCAGGGGATAAGGTAAATGCAGAAAAACTGCTTAAAGAAAAAACTATCCTGCAGCAAAAAATAAAATAAGGTCTTCTCTCAAGGGCAAAATGAAGATAGACATAATCACTATATTTCCAGAAATATTTCATTCATATTTTAATACAGGTGTTATAAAAAAAGGCATTGAGAAAAAAATTATATCTATTAAAGTGCATAATTTGCGTGACTTTACTGATGACAAACACAAAACAGTTGATGACTATCCTTATGGCGGCGGAGCAGGAATGGTTATGAAACCAGAACCTTTTTTCAAAGCTGTTGAGGCAATAAAAGCTGACGGCATACCAAGGCGTACTATAATGCTAAGCCCTCAGGGAACAGTACTTGACCAAAATATAGCCCTCTCAATGTCTAAAGACAGTGCATCTCTTATTTTTATATGCGGAAGATATGAAGCCATTGATGAGAGGGTTAGAAAAATGCTTGTTGATGATGAAATATCGATAGGGGATTATATTTTAACTGGCGGAGAATTGCCTGCTTTAGTTATAATAGACAGCTTTGCGAGGCTTATTCCAGGAGTGTTGGGAGATGAACGCTCAACAGAAGAAGAGTCATTTAGTTGGGGAATACTAGATTATCCTCATTATACAAGACCACCTGAATTCCGTGGTCATGATGTCCCTGATGTACTTCTTTCAGGAAACCACAGGGATATATCGCTTTGGAGAAGAAAAGAGGCATTGAGGCAGACCTTATTTAAAAGACCTGACCTCATTAAAAAGATATCACTAAAAGAAGAAGATCATAAATTGTTGTCAGAGATAAGGGAGGAATAAAAATGAATCTTGTTGATACTGTTGAACAAAGCTATATGAAGGAAATGCCAAAATTTCGCGTTGGTGATACAGTAAAGATCATGGTAAAAGTTATTGAGGGCGATAAAGAAAGGCTCCAGCCTTTTGAAGGTGTTGTTATCTCAAGACGCGGAAGCGGCACAAAAGAAACATTTATTGTAAGAAAAATCTCATTCGGTGTTGGAGTCGAGAGGATATTCCCGCTTTATTCGCCAATCATAGACAATATAGAGGTGATTAGGCAGGGTTCTGTGCGCAGGGCAAAGCTTTATTATCTTCGAGGCAAAAAAGGCAAGGGAACAAAAATAAAAGAAAAAGAAAGAGAAATTTCAAAAGAAGAGTAGGGATGAATCTCTACGAATATGATGAATCCTACAGAAAAAAGGGGTTCGCAATAATTGCAGGGATAGATGAAGCAGGAAGAGGACCACTCGCAGGGCCGGTTGTAGCATCTGCAGTGGTTCTTTCAGTTAAAACCAGAATAAACGGGTTAAGAGATTCAAAGAAAGTTCCTGAAAAAGAAAGACAAACATTGTTTTATGAGGTTTTGAGTTCCTGCCTTGATGTTGGAGTTGGAATAGTTGAGGCTGACAAAATAGATAGAATGAATATTCTTAAAGCAACAAAACTAGCCATGGAAAATGCAGTTGAGGATCTCTTAGACAGACCTGATTTTCTTTTAATTGATGCAGTAAAATTGCCAAAGGTGAACATTCAGCAGCTATCTCCAATAAAAGGAGAATCCCTGAGTGCATCAATCGCAGCTGCCTCGATCATTGCTAAGTTTGTAAGGGACAGATTAATGCAGCAGTATCACCAGCTATATCCACAATACGGCTTTGAAAAACACAAAGGATATGGGACAAAAGAACATCTAGACAGCTTACAGCATTATGGGCCATGTCCAATACACAGAAAAAGTTTTGACAAAGTAATGTCATTAATATTGCCGTTTAATCAAATTTAAAAAAGGGATTTATGGTATCACAAGAAAGAATAGACGAAGCGCTTGAGCTTCTCTGGCTGCTTGAAGAGGAGAAAAAGCCTGACTTCAACAGATTTAAGCTGAGTTCAGACGATGAAAATTTTGAGGAATTATTGGCTGAATTAAAAAAACAGAAACTACTTATTGTGATAGATGATCATGGACTTAAGCTGACTGAAGAAGGCCGCAAGCTTGCAAAAGACCTTATAAGAAGACACAGGCTGGCTGAACAGCTTTTCACGGAAGTATTTGAATTGCCTGAAAAATCTATTGAGGCAGATGCCTGTAAAATGGAGCATATATTAAGTGAAAATCTGACAGAAAGAGTATGCACTTTTTTAGGGCATCCGCCTAAATGTCCTCATGGAAAGCCAATTCCAAGAGGTGAATGCTGCAAAAAATACAAGATTGAGATTGAACCTCTTGTTGTAAGGCTGACTGATTTTGAAGTCGGGGTAAAAGGAAGGATTGTGTTTATCGTCTCAGCTGAGACATCAAGGTTAAACAAACTGAGCTCTATGGGGATATCAGCAGGAAGCATTATTAAGCTTTTACAGAAAAAACCATCCTATGTTATACAGATTGATGAGGCGACAATAGCTGTTGATCCTGAAATTGCAAAAGAGATTTTTGTCAAAAAAACTACTTAGAACATTCAGAAACTTGCCTAGAGTAATGTCTACATGTTAAATTTCATTTATGTCTGATAAAAAAGTCTATATCCACACATTTGGCTGTCAAATGAATGTTCATGATTCTGAGAAGATGGCAGGCCTTCTTCTGGAAGAAGGGTATAAACTTACAGAAGCGCCTAGAGATGCAGATATTGTGATATTTAACACTTGCAGTATAAGGGAAAAAGCTGAGCAGAAATTCAGAAGCGAACTTGGCAGGATGAAGAATCTAAAAAAAAGGAATCCAGGGCTTAAAATTGCTGTAGCTGGATGTATGGCGCAACAGCATGGCAAGACATTATCAAAAAATAATTCACATGTAGATTATGTATTTGGTCCGCAAAACATTCAAAAATTAAAAGAAATAATAAAAACAAATGGACCGGTAATTTCGATTGAAGATAATCCTGAAATCGAATACACAGACCTTCCTGTATCAAGAAACGACAAGTACAGATCATGGGTTTCTATAATGTATGGCTGCAACAATTTTTGCAGTTACTGTATTGTTCCGTACACAAGGGGCAGGGAGAAAAGCAGGCCAAGCAAAAACATCTTAACAGAGATATCTTCTTTAGCTGAAAATGGTGTAAAGGAGATTACACTTTTAGGACAGAATGTTAATTCATACAAAAGCGATCTTGATTTTCCAGAACTTCTTAAAAAGATAGATTTGATTTCGGGAATAGAAAGAATAAGATTTGTAACATCACATCCCAGAGATCTTTCAGACAACCTTATATTGTGCATTAAAGAGCTGCCAAAAGTTTGTGAACACTTACATCTGCCCCTGCAATCCGGGTCAAGCAGGATATTAAAGTTAATGAACAGGGGTTATTCTTTTGAAGAATATATGGCTAAAATCAATAAACTCAAGACAACTATCCCTGAAATATCTATTACAACAGATATAATTGCCGGGTTTCCTTCAGAAACAGATGAAGATCATGCTGCAACGATGAATGCCCTTAAGAACATTGAATACGATGGTATTTTTGCTTTCAACTTCTCAACAAGACATGGCACAAAAGCATCAGAAATGGATAAGCATGTTCCAGATAATATAAAATCCGAAAGGCTGTATCAGATACTTGAGCTTCAGGACAAGATAACTTTGAAAAAAAATAAATCTCTTGTAGGAACAATTCAGGAAGCGCTTGTTGAAGAAACATATAATGTTGTGAGTGAAAATATGATTGCACGAACAAGATCAAATAAGATAGTTAATTTCCAAGGTGATAGATCTTTAGCAGGTAAAATTATTAATGTCGAAATAACAAAAGCATTGAAACACTCGCTTAAAGCAATACTTAAGGTGTAAATGAAAATTTCAGTATTGACCCTCGGATGTAAGGTAAATCAGACTGAAAGCAGTATGATCGAAAGTGCTCTAAAAAAAACCGGACATGAAATAGTAAATATTTCCAACAGCCCTGATATTTGCGTCATCAATACATGCACAGTCACTTTAAAAAGCGATTATCATTCAAGACAGTTAATTAGAAAGGCTAACAGGGCAGGGGCAAGAGTATATGTAACAGGCTGTTACTCTGAACTAAATGAGGCGTTAGTCAAAGAAATGAAAGGCGTAGAGGCAGTGATTCAAAACAGAAAAAAGCTTGATATTATAAGCATATTGTCTCCTAATATGTTATATAATGCTTTAGATTATGAAACATGTTCCAGAAGCAGATTCTTTGTTAAGGTTCAAGACGGATGCAATAATTCATGCAGTTATTGCTCCATTCCAATGGCTAGGGGCTCTTCTAGAAGCATTGAACCAGAAACCATATTAAAACAGATCAATAATGCTGTAGCATCTGGTTACAAAGAAATTGTACTTACTGGTATTCATCTTGGCATGTATGGAAAAGACTTCAATGAACACATGAGATTGTCAGACCTGCTGACAAAAATACTAAATGGCTCTAAAATTAACAGAATTCGCTTGAGTTCATTAGAAATCAATGAACTGGATGAGCCACTGATTGAATTAATGCAAGATTCGAGGATATGTAATCATCTGCATATACCATTACAAAGCGGCAGCAAAAAAACATTGCGCCTCATGAACAGACAATATACACCAGAGCACTTTAGAGAAAAAATAGAGATTATTTACAAAAAATTCACGGGCATTTCTATTGGGACAGATGTTATAGTCGGGTTTCCGGGAGAATTGGAATCAGAATTTCATGAAACCCATGATATGCTTGAGCAATTGCCATTTTCTTATATCCACATCTTCCCTTTTTCAGAACGTCCAAACACAAAGGCATCAATCATGCCAGATAAAATTATATCTACTGTTAAAAAAACCCGTGTACAAAAATTAAATGAACTCAACAAGCAAAAAAAATCAAAGTATATGACTTCCCAAATTGGAAAAACACTGCAAACTCTCATTGAAAATAAAACTTACAATGATAAGTGCATTGGCACAACAAGTAATTACTTGAAAATTCATATACCGATAAATACAAATCTCTGCGGAACCTTGCTATTAGTCAGGGTAGAAGGAGTAAAAAACAATACGCTTTTTGGAAGCCCAATAATCATCTGAAACTATTTGATATTAAAAGATTTTTTAACTGCCTAAAACTCAATCAAAACCGTACAACCCCAGCAATGACTTAGCATAGAAGTGGTTTTTACCGTGTTTAATAACAGCTTATCAACAGTTTGTGTTTAAACCCTATGTCTGATAAGATATATTATGTTAAATGTGATTAATCTTTTAAAAAGGGGGTTCTTCCGTGGCTTTGAGATTGGAAAACACAGGAAAGCATTATGTTTTATATGATTCTGATAAATTGGTTGCAAAGTTTACACGTCTTGATTTTCGGGATGTTCTTGAGGGTTTGGATTTATCACCGCAGTTTATAGGTCATGTTCTAAAAATGCTTAATCGTCTTTATCCTTTGCCTTCTTTGCCTGTTAATGAGCCTCAGCAGGTATCTGATGTACATTCATTGGGTTATGTTATGGAATATCTGACAGTTAAAGGTTACCGAGTTTATAGCCCTTCTCCATTTTCGGATGCTGAACTTGTTTCTTTTGTTAAGTCTCGTGGTTATTTTGTTGAGCCTGTTGCGAACTTTTTTTATTTAAAAAGTTGTCTTAACAATTTATCAGAGGTTGAGAATGAGAATAAATCAGAAATATAAATTTTCATTATCTGAAAGTCAACAAAATGTTGAAAAGATACTTACTTCTGGTGGTTTTCAGTTTTCTTCTTTTCGTGGTAATCACCTATTCGGTAGGTCAGGTGATTTGACATGTCTTTTGTGTCCTTCTGGCACTGTTACTTTTAGGCTTAATCATTCTTCTTCGAGGAATGTTGAAAGTAAAAAAAAAAAAAGATTTAAAGGGGGTTTATGAAAGTTGAGATTAAGGGAAAAGTTATTTCTACTGGTAGCACAAAGAAAGGTGGTAGTTTTGCAAATGTTTTGTGTTCTCGTCCTGACGGTACTGGTTCAGATGTTGTGTTTCTTCTGACGAAAAAACCAGTTCCAGTTAATACTGACATTGTTGCTTTTGCAAACGTTCGGGTTCAGTTCGCAGTGGAGGTATAATCTAAAGTGGGTAAGTATAGATCTTTATTCTCGTCCGTTGTTTTGTTTTTGCTATGCTTGCCCACTATTTCTTATTCTTTACCTTCTTCTGGTTTTTATGATTTTACTTGTCCTTTAAATGGTCAATCTGTTGGTTCTTTTCGTCTTGTTAATTTAACTTCTAATAGATATGAAATGTATTTTACAACTTCAAGTGTCTCAAAAACGGTTATTGTTTTTCCTTCTACAAATTTTATTGTTAATCTTCGTGGCGATTCAATAAATCATATTTTGAAAGTTTCATATGGTACAGATGTTGCTTGGAATTCTTATGCATTAACGGCTTTGTCTTGTGTTTCTGAGTCTTCATCACCAAATATTTTGCTGTATTGCGTTGGTGCTTCGTGTGCCATGTTGTTTTGTCTTTTTCTTTATAAAATATTTTCTTAGGGGGTTTATGGATATTCTACTTTTAGGTTTTTGGGGTTTTGTAAAAATCGGCGCTATTTTGCTTGGCGCTTTTGTTGTAATTCGGATTGCAAAAACACTTTTAACATAAGTTTTAGCGCTAAAACACGGATACTTTGTGTTCGTGAAAAATTTTAGAAAGGGGGTTTGTATGGACTGGACAGAGATAGCTGCTGGTATATCGAGCCAGATAACAACAGGTTTGCCTGCTTTTACTATCCTTATCGGGCTAGTAGTGGGTATTCCTCTTGCGTGGAGACTTATACGCAAGATAACAAAGTAGTTTAAATTCTTCCCTCTGTTCGTGTTTTTTCTTTACGTTCAGAGGGAAGTAAAAATCTAAAGGGGGTTATTGTGAAATTTTTTTCTTTTTTCTTATTGTTGTTTTTGTTTGTTCCTGTTCTTGCGAGTGCTGAATGTTCTGCAGAGTTCAATCCTTCTGGGTTTGACGATTTGATGTCTCAATTTCGTTCATCTTTTCCTATTAATCTTGTGGCAGTTGCATATAATTTTTTGGATGAAATGTCTGCTGTTGAGCCCATATCTCTTTCTGAGGTTGAGCTAACAATGACAGGATTAACAATTCGTCCCTTTTCTTTTTTGTCTCTTGGTGTCTTTGATGTTTTTTTTACTTTTCTTCGTATTGCTCTTATAGCTTTACTTATCTTTCAAATTGTTAGACATCTTCTGGAGTATGTAATATGAAAAAAATAATTGTTCTTTGTCTTTGTTTGTTTCTTCTTCCTGGTTGCTTTAGCGTCTCGGATGCTTTTCAGTGGATTTCTGATTTTTTCTCTGCATATTTAAGTGATTTTGTTTGTTTGATTATTACTGCTTTTTTTGATTTTTTAAATCAGTTGGCAGGTCAATTGAATTCTTTCCTGTCTGGTTTGCTTAATTTGCTTCCACAATATCAGCCTCCTTCGTTTCATATTTCTGATTTTATGTTTATTCAATATGCAGCTTATTTCTTGCCAATTTCAGAAGGTGCTACTCTCATAAAATATTTCATTGCTTTTTATTCTTCTTTTTGGGTTGGAAGGGTGATACTTCGTTGGTTAAAGATCTTAAAATAAAGATAATTATTTTTATTTTAATATCTTTTTTGTCTTCTGTTTCTTTTGCAGAAGATTGCACTCCATATTTTAATTTTTCGCCTACTTCGTTTCCTACTGATTACACTTTGTTTTGGAAGGGTTCATCTTTTTCTTACGACTCTACCTTTCAGGGTTCTTCGTCTTTTCCTTTTCGTATTGATGATTTTAATTATTATGGATTGGTCTACAGAGTGCCTGTCGTTGTTGCTTTGAATTTTACTACTTATATGCAAACTCCAACAAATGGGAAGTTTATTTTTCGTCTTTTTCCTTATGCAGGTGATACTGGTACTTATCCTATGTCTGATATAGATGCTTTTTTGTCTGCTTCTTTTCCTCAATGTGACGGTTATCAAAAGATGGCTACTCAATCTTTTAAGATGGTTACAGACTCTGTTTTGTTTTATTCTTCCGATTGTGCTGTTGGGTATAAAAATCAAAATGGCTCTTGCAGTAAGATGTTTAATGTTTTTGCAGGTGTATTGACAGGTTATAAACCTGATCCAATACCCTGTGTGCCTTTCTCTTGTTCTTCTGGCTCATATTTCAGTCCGTCTGATTGCAGTTGTCTTCCTTGTGTTAATACTCTTGGCTCTTGTGAGGTGTATGGCTCGGAGTGTAACCCTGAGACAAAGCCTGTTGAATATAGGTTTAATTATTTTACTACTTGTGAGGGTGTGGAGGCAGGCAAGGTTTTGCTAACTTTCGAGCATAAATTTTTTTATGATGGTCAAGAAGTAGAAGAAGAATGTTTTAGTAATCCTCATTCAGTTATTAAAGTAGAAAAATATGATATTGAAACTGATGAGACTACTTTTGTGGAGTTGCAGGACATAACCCACGTTGAAAGTTTGGTTGTTGATATAGGTCTGCGTTATTCTTTTAATTATTCCTATTTTTTGCCACCTTCTATTATTTCCGAGAATGATATTAGTCCTTTTTATTTTAGTTGTTCTTCTGGTTGCAATCCTTTTTTTGACTCATCCTCTTTTGATGATGTTATTAATAATCTTAATTCTGCTTTTCCTTTTTCTGTTCTTTTTTGGATTTCTGATTTTTTCGATTTTTCCCCAGATGATTTTGTACCCTTTGTATTATCTGTACCTTTTTTTGGAGCTATAGAGTTGACTTTTCCTGATTTGTCTTGGTTTAGGATGTTTTTGTTACTTTATCTTGTTTTTTGTCTTGTGCGTTTTCTTCTTCGTGTTCTTGGCATTGGCGGAATAATAGGCGGTGGTGGTGGTGGTGGTCCGGTATGTACATGATAAAAAAATTAAAGGGGTTATGAAATGATAAAAAAGCTAGATGCAAGATGTTTGAGTTGTTTTGAAAGAAAACGTAAATTTAAGTGTGAAGGTTTTGAGTCTGGTAAGTATCTTTTTCTTGCTTGCTGGGTTGAAAAGCCAAAAATACAAAAAAAAAAGTTTAAAACGGCTTAGCCAGATCGTTTAGGTTGCTTCAAACTGCACTGGCATGATGTTTGGTATCTGGTCTTTTTGAGTTTTTAAAAATAAAAACAAAAGGGGGTTAAACATGGTTGTTCATGTTGTTGGTCGTCTCGGTTCTGGGAAAACTCTTTGGGCTGTTACAAAAATTATTGATACTCTCATTTACACTGACAAGGTGGTTTATACAAATATTCGCCTTGTTGATTTTTGGGATTATGTCCTCGCTCAGTATGTTTCAAAGGGGTTGTTTTCTTTTGTAAAATTTTTTCTTTCGCCTATGCCTACGCTTCGTTTGTTTCGTTTGTTCCTTGCTAAATCTTATAGCTCTAGATATATTTATTCTTCTACTCTTGATACAGCAGTTGAGTTGTGTTTCTCTTTGGGCTCAGCTCAAGAATCCTCTCGTCTTTTTATTTGGGATGAAATTCATCTTGATTTGAACGCGAGGCAATGGAAGGATACAAGCATGCGTCTTGTTCAGTTTTTTTCAATGTCAAGAAAACTTGGCTTTGATATAATTATTGTCTCTCAGCTTCGGGGTGCTGTTGATAGGCAAATGAGAGAATTGGCTGATATATCCTATGAGCTTAAGAACCTTCGTCATTTTGCTCCTTTTGGTCTTCGTCTTTTTCCTAATCTTGGTTTACTTGTTAAACGATGGGCTAACAAGGGCATGGAAACAGAAGGCAAAACTGTTTTTGTCGGTGCAGGAATTGTAAGGTTTGGCGGTGTGTATGTAAAATTTTATGATACTAAGCAGCTTTTGACTGATAAAAATCTTCCCTCTCCTCATCTTTGGTTTACTTCTTTAAAGGATCCTTGTCTTTCTTGTTCTTTTTTTACTTTCTATTCTCAATACAAAAATTTTATTGATATGTATTATCCGCCTGATTTGAATTATATCAAACCTTTTTCTCGTCGTTTAATTAACAAGGAGGTCGGTGGTATAACTTTTAAAAGTTATTTGTCTCCTGATGAAAATAAATCTAATTAAGATAGTGTGGCAGTACCAGAGGCAGCAAGCGGTTTGCGCTAGCTCCGCGCTGCCTCTCCCTGCCCTATCCTCGACTGCGTTATTCTTTGTAGGAGCCTCTCATTCTCGACAAGCCATAACAAGACACCCCTTAAGGGCAACCACGCTAAAAGAGAACTTGACGGCTTTGTATGCGGTTCTTTTGGGGCATATAGGCAGTCTTTAACGCTTCAAGCTCTTGATTTGCTTCTGGTAGCCCTAAGAAAGGGATTTAGTAATATATGTTATATAAGTCATACCAATTTTTTGTATTTTTACTGAATATCTTTGTTTTTCGGGGGGTTGTGATGTCTCGTAAAAGTTTATTTGCTTCGTCTCAGTTCTTGCGTTTACGGCATAAAGAGACCGGTGAGGAGTTTGAGGTTGATTTATCTAAGGCAAGGTATGACAGAATTTCTAAAGGGTTTCTGAACAAGATAAAATTTTCTTCTAATAAGGTTGTTAAACATATAACCTTAACTCAGAGGCGAGAGTCCTATTCTCCTCGTTTTTTAAATCATTTTTTTAATTGTATGCGTAAGCGTTATGGTTCTTTGATTTATATTTGGACAGCAGAGATACAGGAAAAGCGTTTGATGAGGTATGGCGATAAGGTTTTGCACTGGCATATAATCATGGCTTTTGAATATGAGACAGAGTTTACGAAAGAAGATATTTTAAAGATACAAAGTTACTGGAAACATGGCAATGCTGATATACGCCATGTTAAATCTCTTTCAGTCGGTTATCTTATGAAGTATGTAGGCAAGGCTCTTGGTCTTGATTCGGCAATGCGCCGTATAGGCAGTTCACGAATAGAGGCTTTTTATCGTCAATCTTTATCTGCTCTTTGTAAGGCTGTTCAGTTTTTTGGCTCTGTTTCTGAGCTTTTTGATTATTACTGGTATCGCGGGCGTGCTTTTCTTTATGAGGATAATGTTTACAAGCGTGGGCGGTGTTATATATACTATCCTCGTAAATTATGGGAAGTTGTTTTTAATTCAAATTCGAATGGGGGGTTGATATGAATTCTTCGCTAGTTTTTTTGTTTGTTTTTTTTCTTTTTGTTTTGCTTTACTTTTTTTATCGTTCTCGTCTTGGGGTTGTGAAATTAGATTCTTATTTTTGTCGTGGTTCTTTGTTGTCAAAAGCTGAACTCTCTTTTTATGAGTCTCTTCTTTCTTCTCTTTCTGGTTTGCCTTATGTTGTTTTTGTTAAAGTTCGTTTGCTTGATGTAGTATCGCCTAAAGGCAAAAGTCTTGTTGCGTTTAATAAAATAAAAGCAAAGCATCTTGATTTTATTTTATGTGATATTAAAAATATTTCTCCTTGTCTTGCTGTTGAGCTCAATGATTCTAGTCATTTGTCGTTTGATAGAAAAAAGCGTGATGAATTTCTTTCTTCTGTTTTGCAGTCTGCAAAGCTCCCTTTGTTAGTTTTTCCTGCAAAGCGTGTATATGATTCAAAGCAAATAAATGTAAAAATAATGAGCATTTTGAATAAGCCAGTAATATAGCGTCTATAAAAATATTTAATAGGTTTTTTGTGTTTTTTTTATTGACATTTTCTGATTTGATATATTATGTTAAATTATAGGATAGGATTGATCATAGAGTTACGAGCTCATATCTACTGCTGCCAAGCCCCAGCCTTTCAGCATTCTCAATCTGTAGCTTATAAGGCTTCTCAGAAAGCGCAAACAGGATATCCGCTGCATCAGAACCTTCAATGGCTGACTCAGGAAGAGGCTTAGCCTTTAATAGCAAATCAATTGTTGCCTGCTCTATTGCAACAATGTCATCGGATATCAGTATCCCTTGATCCTGCATAACCGGCACATCAGCTGTTGGCATGCAATCACATTCAGGCTGTATCTCGGTTAAAAAATTTATATATAAAACCTTTCCTGGCTTGAATGTGCTTAAGACAGCTTTCGCTGATTCTGCGAGCGCTGCCATGAATCTTTTGTCATCTTCAGGTAATTTCAAAGCCCCAGCAGGACAAACTCGAGTACACCGTCCGCATCTCCAGCAATCAATCGTTTTATAGGTAAACAATTCATCCTTGAACTCAATCAGCTGTAATGGGCATATATCCTGACACTGATAGCATAATGTGCATTTACCAGAATCCCATGCTAATCGGCCTTCTCCTATGGTGTGCATTGCACCTCTTCCACACTTCCAGCCGCTATGGCGATGAGAGGAGCTGACACCGCCCATTGCTACATTCTTTATTGCACCGCCATAACCAGCCTGAATATGTCCTTTTACATGTGAACAGACTACCATAGCAGGAACATCATGAATAACACTTGCAACAGCTATCTCGCCAAGAATTGTGCCTGCTTTTACCATAATGTTGTCATATCCATAAAGTCCGTCTCCAAGAATCACAGGCGCACCTACAGATAAGTGATTTATACCATTCTGATTTGCAACTTCGAGGTAATCAAGCCCTTTAATCCTAACCGTGTCAACAATAAAAGGTTTTGCACCATTTGCCTTTAGTTTTTCTACAACTTTCCTCAAAAAAATCGGCCTGATAATCCTGTGTGCACCTTCAGACCCAAAATGAGTTTTAACAGCAACCCACTCATTTTTTTCAAAATATTTCATCAGTTTAATTTCTTCAAGTAATTGTTCAAGTTTTCCTGGCATGCTATTGTTATATTGCCATTTTTTTGATCTTGCTGATACAAAGTAAACCTTTGACATTCTAACCTCGATTTAAAAATTTTATTTTCTAAGTTAAACTGAATGCAGATTAAAACATAAGGCCTTTTTCTGTCTTAAAATCCTTGATGTTTGTTGTTATCCAGTCAAGGTCATATGACTGTCCGCAGTTTGAACAAACCAAGCATATCTTGATCTTGCCTTTTGTTCGTTTAAAAAAAATGTTAAACCCTTTTTGATAATTACAGTTTATACATTCTCTTAATTCATCCATGTTAATAACTCCTGTATTTATTTGTAATAGGAAATCTTCTATCCTTTCCAAATGCTTTAGGCGTTATCTTAATTCCAGGCGGAGATTGTCTCCTCTTGTATTCACTTTTATTAACCATTTTAATAACTCTCTCAACACATTCCTTGTCGTATCCTTCTGAAATAATATCCTCAAAGCTTTTGTCATCTTCGATATATGCTTTAAGTATTGGATCAAGCAAAGCATACGGCGGTAAGGTGTCCGAGTCTTTCTGCTCTGGCTTCAGTTCTGCGGAGGGATCCTTTGTTATTACTCTGTTTGGTATTGCCGCCCTGCCCTCATTAAAATTTTTCCATCTGCATAAATCATATACAAGGGTTTTTGGGACATCTTTTATAACAGCAAATCCTCCTGCCATATCTCCGTAAAGAGTGGCATAACCAACGCTCATTTCAGATTTATTGCCAGTTGTAAGAACCAACCACCCAAACTTATTAGAAAAAGCCATGAGAATATTGCCTCTGATTCTAGCCTGAAGATTCTCTTCAGTTATATCCACGGTAGTCTTGTTGAATTCTACGTTTAGAATCTTAAGATAACTTTTGAATATTGCATCTATAGGTACTTCTAAGATTTTTATACATAGATTTTTAGCAAGTTCCTTTGCATCTTCATTGCTCTCTTTTGATGTGAATTTAGACGGCATAAAAACACCGATCACATTTTCCCTGCCTATTGCATCAGCAGCAATTGATGCAACAAGCGCTGAATCTATCCCGCCGCTGATCCCTATTACAACTTTTTTAAAATCATTTTTTTTAACATAGTCGCTTGTCCCAAGCACAAGTGCCTTGTAAACTTCTTCTTCAATCGACAATTTGCAAGCGGAGATATTTTCAATTACTTCCATTGGGAATGTTAAATCCTTAACAACCATCTCTTCTTCAAACTGTCTCGCCCTTGCTATTGTCAATCCCTTTTCATTTACTATTAAGCTGCCTCCATCAAAAACCAGCTCGTCTTGGCCGCCAACTGTATTGAGATATGCAATAACAACCTTGTTTTCGCTTGCCCTTGATGAGAGCATTTGTTCTCTTAAAAGAATCTTGCCCATATGATAGGGCGATGCGCTTATATTAAAAATAAGTTTTGCACCTTGAGCTGCTTGAGATTTTACAGGCCCCTGCTCACTCCATATGTCCTCACATATATTAATTCCTATAGTTATATCTTCAGTTTTATATACTGGGGTGCTTGTTCCAGCCTTAAAATAACGAAATTCATCAAAAACCCCATAGTTAGGGAGATATGTTTTGTGATATTTACCAATCAAAACTTGATTGCTGAGAATTGCAGCTGAATTATAAATTCCATTATTGCTGTCAATAAAACCGATTATTGCAGTTATATTGTCAGTATTTTTGTTTATGCGATCAAGGGCATTGAGATTGTCATTAATAAAATGTTTTTTAAGGAGAAGATCTTCTGGGGGATAACCTGTTATTGCAAGTTCAGGAAAAACGACTATTTTGGCTCCAAATTGTTTTGCCTTTTCCATGTAATCGCATATTTTGGATGTATTGCCTTCAATATCTCCAACAATTGGATTAATCTGTGCAAGCGCAATGCGTAATGTCTTCATAGATAAATAATAATTTAAGGCTTCAACTTTGTAAAGTTAAGTTATAATATCACATGGATTTTTTATATGTATTTTTCTCTGTTTCGTCAGTAAAGACATATGCCTTCATACCGTTCTTTGCCGGCATGCTGATTTCATTTTTTACATCCATGGCAGGAATTGCAGGGGCATTTCTTTTACTGCCATTCCAGATGTTCTTCTTTAATTTTTCAGGGCCTTCGGCAAGCGCCACTAATTTTATTTTTAATATTATCGCCACTCCTGGCGGTATTTACCGCTACATAAAAGAAGGCAGAATGGTCTGGCCTCTTGCTTTAACAATAACTATCGGAACACTGCCTGGCATTTTTATAGGTTATTATATTCGAATATTTTATCTGTCTGACACAAAGAGTTTTAGTGTTTTTGTAGGGCTGGTGCTCCTTTATATAAGCGTAATAATTTTACATGGAGTTTTATTTAAAAAAACAGATTGTGAAGAGAACATCTCGAAACAAAAGAAGCAGCAGTTTATTTCAGAAAAAGACTTAGTCGTTAAAACAACTCAATTTAATGCTTCAAAAATTGAGTATGAGTTCTGCAATAAGCAATATTCATTCAGTACTGTTTCAATGATATCAGCATCTTTAATTATAGGCATTGCTGGTGGAGCTTATGGAATTGGCGGTGGAGCAATGATATCTCCAATATGCATAGCACTTTTTAGGCTGCCTGTGCACACAGTTGCAGGAGCTTCATTATTAGGAGCTTTTTTAGCCTCAGCAGCAGGGGTAATTTTTTACAGCACTGTTCCATTGCAAACAGATATTCAAACAGCACCTGACTGGCCATTAGGGCTTATTTTTGGAATTGGAGGGCTTATAGGCATGTATACCGGAGCAAGACTTCAGAAATATGTTCCAGAACATATAATAAAACCAGTGCTGGGAATATTTATTTTTTTAATAGCTCTTAGATGTATTTTACAGGTCTTGCTATAGTAGAATAATTCATGGCAAGAGAATCAAAAATTTATAAAACATTCATTTATTCAACAAGCATTGTTATCGCTGTCATTTTATCAGGCATGTTCTGGTTTATCACTGTAAGGATCCAAGAACTGATTAATGAAGAAAAACTCGCGCAGGCGCGGACACTATTCAACGGCATTGTATTAACCAGAAAATGGAATGCACATTACGGCGGTGTATATGTTGAAAAAAAGAAAGGCGTTGAATCAAATCCCTATTTAGATAATCCTGACATCCAGGCAGCTAATGGGAAAAGTTATACGAATAAAAATCCTGCATTAATGACAAGAGAAATATCAGAATATGCTGAAAAAGAAGGACTATTCAAGTTTCGCATTACAAGCCTCAAACTTCTCAATCCAAACAACAAGCCGGATTCTTTTGAAACAGATGCCCTGTTTCGCTTTGAGAGAGGAGAAATTGAATTTTATAAAAATGAGTTCATAAACAACAGAATTCATTTCAGGTACATGGCTCCTCTTTTGATAGAAGAATCGTGCTTGCAATGTCATGCAAAACAAAGATATAAAATAGGCGAAATAAGAGGTGGAATCAGCGTAACGTTTGATATTGAAGAGGTTCAGAAAAAGCTTAAATCAAATGCGACCAAAATGACTATCTTTGCTGTATTAACTATCTCGTTATTGTTAACACTTATCTATATCTTTACAGAAAGACTTATGAAAAAGATACTTAAGGGTCAAAGGAAAATCAGGGAGTTAGCAACAACAGATGACCTGACAACAATACACAACAGACGACATTTGATGACAAGATTCGCAGAAGAGTTTGAAAGAGCCAAAAGATTAAAAAAGAATTTAAGCGGGATTATTGTTGATATAGATAATTTTAAATCAGTCAATGATAAATCCGGTCATCTTGTCGGAGATAAAATTTTAATCTCTGTTGCCAGCAGAATAAAAAATTCAGTTCGTATATACGACATACTCGGACGTTACGGAGGAGATGAATTTTTTATTGTCCTGCCTGACGCCAAACTCGAAGAAGCCATGGTTATAGCAGAAAAAATAAGATTAAAAATAAAGGAACCCTTTCACCTTGAAAAAGAACCTGCGCATAATCTTAATATTACCGTAAGCATAGGCGTTTCAAGCCTCTCGTCTGTTGATAAAACCCTAGATGATATTATCAAAAAAGCTGATGATGGACTCTATAAAGCAAAAAAACTTGGAAGAGACAGAACTGAAACAATATAAAAACTTATTAAGTCTAAACCCTTTTGCAGCATTGAGGCAAGTTATTTATCAAGTACAACACATGCAACTCCGTATTCTTTTTCATGACTCAGACTAAGAAGAACACCGTTGATTCCTTTGTTTTTTAAAAACCCCCCAAGTTTTCCGTTCATATTTATACAAGGCTTTCCGTTTTCTGCATTTATTATTTCGACATCAGTAAGCGGGATTGCTATTTCAGCACCAATAGCTTTTATAAAAGCTTCTTTAGCAGCAAAACGAACAGCAAAAGAAAGATGAGGATTCTTCTTCTCATAACAATAATTAATCTCAACTTTTGTGAAAACTTTTTTAAGAAACCTGCCCCCCCATTTCTCAACTACAGATTTCATTCGTTCAATTTTTACAATGTCTATCCCAATGCCATAAATCATCTTTTTATTATTTCCTTCATCTCTTTTACTGCCCTTTCAATTCCAACTAGCACAGCTCTGGAGATAATACTATGTCCTATGTATAAGCCCCTCAAGTCATTAATATCTGCGATTTGCCTGACATTGGAATAATCAAGACCATGTCCGGCATTAGCCTTTAAACCAAGAGTCATACTGTCTCTGACTGCTTTTTTTATTTTTATGAGTTCTTTTTCTTTTCTTTCTCCTTTTGCGTTTGCATAAAGACCTGTATGTATTTCAACCATCTGAGCCCCAATGTCTTTAGATACATCTACATCATCAATCAATGGATTTACAAAAAGACTTACTGGTATGCCTGCGTCATTAATCACACTTACAATATTTTTTAACCTTGTTTTTTGCTTTTGTACATCCAATCCGCCTTCTGTAGTAAGCTCCTCTCTTTTTTCAGGCACAAGGGTAACAAGATCAGGTTTTGTCCTTATGGCAATCTCTACCATCTCCTTTGTAGCAGCCATCTCAAGATTCAATTCCAGAAGCACAACCTCTCTAAGAATCCTTAAATCTCTGTCTTTTATATGCCTTCTATCTTCTCTTAGATGTACTGTAATCCCATCAGCTCCGCCAAGTACTGACATGGTTGCTGCCATTACAGGATCGGGTTCAAAAGCATTCCTTGTATTTCTTACGGTTGCAACATGATCAACATTAACTCCAAGAATCATTTATCTTTCTCCTTATAAGTATAAAATACTACCCCTAAATACTCGTGTAATGCAATTGTTGTTTTGTTTGTTTGAAGCATTAGATGTTCCTGCCGCCTATATTTTTCATCTTTAAGTTTATTTTTGTTCGTTTAGCTGTATTTTTATGTATGCTTTTGATTTCAGGTCTTCTATATGTTTTTTGAGCCTTAAGTTAACTTCATTTTCAATTATATAATTTTCAATCTTATCCCTTACTTCATCTAAAGGAGAGTTGCCGAACTCTTTTTTGTTTTTTTCAAAAAAATCTTTGATGTCTTCTTCTGTCACCTTGATAAATGTTCTTAGTTTCAACTCTATATATTCCTGAAGTACTGCATCTTTTGTTGGCGCTTCAATTCTAAGTTTTTTCGCTTCTCTCAAAAGCAATATTCTGTTGATTGATGTGTTAAGAACTTCTTCAATCGTTATATCAGATTTAATTTTTTTAGTGTCCTTATAGGTCTCTTCAAGCTCGCTAAGCAGTATTGCCCTATCGTCAACAAATGCAACAATTCTGTCAATGAGCTCGCTATGTGCAGTACAACACAAAACAAAGAACAAAAAACCAAAAACAAATAAAATATAATTCTTATTCAAAAGACATCTCCTTAACAATCATATCAATTAAAATGCATGGCCAATACTGAAATGTATTGCTCCTGAACTCTCTCCTGTTTCTCTTTGAAGTTTGTATCCATAATCAAGTCTTACCGGTCCAACAGGGGTATAATAGCGAAGTCCAAGTCCTGTAGTATATTTCAGACCTGATAGGTTCATATCATTAGCCCTTGCCCAAACATTACCGCCATCAAGAAACGTAACTATACCAAAACTTTTCGTGATTGAGGTTCTCAATTCAAAATTTGCAAGAAAGAATGCATTACCACCGATAGGGGAATTATTGGTCCCCTTGGGTCCAAGCATGTCTTGCTCATAACCGCGAACTGTCGTGCGTCCGCCAAGAAAAAACCTTTCAACTAAAGGCAAGTCAGTCGTGTCTCCATAACCTTCTGCAATACCGGTCTTAAGAGATGCTGCTAAAACAAAGGTTCTGCTTATCTCTTGATAGGCGCTAAAATTTAAAATAATTTTTATAAAATCCGTTTGTGAAAAAATGTAATTTGATGCTGCCTTCAGGGATATTCCGGCGAGCATTCCCTTTCTTGGGTCAAATGGATTATCTCTGGAATCATAAGCTATCCCCGGCCTTATAGAACTAATTACAAGGGTGCCTGTATCCTCTTTTGTCAAAATCACATCCGGCATTACATCATATGTTTTTACTAAAGAAAAATCATAAAAAAGTTCACTTTTAAATTTATCAGTGAACTTCTTTTCAAATCCAGCGCTTGCGCTATATCTTTCAATTTTATACAGAATATCTTTTGTTTCGAAATTTTTTTCTGTTTTACTTTCTTTCAGAAATATAACTCTAAATGGCGTATCGGATTCTAAAAACCATGGCTCAATATAATTTACGATAAACCTTTCTTCCAGGGTGCTTAGCTCTGTCCTGAATGATATCAGACGGTTCATGCCAAAGAGATTTCTATAACTTATTTCAAAAAATCCCCTTTGTTTTTCATAGTCTCCATAACCCAGACCAAAATCAACAGCACCGGCATTTCCTTCCTTCAATTTGATATGAGTGTCTTTAATATTGTCATCCCTGTCTATAGACTCCATGTCAACATCATTAAAAAGACCAAGTTTATACAACCGCTGGCGTGTTTTATTCAAAAGACCATAACTAAAAGGAGAACCTCTTTCAAATCTTATTTCTCTTTTTATTACCTCATAGTTTGTTGTTGAATTTCCGCTAATCACAGTTGAGCCGAAAAAAGCAGGTGGTTTTTCACTGATCTCAAAAATAATTTTTACTCCTTTATCTGAAATCTCCTGTTTTATATCAATCTTTGTGTTTACAAAACCGCGATTCCCATATAAATCTATAATCTTGTATCTTGTGTCTGAAACATCCACTTCATTGTAAGGATCTCCTGGTTTTAGCAGAATAGCTTTATTAATCTCGTCTTTTGTGACAAGTTTGGAACCTTTTATTTCAATGCTCTCGATAGAGATTCTCGCATTTTCATTTATAACAATATATATATCTGCCAAGTTATCTTTAATTTTAATTTCAGGATCGCTTATGTTTACATCCAGATAACCAAGCGCATTATACAGCTCTGTAAGTGTTTTCACGTCGGGATCAATAAAATCCGAGTTATACAACTCCCCCTCTCTCAGAGACATAATCTCCTTGAGTTTCGTGGCAGGCAGTGTTATGCCCTTAAATTCAACATTATTAATTGTGATTTGCCGTCCTTCATGTATAAAGAAACTGATTTTAATAATATTTTCAGTTTTAGAAATAACAGGTGCGACCTGCACTGAAGGATAGCCATGGGTGTGATATAAAGAACTTATTCTAGAAACTACTTCTTCAACAAGGTCATCCCTGAAATCCTCTGCATCGAAAAAAGGAACTTCTTTAATTAATTCTTTTGCACTCACAGAGTCATTTCCCAAAAACAATATTTCGATTCTATTGCCAGGGTTAACATCAATGCCTAATTCTCCATCTGAAGAAAAATGATACGGACCCACAGAAGGATTGATGTAATTATTATTTTTGTAATATGTTTTAATTCTGTCCAGGTCTTTGCTGACTTTAGTCTGATCATATATGTCGCCTTCAGTTAATTTCATTAAATCTCTTGCTTCTGTTGGGCCATAAATAACAATACTTTTTATTATCTCAGGCACGCCTTCATTTATAGTCAAAAAAAGATTAACACGGTATGGATTTTTTGTTTTTTTCGTAAACATCTTTATATCTGCGTGAGGGAATCCTCTCTGAGATAGGGATTTTTTAAGCTCTGTCACTGAACGCTCTATCAAGTCATATCTCATTGACTGACCTTCCTTAAAATAAAAATCTCCAAGAATGGTTTTTTTCTTTATGCGGTCATTACCAGTAATATATATATTGTCAATAATATCTCTTTCTCTGGCATTTATCTTTAATATTGATTTGTCGGAATCAAATTCTACGGATATGTCTTCGAATATTCCCTTGCGAAATGCAAGCCTTATCCCGTTTCGGATAGCAGCAGAGTTAAGTTCAATATTCTCTTTTATATTAAGGATGTCAAGGAATTCTTCCCTGCTTATTGAATATAAACCCTGAATATCTATCTTCTTGATAACAGCACAATCTGCCTGAACAGGGATAAAAAACACTAATATGATAGAAAAAATTATTATTCTAATCATTTAAACTCAAACCTGAATTTAATGTCACCGCCAACGCTTCCTCTTTCGTCTTTAGCTCCAATTAATGACACATTTTTCCCAAGCAAATATTCCAATGACAATATTTGTTCTTCTGTCGAGCCAACAGCTGACGAGTAAGTAACAAAAAGCCTGTCGCCTAAAAGTTTTTTCGAAACAGTAATTCTTGGACCTATAGTACCAGTTGTTTTAGAAATATAAGGGTCTATCTGAATTCTGTCAAATCCTGTTAAATTTTTCATTCTGTCCTCAATAATATCCTGGGTCTTCCCGGTTAGAAAACCTGCTGCCTCACCAGCTCCTATACCGCCTTCCAGCCCTTTTGTTTGTTTTCCTATCTGACCTACTGTAAGCAAGCTGAGAATATCTGTCTCTTCCAACGGCGGATCAGAAACTAAAGACAAAGTGAACCTCTCTATCTGACCTTCTAATGAAAGATTAATGTTATAACCCTTAACACTTGTCTGGGCAACAATCTCCATCAACGGATTTATCCTGTTGGGATCAGTAAAATCAGCGCTAGCACTAAGCACTTTAAATTCATTATTCCTGAAGTATACCTTGCCGCCTTTTGATTCGATTCTCCCGAAGAGCAAGGGATGCCCTACAGTCCCCCTTAGAACAGTATCAACTTTCAGCTGTGTTCGTGCAATATTATTATCAACAATAATATTATTTTCTCCTGATATCTTTATATTAAGGCCTGCTTTTTCAAATCTTGTTAATTCTGTTTTTGTTTTTTCTTTGGGCTTTGCCTTCAGAAGCCAGCTTTTCCATTCAACCCTTTCTTTGTAGCTGGCCCTGTTCAATCTTAAATCACCAGTGATTTTTTGCAAATCAAGCGTCCCTTTATAAAAGATACTTCCATTAAAATTAGCCAAGAAATCTTTAGAGATAGCTGTAGTGATATTTTCAAGTTTTGTATCGAGATAAAATCTTTTTATTTCAAAACCGTTCAAGTATATAAAACCTGAAGCGTTAATGTTTCCTCCGCCAATCTTGCCTGAAAGCCTTTGCATGGTTATCTTGTCTTCATCAAAATAAAAATTACCTTCTATAGAACTTATTCTTTGGTGAAATTCCCTTAACGCAAATTGACCATCGGTTATCCAGAGACTTCCGTTTAGATGTGGTTTTCCCCATTCACCGGTAATACTCAAAGTGAACTCAGAGTCGCCTCTTAGCACAGAAATATTTCGTGAAAAGGCCTTGAGAGGAGAAAGCGAAGAACTGCCTTCCAGTGCAATGTTGTATGAGCGCCCGATTTCAATATTCCCGCTCGTATTGAATGCAGATGTTCCGCTCCTTATTTCAAACACTGGGAAAGTAATTTTTTTATTCGAGATTCCAAATTCCAGAGCTGTTATGTTTGAAAAACTTTGGCCGAACAGAGCAATATTGATCTGATCTATTACTGCAGAGCCAGAAATAGTATTTCTTGTCCCTGACAGCTCAGCGTGTCCTTTTAAGTTGAGCAATAAATCGTCAGGAACATCCTTAAGGAATTCAACAAGCATGAAATCATATCTTCCGCTACCCACATCAATATTAATATTCCACGGCAGTTTCTCATCCAGATAAGCTTTCCCGATTATTTTTATTTTTTTATTGAAAAGAGATATATCTACATTTACAATTTTATTTTTTACAAAAGCGCTTATCATTCCGCTGCCGAGCGGTTTCCCTTTAAAGGTTCCTCCTGAAAGTGTCGAAGTAAAATTTATTTCAGGATTGTCTAATGTGCCCTTTCCATCGGATACTATACGGAATATTGAGTCAGATGGGAGACATTTAATTCCAAAATCCTTTAGCACTAATTTTTCCGAGAATAATTTATATGAAAAATTTTTGTTATCATTCATTCTCCCGCTGAATGACAAGAGAGAGCCATTTTTCTTTACTACTGCATTATCGATGACCACATTTTTGTGATCATACTTAAATCCTGTTGATACTGAATCAATCTGCATCGAATACAAATCAAGCTCAGAAGCAGCTGCATAACCGGAAAACTCAGGATTGGAACCTTCGCCTTTTATCTTAATATCAGCTTTAACTCTGCCCTTAACAGGGAGCTTTTTATAAAAAATCTCGGTTAGCTTTTCTAAATCTGCGTTATTCATAGAAACTGACAGATTATAAAAAGGCTGATTAAAATCAAAAAGATTTTTCGCATGATCGAATCTTATATTCCCGGTAATAATGTACAGCTGATTTTTGCTTTCTGCAGTCAATTCTGATATTTCTAGAAGTTTTTTTCTATAAGATATTTCGCTGAAAACATTTCCGATAAATAATTTGTCAAGATAAACTGAATTTAACTTCAAAAAACCCTTCAAAAGAGGATCGTCAAAAGTGCCAAGTATTTTAAATGCTGCTTCTCCGATTCCTTGTGTTCTGGTGAAATATGGTGATGATATATCCAACATATCGTCTGTTTTCAGATTACCGTCAAGATTCAGGATAGAAGCAGAAAGGGTGATACTGCCTTTAATATCAATAGATGTCCTGTCTGTGTTTGCAACTACATCGTCTAAGGTTAGTGTATCGCCAAGAACTTTATACTTGCCCTTTATTTTTTTAATTCTGCTGGCGAAATCTTTACCAGTCTTGCTGGATTCATAATCAAACCATCCAACAGGATTGAACTCTGTATCTGAGGTATATAACTCTCCCTTAGCTCTGCCTTCTGAAAAACCCGGGGATAACCCTACAAGCTTGAATGCAGAAGGACCATCTACATCCTCAAACTTGACCTTAAGGGTGTAATGCTGTATATCAGGCATCTTAAGCAGCAGCTCTGCTTCTCCCTTGCCGCCGTATAGCTCGCCCTTCCCTTCTTTAAAATTCAAATATCCATCTTTGTAAATAACCTTACACTTAAGATCTGTTATATCTACATCAAAAAGATTCCCATTTCTAAGTCTTGCCTCACCTTCGCCCTTAATATCAGACAGTGCTCCGCTTATTTTCGTATCTACTGTAAGCCAGCCTTCCAATCTTTCCTTTATTTTAAACATCTCCATTATTGTCTGGAGATAAAAGCTGCCCTTTATTTTAAAATCTACAAAAGGCTTGCCTTCCTCAAGCTTTACGTAGCCTCTTGCAGAAATTTTACCCTCGCCTCTATTTTTAAGATTCAAAACTTTTTTTATAGAGTCAATCAAAAGATCAGCATTTGTTTTAAATAACCCGCTGTTCTCCATTGAATAGTATCCTTCACTCTTAATTTCTGACCCATTAATTCGCAGGCTCAAATTCCTTACATCAATATTCTCATCCTTGAAAAGCAACATTGTGTTAAGTTCGTATCTGAGATCAGGAATATTTTCTGCATTAATACTGAATTCTTTTATCTTGGCTTTTAAAATCGGAACTTCGTCGAATACAAATTCGCCGCTCAGTCCCTTGCCGTTCAAGACAGTGTCATATTCAGGATAATCAAAAACAAATATTCCTTCCTGAACTTGCATCAGATTCAGTTTTATCTTGAATTTGCTTTTTATTTTTTTATTTATATATTCTTTAATTTTTCCAGATATGTCATCGATCTGTTCTTCATCAGTCCAAATTTCCGGTTTTTTAATCACAATTTTTTTAATCGAAATCTCTTTTTTCAGGATATTTGACAGCCCTATATATGCCTTTGCTCTTTCAGCAGTTAAGATTTTATTTCCTTTTTCATCAAAGACCTTGAGTCCTTTGGCCTCGATAAACAACGGGAAAATATTAAGGTATATCTGTTGTGCTATTACTTTTCTTCCTGTAATATTTTCAAGTTCAGGAAGGATTGCTTTCTTAAATGCATTTGATATGTATGGACCTCTCAAAATAAAGATAACTGTAAACAGCAGCAAAAAGCCGGTTGATATATAAATTATCTTTTTAGTTTTTCCCATATTGAAGAAACCAGATCAAAAGTTTTAATCCCATCAAGTTTTTTGCCAGCATCCTGTATGTAAAATGTATCCTGAGCAATACCTAGTTCAGTATTTATTTTAGCAGATATGATATTCAGCCCTTTTTCTAGAAAAAGATTTGATACATCATATAAAAGTCCCAACCTGTCTGTAGAAAAAAATTCAGCTATTGTACTGTCACTGGAAGTCTCATTATCTATCTCTACAAACACCCCGAATATGCTAACAGATTCTTTACGTGAATATGTTAGATCAAAAATTAAATCCTCAAAGATAGAGGTTCTCAATCCCTTCTTAATAGTATCATCCATCCCATCCCACCACAGCTCTTTCCAGTTTGAAATTTGAATCTTATCGATAACAAGACCATTCGTCCCGGTATATAGCCTTGCACTAACAATATTAAGCCATTTTGATGATAGAAATCCCACAATTTTTGAGAAAAGACCTGGCCTATCCCACGTTGCAATAATTATCTCTGTTAATGAATCAGTTTTGGAATTAATCTCAACTGTAAAAATATCATTTTTTAATTGAGAAACAAGTTTAAAATCAGAATATACCTTTTCTATGGATGTTGAGATCATATATCTGTCAGGCATCTGTTTAATGAATTTGTCTAATTCTTTTTTATCTGTGCCAATGTATGAAGATAATATTTTATTAATATGTTTCTGGGTATTCCTTCTTATGCCCTTGAGATAGTTAAGTGTATGATCAAACAGATCGTTTAAGAGATATGCCTTCCATTCGGTCCAGAATCCTGGGTTAACAGCAGACATGTCAGCATAAGTCATAAGATATATTGACTTAAGACTTTCTTCGTCACTAACTGCATCAGCAAATTGAGATATTAGTTCAGTATCTTCTATTTCTCTTTTTAAGGCTAATAAAGACATCAGAATATGATTCTTCACGAGAAATTCTATCCTCTGTCGTTTATCAGTCCGGATGTTAAACCGCTCTAAAATATTTTTTATTATTCTGTATCCTTCTCCTTGATGATATCTCCCTGCTGCCTTTCCAATATCATGGAAAAGAAGCGCCATAAACAATATTTCTTTTTCTTCAAGTCCATTAATTATTTTCGAAAGATATTCAAGGTTTTTGAATTTTGTGTTTCTCAAAAGCTCGAGATTTTTTATAGCAATAAGAGTATGCTCATCAACAGTATATCTGTGATAAGGTTCATACACAACAAGCGATCTCAGCGCTCCGAATTCAGGTATGAATCTTCCAAGCACTCCTGTTTCATGCATAAGATTAAGAGTTTCATAGACTCTATCACTCTTCAAAATTTTGATAAAGCAGGCTGCTGCCCTAGAAGAATTCCTGATTTTTTTATTTATTAAAAAAAGATTCTGCTTTATTTCATATCTGAGGCTTTTACTGAAGTCCCTGCCTGTCTTAGAAAAAACATAATATGCTTCAATTATTCTCCATGGTTCTTTTCTGAACAAATCCTGCTGATAATGTGCAATTACATTGGTGCATAGATAAAAATTGTCAGTTATGCGTTTCTTTATAAGACTATTAAAAAATCTCCTTTGCACAAAAAACTTCTTAGCAACACATGCTTCTATCAGACTTTTTGTAACCGCTTTAATAACATTTGCCTTAAGATAAAAATACCTCATAAATCTTTCTGAACCAAGAAATTTTTTAGAATCTCTAAATCCAAGTTTAAGAGCAACACTGGATTGCAGATTAAAAGAAAGAGAATCATTTTTTCTTTCATTGATGATATGAAGGCAAAATCGGATTTTCAGAAGAAAATCATAAGCCTTGAGGAACCTTCTTAATTCATTCTTCTCTATTACGCCTGCAAGCTGCTCAAGCTTGTTAAGTCTTAATACAACATTCGAAAGCCATAGTGCTGTATGCACATCCCTAAGACAGCCCTGTCCTTCTTTTATGTTTGGTTCGAGCAAAAAAACAGAACCTCCGTAATCAATATGCCTTTTAGCCATTTCTGAAAGTTTTGCTTTTATAAAACTTTTTTGATTCTTATATGCTATTTCCGAATAAACTTTATCAGTAAAATAGTCATAAAGCTCTTTGTCTCCTGCAATAAATCTGGATTCAAGCAAAGATGTATGAGTGCGAATGTCTTTCTTGGCTTCTATAATGCACTCTTCAGCAGTTCTGAATGAATGGCCGACTGTCAGCCCCTTATCCCACAGCTGATAAAGAACTGTTTCAACTTTTTTTGAATCAGATTTGTCTTTTGCGAAAAACATTATATCAATATCAGAAAAAGGAGCGAGTTCTGCCCTGCCATATCCGCCAACTGCAATAAGCACAATAGGGTTTTTTGATTTGATTGAATTGAAGATATTGATGAGAAGATCGTCTGTTTTTTTTGTGTATAAAGCAGTTAATTCTCTGCCGTTTGATTTATCAAACAGTTCACTGATCTCACTGAGAAGGTCCATGCATTATGATACTACAGAATCTTATGGCGTGTACCAATCCATTTTATTCTTCGGCACGCGCCAGTGTATAAAGTCATACCATATCCCCAATGGAGCTTTCTCAACGCCTTTAAATCGTTTATGAAGTACCGGTAGAGCATCAGGCACATAAAGAAAGGTGTAAGGCTGATCTTCAGCAAGTATCTCATGAATTCTGTGATAAATTTTTTTTCTTTTCTCTATGTCAAACACATGTCTTCCTTTTATCAAAAGTCTGTCAACCTCCTCATTCTTATATGAGATAAAATTAAATTCTCCCTCTTTTATTTTTGACGAATGCCATATGTCGTACAGATCAGGATCTCTGGATAATGACCATCCCATAATAACGGCCTCAAATTTCTTTTTATCTATGAACTCATGCAGCATAGCCTGCCATTCCAGAACATTAATATTCATTTCAACACCGATTTGGATAAGATTTTCCTTCATTATCTGAGCAGTTTTTATTCTTGCATCATTGCCTTGATTTACTAAGAGTGTGAATGAAAAAATTTTTCCGTCTTTCTCAAGTAGTCCGCTTTTTCCTTTTTTCCATCCTGCTTCGGCAAATAATTCAAGCGATTTGCCGGGATTATATTCCAGGTCTTTTACATCTTGATTGTATGCCCATGATTCAGGAGGGAAAGGTCCTGTGCAAGGACTTCCATAACCAAGAAGAACTCCGTCTATAATATCCTTCTTGTTAATTGCATATGTAATAGCCTGCCTGATCCTCTTGTCTGCAAACTTGGGATCAAGCAGATTATATCCAAGATATGTATAACCAAAAGACGGGTATCTGAATCCTTGAAAATATTTTTTAAAAAAATCTGTTCGTGCGTGAAGTTTAAATTGGGGAGGAGTCAAGTTCATAACATCTATTCCGCCGAACTTTAGTTCGAGAAACATCGTTGAATTATCAGGTATAATCCTTGTTACGTATTTATCTATGCCTGCTCTTCCCTCAAAATACCTGTCAAAAGCTTCTAGAACAATCTTTTGACCTGTAACCCATTCCTTAAGTTTGTATGGTCCAGTTCCTATTGGATTTCTATTGTAATATTGGGAACTTATGTCTTTTCCATCAAGTATATGTTTAGGTATAATTCCCATGCCCCATGACTCTAATGCAGACGCATAAGGCTCTTTATAAGTGACTCTAACAGTATATCTGTCAAGAGCTTTGACTTTGTCAACAGGCCCGTAATTGCTGACATATGGTGTTGGAACTTTTGGATTTGTAACAGTGTTGTAAGTAAAGACTACATCGTCTGATGTTAATTCAATTCCGTCATGCCAGAGTACACCTTTTCTCAAATAAAAAGTTATCTGAAGACCACTGGGAGATATATCCCATGAATGTGCCAAGTCACCAGTTATATTTATATTCTTGTCGTATTTTGTTAATCCGTTAAATATTCTGTTGCTTATGTCACCAGAAGCACTGTCAGATGCAAGCAAAGGCAGTAATCTCTTTGCATCAGCAAGCGATCCTATTGTTATAGCATCGGGATTTTTGACCTCTGGTTCGTTAGCGCAAGAATAAATCGAAACTACTAATATCAGACCTGCGATTAACCTGCAAGTTATACTCATAACATATATTTTAGCACAGACCAGAAAGCCTTATGAGGTATAGCCGCTTTCTTCATGCTGACTTAAGTCAAGACCCATAACCTCGTCTTCCTCAGAAATTCTCAAACCTATTGTCAGGTCTAAAAACTTAAGAAGTCCCAGAGTTATAGCAAACGAATATACAGCAACCACTGCTATAGCTAGAAACTGAATCCAAAGCTGATTTGTATTACCGAAAAACAATCCGTCTGCTCCAGTTGAATTTATAAGTTTCTGCGCAAACAAGCCTGCGCCGATTGTCCCGATAATGCCTCCAATTCCATGAACTCCAAAAGCATCCAGAGAATCGTCATAACCAAGCTTTCCTTTTTTACTCAATGCAAAATAACACCCTGCTCCTGCTAACAAACCTATTGCAAGCGCTGGCATTGGACCAACAAAACCTGAAGCTGGTGTTATAGTTGCAAGTCCTGCAATAGAACCGGTTGCTGCACCTAGCATTGTTGGTTTTCCCCTATGAAGCCACTCTACAATTACCCATGCAAGAGTTGCTGACACAGCAGCAATATGTGTAGTAACAAAAGCAATTGTGCTTAATCCTCCTGATGCAAGAGCGCTGCCTCCGTTAAAACCAAACCAGCCAAACCATAACAAACCAGTTCCGAGCACTGTCATCGGGAGATTATGAGGCGCCATTGTCTCGCGCATATATCCTTTTCTCTTGCCAATAACTATAGCTGCTGCAAGCGCTGAGATACCTGATGTTATATGAACAACAACTCCTCCTGCAAAATCCAGCACACCAAGATTTTTTAGCCATCCGCCATTGCCCCATACCCAGTGCGCAACAGGGTCATAGACAATAGTTGACCAGAAAAGAGTGAAAACGAGGAAAGCAGAAAACTTCATTCGTTCTGCAAAAGCTCCGCTTATTAGAGCCGGGGTTATTACTGCAAACATAGCCTGATATATCATAAAAGCCATATGAGGCACCGTAGGAGCATAGTCTGGGTTCGGGCTGATTCCCACATTATTCAGGCTGAACCATTCAAGATTACCGATAATTCCTTTCACATCAGGACCAAAAGAAAGACTGTAACCGATAAAAATCCACTGAATTGTAACAACAGCTATGGCAATGAAACTATGCATTATTGTGCCAAGTACATTTTTTCGTCTCACCATACCGCCATAAAAAAGCGCAAGGCCTGGTGTCATTAACATAACAAGCGCTGTTGATGTAAGCACCCATGCTGTATCGCCTGTATTTATATTTGAGATTGAGGCTGCTGCATTCTGTGCTGACTGCTCAGCAAATGCATTCCCTATTGAAAAAAAACAAGCTATCACTAGAACCGCAAGTATAGTTTTCATTATTGACCTCCACAATATTCTTTTTTAATTATCATTAATTGCAGGTATCGTGCCAGAAGAAAATTGAAGTGAAACAAGGAGTTTTGCAGGTGAATTCAAAATATTTGTATGAAATAAAAGCATTCATTGTCTAAATTTTAAGCAGAAAAGAAAATAGGAACTGTTGAAATTATTTTTGTATCAGAGCTCTTTGTCTGATGTCTTGTCTGAGGTTCCCGACCTCTTTGGAGATTTAGGTATTCAGGTCTGTATTCCTAGTTTAGGAAAAACAACAAACTGCAAAACCAGCCAGAGAACTATGATTTCTAATATCACCAGCCAATCGCTCATTATTTTTGAGCTGGGACTGCAGGTGTCT
Organism: Nitrospiraceae bacterium; assembly: GCA_021373015.1. Classification (NCBI taxonomy): domain Bacteria; kingdom Pseudomonadati; phylum Nitrospirota; class Nitrospiria; order Nitrospirales; family Nitrospiraceae; species Nitrospiraceae bacterium. The sequence continues at coordinate 318,261 of JAJFTJ010000005.1, forward strand.
GTTGCTGCTGTGGTTGCACAGGCTGAAAACCTCCGCCCTGGGCTGCCGGAGTCTGTACAGGCATATCAGCCTTTGCAGGTATATTTTTAATAACAGAACTGCCTTTTGATGAAATAATTGCAAGCATCAGGGACGTCAGCATAAAAACTACTGCAGCAATTGTCGTAATCTTGCTGAAAAAAGTTGCTGCGCCGCGGCTTCCAAAAAGTGTCTGGCTTGAACCGCCAAATGCAGCTCCGAGTTCTGCGCCTTTACCGCTCTGAAGCAGAACGATAAATATTAAAAACAATGATACAACTATATGTGCTATCAAAAGCAATGCTGTCATTTTACCCCCATAAATTTAACTATCCTTGTAAAGGTTCCCGGCTTTAGGCTAGCTCCGCCAACAAGTGCGCCATCCACATCATTGCAGGACATCAGCGCATCTACATTTTCCGGAGTAACACTGCCGCCATATATTATACGGATTTCATCAGCTTTTTTTCCATACAAAATTTTCAGCCTAGCTCTTATATGTGCATGAGCTTCCTGCGCCTGTTCAATTGTGGCTGTTTTACCAGTGCCTATTGCCCATATAGGCTCATATGCAGTTACAATATTATCAGAGCTTATATTCTTCAGCCCATTTTCTATCTGCCTGTTTAATACCTCAAAAGTCTCGCCCGACTCTCTCTGTTCCAGAGACTCTCCGATGCACATTATAACTTTAAGTCCATTTTTGTTTGATGCACTAACCTTCTTGTTTACAATTTCGTCTGTCTCATTGAAATACTGTCGCCTTTCTGAGTGGCCCACAATAACATACGTGCAACCGCAGCTCAAAAGCATTGCAGGAGATATCTCGCCTGTGAATGCGCCTTTTTCTTCATAGAAAATATTTTGAGCAGCAAGTTTTATATTTGTATCTCTTACTAGTTCAGACGCAATGCTAAGAGATGTGAAAGAAGGTGCTATTATTATTTCCCTGTCAGTTAAATTATTTACAGAAGGTATAAATTCCCTGAAGTATTCCTTGGTCTCGTTGATTGTTTTATTCATCTTCCAGTTTGCAGAAATAAAAGGTTTACGCATTGTCTCTCTCCTGTAAAAATAAAAAGGTTTTTATCATATATCACAAGTAGAAATACCATATCTCACCTGAATATGTCAAAAAACAACCATATTTCATTGCAGTCAATTTTTCTTGACAATGAAAAATCTAAATGCTATAAAAGTCTATAATTTTTATTTTCATTTCAAGGAGGGATAAAGAAGCATGTCTTTCGAGGGAAAAGTTAAGTGGTTTAATGAGAGCAAGGGATTCGGCTTCATCCAGCAGGAAAACGGTCCAGATGTATTTGTCCATTATTCTTCTATTGCAAGTGAAGGATTTAAGACGCTTGCAGAAGGTCAGAGGGTTAAATTTGATATAGTAGAGGGCGAACGCGGCCCAAAAGCTTCAAATGTAGAAAAGTTCTAATATTCTCGATCGTAATAAAAGGTCTGCATTTATTTGCAGACCTTTTTAATCTTTTTATAAAATCAAGAGGAGAAAAATGAGAAGCAAAGTATCAGTTATAGGCGCTGGGAATGTAGGCGCATCAACAGCGCAGCTTATTGCTCAATCAGGACTTGCCGATGTTGTTCTTTTTGATATTGCAGAAGGCATACCGCAAGGCAAGGCATTAGACATAGCCGAGGCATGTCCTTTATGGAATTCACATGTATCAGTGAAAGGAACAAACAGTTACACTGACACTAAAAATTCTGATATCATCGTAATTACTGCCGGCTTGCCAAGAAAACCCAACATGTCACGTGATGATCTGCTTCATGCAAATGCTGCTGTTATCAAGGCGGTAGCATCAGAAATTGCAAAAACATCATTAAACGGGATTATCATAGTTGTGACAAATCCAATGGATGTTATGGCTCATCTGGCATGGAAAACAACAGGATTTAAACAGAATCGTATTATTGGAATGGGAGGGATACTTGATTCAGCCAGGCTCAGAACATTTATTGCATGGGAAATGAAGACATCGCCGGAAGATATTGAAGCTCTTGTGCTTGGAGGACATGGTGACCAGATGGTGCCGCTCCCAAGATTCACAACAGTAAAAGGTATACCCATAACAGAGCTTTTTAACAAAGATGCGATTGAAGCCTTAATAAAACGAACAAGAAGCGGCGGAGCTGAAATAGTCAGCCTTTTAAAGGCAGGAAGCGCTTATTATGCCCCTGCTGCAGCTACATTTCAGATGGTCAAATCAATCCTAAATGATGAAAAAAGAATACTGCCCTGTGCTGTACTCCTCAACGGCGAATATGGTGAAAAAAACATACACATAGGTGTTCCGGTAATACTTGGCAGAGATGGAGCAGAAAAGGTGATAGAAATAAAATTATCTCAAGAAGAAAAAACAGAATTTAAGTCATCATGCGATGCAGTTAGAGATATGATCTTAAAAATAACAGGATAACAGAGGATAAAAATGGAAAAAACCTTATCAATAGTAAAGCCTGACGGAGTTAAAAAAAACGTGATTGGAGAAATAATATCAAGATTTGAAAAAAAAGGATTGAGAATCGCAGCACTGAGAATGTTGAAACTCTCGAAAGATGATGCAAAAAACTTTTATATTGTCCACAAGGAAAAACCTTTTTACAACGCACTTACAGATTTTATGTCTGAAGGTCATATAGTTGTTATGGTTATTGAAGCTGAAAATGCTATATCAAGGGTTCGTGATATCATGGGAGCAACAAATCCTGCAAATGCTGCTCCCGGAACAATAAGAAAAGATTTTGCTTCTGATATTGAACGCAACATAGTTCACGGTTCAGATTCAAAGGAATCAGCTTCTTATGAGATCCCGTTCTTTTTTTCGAGTCTGGAAATTAGATAGATAACTCACTACTATCAGAGCTTGCAAATAAGCAGATAGATGCAGTAATATTATAAGCAGGGTTAAAAAAAATGTACTTTATTTTTTGTAACAAAAAGACCTCTCTCTTATTTGCAGGCTTTGCTCTAATCACAATAGCAGGATTAGGCGTAATCCTATACGATGATGACCTTACTGATACAAACTGTCCGCCTGATATTGCTGCAAAATATTCTGCTGTTGTTTACCACAACGAAGGAATTCTGTATGTAAGCGTATTATCTAAAACTGAAATTTATCATTTTTTATATAAGAATCCCTCTTTAAATAGAGCTCCGCCAACCGCATAATCCTAATTTATTTTTATTCAGACTTTTTATATTTAGCAAAAATTTTCACAGGAGGTACCATGTTCGGATTAGGAATGCCCGAAATTATTGTTGTTCTCGTTATTGCATTGCTGGTTTTTGGACCAAGCAAGCTTCCGTCACTTGGCAAAAGCCTTGGTGAAGCAATAAGGGGATTCAAAAAAGGTATGGAAGAAGTTGCATCTGATACAGATGGCAAGAAAAAGATAGAAGGCAAATAGTTTTTATGAACGCCTCTTTCAAAAAAAAATTATGTAATAACCGTTTTTGTTTCTAATCCCAACATGTGTTGTTTTTAGATTTCTGTTTGTCTCGTCTATAACAAAAACGGTTATTACCATAGAATCTATTAAATCACCTAACAAATGACGATGTTGACTTTCAGACTTTAAAACAGCAATAATTAAATCAAGGCAGCTTCTTAGAAGGAGCTTATAACTATGTTTGAAAAGTTCACAGAACGCGGAAGAAAAGTAATTATCTACGCAAGAGAAGAAGCCGAGAAACGTCAAAACGACTATCTTGGAACTGAACATCTCATTTTAGCCCTCCTCAGAGAAGAAGACGGAATAAGCGCTGTTATTATAAAAAAAATGGGAATTTCCATAGAAGAAACCCGCATGGAAATTGAAAGAAAACTTCCATACGGAACAAATTTGCTTACATTCGGAGATATCCCATTTACACCTCGTGCAAAAAAAGTTCTTGAACTCTCTGTTGAAGAAGCGCGTCTCATCGGCCACGGATATATAGGAAGCGAACATCTGCTTCTGGGAATTCTCAGGGAAGATGAAGGTATTGCAGGAAGAACTCTCCGCGGGCTTGGCGCTAATCTCCTTGCTGCAAGACAGCTCGCAATTAATCTTTCAATGCGCGCCCAGCCACACACTATTAAAGAAAGAAGCACTACCCCTGCCCTTGATGAGTTTGGCAGAGATCTTACGCTTATGGCAAAAGAAGAGAAATTAGATCCGGTTATTGGAAGAGAGGATGAGATAGAACGCGTTCTTCAAATACTCGGCAGACGAATAAAAAATAATCCTGTAATCATTGGCGAGCCTGGCGTAGGAAAAACAGCAATAGTTGAAGGGCTTTCACAAAAAATTATCACTGGCGACGTGCCTGAAAATCTTTTGAACAAGCGAATTATATCTCTTGACCTCGGCGCTCTCATTGCCGGAACAAAATATCGAGGACAATTCGAGGAAAGATTAAAAATCGTAATGAAAGAAATCGCTCATTCAGACAATATCATTCTTTTTATAGATGAATTACATACACTGGTCGGAGCTGGTGCGGCAGAAGGTTCTGTGGATGCATCAAGCATGTTAAAACCCGCCTTGTCCAGAGGCGAAATGCAGTGTATAGGCGCAACAACGCCTGACGAATACAGGAAACACATTGAAAAAGACGGTGCACTTGAAAGAAGATTCCAGCCCATATATATTGAACCTCCAACAATTAATGAAACCATACAAATACTAAATGGGCTAAAGAGCAGATATGAAAACCACCACAAGATAAAAATCAGCGATGAAGCCGTAGTGTCTGCAGCCAAACTCTCCGACAGATATATTACAGAAAGATATCTGCCTGATAAGGCGATTGATGTTATTGATGAAACAGGCGCCAGGGTAAAACTTAAACGCTACACACCTCCCTGTGAGCTTAAAGACCTGGAGCAGGAGATTTCAAGACTTTCCAGAGAAAAGAATTTATACGTAAAACTTCATGATGTTGAGAAAGCTGCAGGAGTCCGCATTGAAGAAGACAAGCTTAAAAAAATACACGAACACATAACAAAACAATGGAAAAATAATTTAACTAAAGACATTCCTTTTGTTATGGAAGATGATATTACCTACACTGTCTCGAAGATGACAGGCATCCCCTTGCTCAGGCTTGAAGAGAAAGAATCTGAAAAGCTATTGAGGATGGAAGATTCGCTTCACTCAAGAATTATAGCGCAGCACCCTGCAATCAAGGCTGTTTCTAAGGCAATAAGACGATCGAGAGCTGGATTAAAAAGCAGAAATAAACCAATAGGTTCATTCTTCTTTTTGGGACCTACTGGAGTTGGGAAAACAGAATTAGCAAAAGCCCTGGCTGGATTCATGTTCAATGACGAAAATGCGCTAGTAAAAATCGACATGTCAGAGTATATGGAGAAATTCAATGTTTCTAAGATAACAGGCGCTCCTCCCGGATATGTGGGATATGAAGAAGGCGGTCAGCTTACAGAAAAAATAAGAAAAAAACCATATTCCGTAGTTCTCTTCGATGAGATAGAAAAAGCTCATCCTGACGTGTTCAATATTCTGCTTCAGGTATTAGATGAAGGAGTTCTGACTGACAGCTATGGCCGAAAAGTTGATTTTAAAAATACTGTAATAATAATGACCTCGAATGTAGGCGCAAGGATCATAGAAAAATCAACACCTATGGGCTTCCAGAAAACCACTAATGAGGATTTGTATCAGAAGATTAAAGATAATGTTCTCAATGAACTCAAGAGGACTTTTAATCCTGAATTTCTCAATCGTGTGGATGAGATAGTTGTTTTCCATCCCTTAGAAAAAGAACATCTGCTCTCAATTATTGACCTGCTGATACAAGAAACCAACAAACAGCTGATTGAACAAGGACTCTTAATTGATGTAGATCAGGCAGTAAAAGAATGGATACTGAAAAACAATTATCAGCCTAATTACGGTGCAAGGCCTATGAGAAGAGCTGTCCGGAAAGTTATTGAGGATCCACTCTCAGAAGAACTTTTGAAGGGCAGATTTAAAAATATAAATAAAATAAAAGTTATTATCGAGGCTGAAACCCCGACCTTTATTGAGGCAGAAGAATCCCAGGTGCTTTCCGGTGTATAAGACACCCTCTTGATTAATTTTTAATTCGGAGCAAAAGATGAATAAAAAAGGAATAATACTAATAGCCATACTTGCAGCTGGAGTGTCTTTGTTTCTTTTTATTGCTGCAAAAAATAATTTATACGTTAAACAACCTATTGCAGTGGGGTTAGCTGCGCCTGAGATATCGCTGATTGACGCAGCGAGTAAAAAAAGACTTGCTCCAGAAGATCTAAAAGGCAAAGTATTATTTGTCAGTTTCTGGGCATCATGGTGCCAGCCCTGCAAGGATGAAATGCCATCACTTAACTTGCTTAATAATGAATTCAAAAACAATAATGACTTCAAGATGCTGACAATACTATACAGGGATAATCCCAAAGATGCGTTTGCTTATCTTAAAAAATATGACTTCAACCTCCCTGTGCTGATTGATATTGATAACTATGCTGCAAAAGCATATGGATTAACAGGAGTGCCAGAGACATATATTGTTGATAAAAGCGGGGTCCTTGCACAAAAAATAATTGGGCCTTACAAATGGGATTCTCCTGATGTATTTGCATTTATAACAAAACTTCTCGATTAAAAAAATCTCTATGGCTAAAATAAAATCTCCCGCACCTGCACTTCTTTTTTGCGGCATCTTATATTCTGATGAAACCAATTTTATTGAGTCCAAAGAATTATTGATCAAGCTTTTTGGTTATCTGTCAATGGAGACGCAGCCATATAGGTGGAACTATTCTGATCATTATAAAGAAGAGATGGGATTGGATATTATGAGAACGTTTCTTTTTTTCGAAAAATTAATTAATCCAGGAGAACTTGCAGAGATCAAGACTAGGACGAACAAGATTGAAGAAATGCTGTCTGTAAATAATAGAAGAAAAGTAAATATAGACCCTGGGTATCTCACATTACACAACGTAGTGCTTGCAACAACAAAAAATTACTCACACAGAATTTACATAGGCAAAGGAATATACGCAGAAACCACACTTATCTATAAAAAGGGCGAGACATATATTCCGTCAATATTCACATATTCAGATTATCAGAACGAAAAAACTGTTCAGATGTTTGAAAAAGCACGTGAATTAGTAAAAAAAGCATAAGGAAAATACTGGTCAATCACAGTAGAACCAGATTATCACGATGTATAACTTCATCAGAATATCTATAACCAAGTATTATTTCGATATCAGAGGTTTTCTTGCCTTTGATCTTTTTTATTTCTGATGAAGAATAGTTTGCTATGCCTTTAGCAATGCGTTTTTCGTTTTCATCAATACAATAAACAGCATCCCCTATTTCAAATTTACCGGTTACTGATAAAATCCCTGAAGGAAGAAGACTTTTACAATTTAAAACAAGCGCCTTAACAGCACCGGCATCAAGATTAATGCTGCCTTTTGCACGGCTTCCATCGACTATCCAATTTTTTTTCGCAGATCTCCTGCACTTTATCGGCGAAAATTCAGTGCCTTGCAATTCGCCTTTTACAACAGAGAGCATGATCCCTGCTTTTTTGCCATTAATTATATTTACAATAATTCCATTCTTAATAGCCATCTTTGCAGCAAGTATCTTTGAATACATTCCTCCTGTTCCCACGGCGCTGCCGGTACTGCCTGCTGTTTTTTCTATTTCTGCTGTGATTTTCTCTACCCTGTTAATCAGGACGGAATTAGCAGTTCTGTTTGGATCTGAAGAATAAAGTCCATCCACATCAGAAAGTATTATCAGTCTTTCAGCATCAGCCAGACCTGCAACTAAAGCAGCAAGGTTGTCGTTATCCCCGAATTTTATTTCGTCTGTTGCAACTGTGTCATTCTCGTTTATTATTGGAACAATAGCATATGAGATCAATGTTAGAAGTGTGTTCTTGGAATTAATATATCTTTTTCGATCTGCAATATCATCTCTTGTAAGAAGAACCTGAGCTACTTTCTTTCCTAAGTCTCCAAAACTTTTCTCATAAGCCCACATCAAACTACTCTGTCCAACTGCTGCCGCAGCCTGTTTGAGCTGTATGTCTTTTGGTTTTTCCTTTAACCCCAGCTTAAACATACCTGCAGCAACAGCCCCTGATGATACAATCATAACCTCATAGCCCATTTTTATAAGCTCAGCTATGTCGGCAGTAATGACCGAGATGCGTTTTGTATCCAAGCCATTATTCCCATCAGTAAGAATATTGCTTCCTATTTTTACAACGATTCTTTTCATTTGCAAAATTATACATCACATATGCACTAGTTGTCATCTGATATCAAAAATTAATAATTCAGACTGATTTCTTGAAATATTGAGATAATTAATTTAGTATAGACGATGATAAATATTATGCTTAAGAAGATTTTCGGAACAAAAAACGAGAGAGAACTAAAACGCCTTTGGCCTATAGTCGATCAAATTAACAAATTCGAACCAGTGATTACTACCTTAACAGACAACCACCTAAAAGATAAAACTTTTGAGTTCAGAAAGAAACTGGAGCTTGGCGCTTCTTTAGATGAAATCCTTCCTGAGGCATTTGCAGTTGTCAGAGAAGTCTCCAGCAGAACACTAAAGATGAGGCACTTCGATGTACAACTTCTCGGTGGGATAGTGCTTCACGAAGGCAAAATCTCAGAAATGAAAACAGGCGAAGGAAAAACGCTTGTGGCAACGCTCTCTGTTTATCTTAATGCACTCGAAGGCAGAGGAGTCCATGTTGTTACTGTAAATGATTACCTGGCAAGGAGAGATGCAAACTGGATGTCTCCGATATACAATTTTCTCGGCCTTAGCGTTGGAGTTATTGTGCATGGGCTCACAGACGAACAGAGACAGACTCAATACAATTCAGATATTACTTATGGCACAAACAATGAGTTCGGTTTTGATTATCTCAGAGATAACATGAAATATGATCTCTCTCAATATGTCCAGAGAGAGCTTAATTACGCAATAGTTGATGAGGTTGACAGCATCCTGATTGATGAAGCCAGAACTCCTCTTATTATCTCAGGGCCTTCTGAAGACTCAACTGACAAATATTATAAGATTGACAAGATAATACCAAGGCTTAAAAAAAATATCGATTACACAATTGATGAAAAAGCAAAGACAGCTATTCTTACTGAAGAAGGCAATATAAAAGTCGAAGGACTTCTTAATTCAGGCAATCTATATGACCCTGAAAACATAGAGTTGGTTCATCACGTTCTGCAGGGTTTAAAGGCTCATACGCTATTTAGGAAAGATGTAGATTATATCGTCAAGGACGGAGAAGTAGTCATAGTTGACGAGTTCACAGGAAGGCTTATGCCTGGAAGACGCTGGAGCGACGGCCTTCATCAGGCAATCGAAGCCAAAGAAAACGTTAAGATAGAAAGTGAAAATCAGACTCTTGCAACAATAACATTCCAGAATTATTTCAGAATGTATAACAAACTTGCAGGCATGACAGGCACTGCTGATACCGAGGCAGAGGAATTCAGCAAGATATACAATTTGGATGTTGCGGTTATACCGACAAACAAACAAATGATAAGAGCTGACTATCCAGACATGGTTTACAAATCAGAAAAAGGTAAATTCAACGCTGTAGTTAATGAGATTGCAGAATTGCACAAAAAAGGACAGCCTGTCTTGGTCGGCACAATCTCAATAGAAAAATCCGAGGTATTGAGCCAAATGCTGAAGAGAAAAGGAATCCCTCATTGTGTGCTTAATGCAAAATACCATGAGAAAGAGGCTGAGATAATAGCTCAGGCAGGCAGAAGCGGTTCTGTTACAATCGCAACAAACATGGCAGGACGAGGCACAGACATTATTTTAGGCGGAAACATTGAGGGGCTTGCAAAACAGCTTATCCTTGAGAAAAAAGATTACACAGATGAAGATTACAAAAATGCCTTACAGAAGGCAGCTGATATCTGCAGCATAGACAGGACTAATGTAGTGAATGCAGGAGGAGTCCATATTCTCGGAACTGAAAGGCATGAGTCAAGAAGAATTGATAACCAGCTCAGAGGCCGTTCAGGACGACAGGGTGACCCGGGTTCATCAAGGTTTTATTTATCACTTGAGGATGATCTCATGAGAATCTTCGGCTCAGACAGAATCTCGGGTATCATGACCAGATTGGGAATGGACGAAGACATGCCAATAGAAAACCGCATGGTAACAAGGGCTATAGAAAACGCACAAAAACGAGTTGAGGCTCACAACTTTGACCTAAGAAAACATTTAATAGAATATGATGATGTGATGAATAAACAGAGAACGGAAATATATTCCTTTAGAAAAGAACTGCTTCAAGGAACAGATTTAAAAGAAAGAATCCATACAATGATAGAGGATACCGTTGACGAGTTAGTGTTCATATACTGTCCTGACGAAGCTCATCCTGAGGAATGGGACACAAAAGGACTTCACGATGCAATTTACGGCACATTTTCGTTTTCATTTACTCTCGCTTCAAAAACAAAAGAAGAAGCGAGAGAATCTGTTATCTCTGCAATCAAACAGGCATACGAAAATAAAGAGTCAGAAATAGGAAACGAATTGATGCGGTATATTGAAAAGATGATACTGCTTCAGGTTGTTGATACTCAATGGAAAGATCATCTTCTAGGAATGGACCACCTCAAAGAAGGCATTGGGTTAAGAGGATATGGACAGAGAGATCCACTCACTGAATATAAAAAAGAAGCATTTGAAGTCTTTGCAGACATGACAGACAGAATTTCGACAGAAGCATTGAGCAGAATATTTAAGGTTCAGGTCAGCAAGGAGGAACCAATAAGAAAGATTTCAAGAAAGCAGGAATTGGTATATAATCAGGGTGATGGTTCAGGGACAAAACAGCCCTTGCAAAAAGGCAGAAAAGTCGGAAGAAACGATTCTTGCCCCTGTGGAAGCGGCAAAAAATTTAAAAAATGCTGTGGTATAAATGCCTAAACTATTTTTTATAGGACTAAGCTTCCCAAAAAAAGATTTTGAAGACCCCCTTTCAATAAAGGGGTTTGAAATTTTCAAATTCCGGTCAATAGACAATGCCCTTCCAAGAATAAATGACAGCATTAATGCAATAATAATTGAAAAAGAGCAGTACAAAAATCCATCTTTTAAAAATTTCGTAAAAATCTCAGATGAAATACCAAAGATTATAATTTCCTCTGACTATTCTTCAAAAGGCTTAAGTTTATGGTTAAAGACACCTCTTTCATATCCATTATATAACCCCTCAAAAAATGAACTGGTTCGCCATGTTAAGTTTATCCTGAAGCAGAACTCGATCAATCTTGAAAATAAGGAACTGAAAAAAGACCTTTATATTGCTAAAAAAGAAATATCTTTTTTTGAAGAAGTCGGCAAGATTCTGACATCATCAAAAAATTTGAACACTATCCTTGTGACAATAATGAATAAAACAAAAGATATGGTAGGCGCAGAAGCTTGGTCTGTGTTCTTGATAGACGAGGAAACTGGAGATCTGGTATTTGAACAGGCTGAATCCAACAAGAAAACATCGAAGATGGAAAAATACAGATTAAAGCAAGGAGAAGGAATTGCAGGCTGGGTTGCAAAAGAAGGAATACCACTGATTGTACCTAATGTAGCAGAAGACTCCAGATTCTCTCCAGAAATAGACAGAAAAATACATTTCAAAACCAAATCTTTGATGTGTGTTCCGATAAGAAGCAAGGACAAAATGATAGGAGTTCTGGAGGTAGTAAATAAAGCTGATGACAAGACGTTCATTCAAGATGACCTAAACTTGCTCATGAGACTTATAGATCAGGCTGCCCTCACTCTAGAGAAGACTTCTTTATATCACAAAATGGAAGAACTTGTTATTACTGATGATCTTACAAAACTATTCAACACCAGATATCTTAATCGAACTCTAGATATGGAAACCCATCGCTCAGACAGGTATAGAACATCTACCTCACTGATATTTATAGACATTGATTATTTCAAGCATATAAATGATGGACACGGCCATCTTGTAGGCAGTAAAATTCTTGTAGAAATGGGGCAGCTTATCATAAAAAATCTTAGAAGCATTGATATTGTGGCTCGTTATGGAGGGGATGAATTTGTTGTTGTTCTTCCTCAGACATCGCCAAAACACGCTGCACAGACTGCAGAGAGAATAAGAGCTTCAGTTGAACAAAATGTTTTTCTTAAAAAAGAAGGATACTCTTTTAAAATGACTGCAAGTTTTGGTGTTGCATCATATCCAGAAAGCGCAAAGACCAAGGAAGACCTCCTGAGGCTAGCTGATGAAGCAATGTACAGAGTAAAATACACTACACGAAATGGAGTTTATGCAATCTCGTAAAAATCATGACACTTTTTAATTATGCAAAAAAAGAACTTACATTAAAGGTTGTATATTACGGCCCCGGTCTGAGCGGGAAGACAACAAATCTTCAGCACCTGCACTCTGCTTTAAAAGCTGACAAAAAAGGCAAGCTTATTTCACTCGCAACAGAGACTGACAGAACCCTGTTCTTTGATTTTCTTCCGATTGATCTCGGGAAGGTGAAAGATTTCACTATAAAATTCCAGTTATATACAGTTCCGGGACAGGTACGCTACAATGCTACAAGAAAGGTTGTGCTTAAGGGCGCTGATGCAGTTGTGTTTGTTGCTGATTCCCAGAAAGCCATGAGAGAAACTAATATTGATAGTTTTTCAAATATGCAGGAAAATTTCATCCTTAACAACATAGATCCTGACGATATTCCAATAATATTGCAGTATAACAAACGAGATTTATACGACATACTGACAGTTAATGAATTAAACAGCGATCTGAACATGTCCGATTATACATACATTGAAGCAGAGGCTGTTAACGGCAAGGGAGTTCAGGAAACTTTTCAGGCAATAACCAAATTAATTCTAAAAAAGTTGTCTGATCAAAAACAGATACTTTTTTCTGCTCCAAAAGAACAGCCAGTTGAAGCTGTTATTGAGAAAACTCCCGAAGAAGAAATTATAGAAGAGCAGTATGTTGAAGACATACCAGCTTATGGCTCTGAAAAACCTTTGATTCTTTCAACCCGGCCTGAATTTGAAGACAACATTTACGAAGAGAAAAAGACTCAGAAGGACATAGAGGATGAATCACAAGAAACATCTAAAGAAAAACAAATAAAAGATAACAAACAGAAAGGGATCGACGAAAACGAAATAATAAAAGAAATATATGAGATAGAAAAAAAATCTCAGGATTCATATAAAATGCATGTATCGGCTTTAGAGGAAACCCTTGCTTCGCAGGAAGAGAAACTGAACCTGATAATGGAGAAGCTCAAAGACATGAGCCAAGTTCTTATAAGCACCAGACTTGCTGTAAAAAACATCGCTGATCAACTTAAAGATTCCACAACCAAAAAACTAGCAGTCAATCCAGCTGACCTTTCTGAAGAAATACCACCAGACAAAAAGAAAAGGAACAGATTCTGGTCCAAATAATCTGTCCCCTGTTTATTTCAGAGCATACTACTGCATTATTTATTATTTGTTTTATTCTCTGATGCTGGCCTGCCAGACTTCAATTGAATTTCACGATTTCTCAGAACTGCACGTTTTATTTTCCCGCTCACAGTCTTTGGTAATTCGTCCATGAATTCAATCTCTCTTGGATATTTATAAGGAGCAGTACGTGACTTTACAAATTTCTGGATATCCTTGATTAGATCATCAGATGGTTTATACCCAGGAGCTAAAACAACAAATGCTTTTATAATCTCTCCGCGAACCGGATCGGGACTTGCAACAACAGCATTTTCAGCAACTGCAGGATGCTCAAGAACAACACTTTCCACTTCAAAAGGGCCAATTCTATAGCCTGATGCCTTGATTATGTCATCCCCTCTTCCTACAAAATAATAATAACCATCTTCATCCTTATAGGCCTTATCGCCGGTGTTATACCAGCCATTGTGAAATACTCTTGCGTTTTCTTCGGGATCCTCAATATATCCCTCGAAAATACCTGCTGGCCTTTTTGGATTAGATTTTAAACATATATAGCCGACTTCACCTGTGTGTACAGAATTAAGATCTTCATCGAGAATATCTATATTGATATCAGGTACAGGCTTGCCCATTGAACCAGGCTTTACTGACATGAAAGAATAGTTTCCTACGAGAAGAGTGGATTCTGTCTGCCCATAGCCTTCTTGTATAACTTTTTTTGTAGCTTCCTGCCAGACTCTGATAACTTCAGGATTAAGGGGCTCGCCTGCAGATGTAAATCTTTTCAAGCCCGAATAATCATACTTCTTTAAGTCTTCCAATATCAGCATTCTATACACTGTTGGAGGGCCGCAGAAAATGGTAATTCCTTTTGTTGTGAGTAATTTGAGAGTTAGGTCTGGATTAAACCTGCCCTCTGCATTATGAACAAAAAGCGCTGTTCCTAAAACCCATTGCCCATACAATCCCCATGCTGATTTAGCCCACCCAGTATCAGAAACAACCCAAATAATATCGTCTTTTGTTGCTCCATGCCACAGCGCTGCTGTCCTTAAATGTCCAATTGGATATGAACATACATGCTGAACCATTTTAGGATATTTTGTAGTTCCCGATGTAAAATAAATTAAAAAAGGATCTCTTGATAATGTTTTCTCAATGTCATCAGGAGAAAGTTTGTCTGACGAATCTGAAGTTATTTTTTCATAACTACTCCAACTGCCTTGCTCGCTTCCAATAAGAATTTTATGTTTTACGCTGTAGTTTCCTAAATTATTACATGCCTCATCCACCTTGGTAAAATTAGCTGCGTTTGTAACAACCACAGAAGCCTTGCCTTTTAAAAGTCTGTATTCAACATCTGCTGTTGACAGCATTACTGGAGCAGGCATGACAACAGCTCCAAGTTTATGACAACCAACAAGTATTGAATACCACTCAGGGATCCTTGGAAGCATAATTAAAACCCTGTCTCCCTTTTTAACACCAAGGTTTCTAAGCGCATTTGCAAAACGATTTGATGCAAGCGAAATATCCCTAAAGGTTAATTTATTTTCTTGTTCGCCGGTTGAACTGACCCAAAAAAGAGCAAGCTTTTTCTCATCTTCTGCCCAATGGTCGATTGCGTCAAATCCAAAATTAAAATATTCAGGAACTTCAAGCTTAAAATTTTTTTTGAGACCCTCATAATCATCCATCTTAAACGAAAAATTCATTTTCAATGCCTCCTGGATTGTCTGCTAAATAGCTATCTATGTGTAATTTAAAGAATGTATATTTAAATATTTAGACCTCAGTTTGTCAAACAAAAAAATAAAATTAATGAAATTTAATAAAAATTTTGAGAAAATTATTGCAAAAAATGGCTCCCGGGGAGGGATTCGAACCCCCGACAGGGTGGTTAACAGCCACCTGCTCTGCCGACTGAGCTACCCGGGAATATTTTGCTAGTTAAATGGAGGTTTTTATTATATAAAAGAGATTCTATTCTGTCAAACTTTTACCATGGGGTCAGCTTGACATTGACTTTTGTTTTTAGTATGGTTAGTTTATCTGTAAGAACTTAGAATAAAGGGGGGTTCATGAAAAAATCTTTTATTTTTCTTCTCTTGCTTTTGTCTATGTTAATCAATGTATCAGTGGCAGAGAATGCCTACAGCGAATCAACAATCCAGCTTACAACAAAAGAAGGCATTGGTAATTTTATTGCTGATTCAAAGGGCATGGCGCTTTACTATTTTACAAAAGATTCTCCAGGAGTAAGCGTTTGCGTTGAGGGCTGTCTTGAAAAATGGCCTATTTTTTATGCAGAAAAAATAGTTGTAGGAGCAGGATTAAAGGCAAAAGATTTCAACACAATTACCAGAGAAAACGGTAAAAAACAGACAACATTTAAGGGGTATCCCCTCTATTATTTCTTCAAAGACAAAAACCCAGGTGATACATTCGGACAGGGAGTAAATAATGTCTGGTATGTTATAGACCCTAAGACCTTCAAACCAGAAGTTAAGGCTAAAAAATAGTTTCGACACTCCACATGGGGGCTTTTAAGCCCCCATAAAAAAATCAAATTCATCAATCGTTTGTTTTAATTTTCACCAGCATATTACTTTATCAAAGTAAAATACATCATCTATTATTTTTTCATAAGGCACTTTCTTTTTAGACAAGTCAATAACCTTAACCTCATTATCTTTCATATGAACGCTTACAACTCGGTCTGATAATTCTGTAGGTTCATCAATAAAAATATACAATATTTTCATAGCACTATAACCCTGTCAGCCTCATGCACCATAAGAGCATTATCATACTGACTGCCCATTACAATCCCTTCAGATACATTATCGATAGATAATCCCATTTCAACAGCATCCTGACTGCAGACAAAAACTTTAACGCTCTCAAATTTATGCACTAATTTAAAAACTTGATTGTTTATCAGATTTATACCCTTGTCCATTACAAAAATAATAACTTCATGCCCCTTTGATATGGCTGCACTTGTCATGCCCATAATATCATCCAGATGTCTGTCAGTATTAACTAATATCCCGAGTTTCATATTTTTAAAAATTTCGTGAATATTTTTTGATGTCTCAATGGTTAAATCGTTTCTCTATTGCATTTAATACATTCTCAACTTGAATCATCTTCATACATTTAACATCTTTGCATTTTCTTTTATAGCAGGGCAAACATTCGATTTCTGCTCTAAAAACAAAATTACCTTTCCCATAGGGTCCTGTTTTTATGGGATTTGTAGGGCCGAAAACAGCAAATACAGGAACACCAAGTGCAACGGCAATATGCATCGGACCAGTATCATTGCTTACAATAAATTCTGAATTTTTAATGATACCAATTAAATCACCAATATCAGTCTTGCCAGCAATTGATATCCCCTTATTCATAGATTTTTTTGATATATCCGCAGCAACGTCTATATCAGCTTCTCCCCCGACAATAATTGACTTGAGTCGTAATTTTGAGGCTAGTTCGCCAAATCTATCAGCTGGCCATTTTTTTGTTTCCCATCTGGCTCCTGGAATAATGACAGCATATTTTTCGTTCTTAGGAATAATTTTTGATATATCAAATCTATTCTGTACAAATGGCAAATCAAAAGAAACATTACTTATGGGGCAGTCAAGAAACCCTGCTATTTTTAGATTCTTTTCAACTGCGTGTGAATTTAATTCAGTAATGACCTTATGTGTATAAAAAAGACTGCTTCCTTCTCTTGCATCTTTGAATCCAAGTCGTAACTTTGAACCGGTTAATGCTGTCAGTATCCCGCTTCTAAACAGTCCCTGAAGGTCTATTATGATATCGAACTTTTCTTTTCTGAGATTTTTAACCAAAGAAATAATTTCACTGAATGTGTTATTAATGCTGTTAATTTTTTTCCATTTATCTTTATTAATAATCCAAAGTTTGCTGATCATTGGATTGCCCTGCAGAATACCTTCAAGTCCTTTTGCTACCATCCAGTGGATTTCAGCTTTAGGAAATTTTTTGCTCACAGAGGTTAAAAAAGGAAGGCTATGCACAATATCCCCAAGAGAGCTGGGCTTTATTATAAGAATTTTTTGAGGATCTTTTTTAAAAATCAAAGGCTTTATGCCCACGGAGTACCGCCGTCCACAATACTGTGTTCATCCCACATAAACCAGTTCCCAGTATCCAACATGAATGAATATGTATTAGAAAAAATATTATAATGTTCCTCTTCCTCGCTGATCAGCCTTTTAAATAAAAGTTTTTCTTTTTCTTTTTTTGCCTCTGACAAGGCTTTTTTATAAAAATTTATTCCTTCATTCTCCATTGTCATAGAAACCTTGAATGCATCAAGTTCATAGTTAGTTGCCTCCACCCTTTTCAGCATCGCATCTTTCATTAATTCAAATATTGTTTTAATATTTCTCATGGGGGTGGTATCTGAATTAGATATATCCAAACCCTTAAATATTTTTGAAAGCATTTCAAGATGCCTTTCTTCATCAGCCATTATACTCAGAAACATCTTTTTCCCTATGGGATTTTTTGTTTTGTCCGCTGCTTCTTTGTAAAATTTTATTGCATCAGTTTCCATTTTCACTGCCAATTCAATTGCAGTCATTACAAACCTCCTGTTATTCAAACAGATAGCTTTCTCTTTAATGCGTTAAGATATTTTATATGTTTTATCTCCTGAGCCATCATTTCCTTAAAAACAACTTTAGCATTATTGTCTTGCGCTGAAATAGAAAACTTTCGATATAGATTATATGCCTTGCCTTCAATTTCAAGTGCAAGATTAAGCGTTTGATTCTCATCTATGAAAATATGTTTTTCAAGTCTTGCCTCAAGGTCTATCACCGGAATACCGGCCTCTGTAAAAGATGCATCTGCAGTGTCCTTAAAATTTTCAAAGCCGGTAATATCCTTATCTTCGATAAGAGATTGATAGAGAAATTGGATAAAATGCATATGTTTTTCTTCAAATCCTGAGAGATCAGTGAATATTTTAACTACGCTCTTGTTTGTTGAATTCTGAGCTGCCTCAGAATAAAAATCTTTTGTGCCTTTTTCCATAAGATACGCTTCAATGAGCGACTGAATTAGATCTTCCTTTCCCGTAAGCATTATGTCTTTAACATACTCCTTTAATAAGAATTAAATTTCACAAAATCCTTCAAATCTCTTCTGTATGCCCTTGGAAGGAGATTGATCCCTCTTCTGAGATAACCCAATGCTATTAACATCGGGATAACCGTGTCCCGTGGAATATTGAACTCTTTTTTTACGCTGTCTTCATCGAAACCATCCATAGGATGTGTTTCCAATCCTAATCCTTTTGCTGCAACCATAAGATTCATTGCAAAAAGCGATGTATTTTTTACTGCAAAGATTTTCCTTTTAATGCTGTCTTTCTCTCCATAAAGATTTTTGACCATTCCTCTATATGTGTCTTTCATATCAGGTTTAATATATCCAAGCTTTTCCCAGTTATCAAGCACCGTCTCCAGGTTTTCTTCAACTGCATTCGGGTCAGCAACAACAATAAGCACAATCGAAGCTTCTTCAATTTTAGGCTGGTTGAACGCACATTTTCTCAGGATTTTTTTCCTTTCTGTGTCATTAACTGCTACAATTTTCCATGGTTGAAGGTTTAAAGATGAAGGAGCAAGATTCGCCAGTTCAAACAGTTCTTTTAATTTGTCCTCTGATATTTTCTTGTTTTCTTCAAAGAAATTAATCGATCGCCTATTCTTGATCGCCTCAATGACATCCATAGCACCTCCATTGTATAAAATACAGTTTATTTTAATCTTGACTCTGCTGCATCCCAGTCAATGTTTTTAAAAAATGCTTCTATATAATCAATCCTCTTAAGTCCATAATCAAGCATAAATGCGTGCTCAAACAAATCCATTACCAATAACGGATTGCATCCAGCAGGATGAGCAACATCATGCTCATTTATCCAGAAATTTATCATTCTACCTGAAATTTTATCCTCATATAAAACTGCCCACCCTATTCCCCTCATAGTGCCAGTTGCCTTAAAATCCTTTTCCCATGCTTCATAACTGCCGAAGTTCTCAATAAGTTTCTTAAATATTTTTTTATTTTTATCTGTTTTGCTGCCGCCGAGATTTTCAAAATAATATTCATGAAGTCTCATTCCGTTGAATTCCCAGCCAAGTCTTCTTTTAAGTTCTGTAAATTCAGGAAGTCCTGTCTTGCCATCTTTAAGCATCTGATCCAGCGTATCCAACAACTTGTTTGTATTAGTCACGTATCCCTGATAAAGTGTAAAATGATTTTTTAAAAGTGTTTCGCTTAATCCTTCCATTCCTACTAATTTTGAATAATCTTTCGCTGTGTATGGCATATTATCTGTCTCCTTTTTGTTCTTTGTCAGGCATGAATTAAAAACATATCATGAAAAACTCAAAGTTTTCTTAATCAAATTTATTTCTCGTTCGCCTACATTCTTAAACAGGAGATTTAATCCCAAAAACAAACAGGGAGAGAATTTCTCTCCCTGTAATACAGCTATTTACAGCTTATTTCTGTGAAAAAAATACGCAGCATTTTCAAAGTCTTCATATGCTTTCCCTTTTAAACTAAAGACCCTTTTTGTAAAAGACTAGCATGAGCTCTTGCACTTGCAAGTTGTAGCTGATTTCTTTGTGATTTTTACTATCTTCATAAAATTCACCTCCCTTTTTATTTGTTAAACATTCTAGAAAAACCCGGTCATAATTAACCAATCATATTTAAAAGTATACCATACAAAAAACATGTGTCAAATACAATCCGCACTCTACAATCCTCACTCAAGTAACTCTTGAATAAAATACCCTGTAACCCTTATAATTATTCAAATTTTGGAAACTAATAAAAGGATAAAATGACAGGATATAAGAAAAAATTTAAGCTATTATTGCCTGTAATCATATTTATTATTTTTCAGATAACATCCTTTTTATCATTCGCTGATGATCAACCTTTAAAAAAATCGGAAGTTAAAGATATCAAACACTGGTCAGCAAAAGGATATACAAGGGTTGTTGTTGAGTTTTCTGAACCGATAACTTATATCTCAAAGCGCATATCTGGGCCTGACAGACTATATTTTGATCTGCAAAATACAAAGATATCCAAAGAAATAAACACTGCACTTCCTGTTGGCGACGGCATACTTAAGACAGTTCGCGCTGGCCAATTCAACAGCGAGACTGTCCGAGTTGTTCTTGACCTTGAGGAAATAGATGACTTCCATTCTTTTTTTATGGATGATCCTGCGAAACTTGTAATCGATGTTTATGGCACAACAAAAAAAACAAAACAGCCGGCACAAAAACCTGAAATAAGTCCTATAATTATCGTGATCGATCCAGGGCATGGAGGCCATGATCCCGGAGCTGTCGGAGGGAAAGGGCTTTATGAAAAAGATGTAGTCCTTGATATTGGGCTTAAGCTAAAAAAGGTTCTATCAGAAAATAAGAATATAAAAGTTTATATGACAAGAGACAGAGATGTATTTATCCCTTTAGTAGAGAGAACAGCTTTTGCAAATACTAAAAATGCCGACCTTTTTGTATCCATACATGCAAATGCAAGTCCTTCCCGCAATGCAAAAGGAGTTGAAACCTATCTCCTGAATTGGACTACTGACAATGAAGCTATAAGGGTCTCTGCAAGAGAAAATGCCATATCAGTTAAAAAAATGAAGGAACACATGAACAGATATAAAAGCGATGTTGATAAGATAGTGGGTGATTTCAAAAGAGGCTTAAAAAGAGATGAATCCATTAAACTTGCAGGGCATATACATAAAACACTTGTATCAACCCTTGACGAAAACTACAGCAAGACTAAAGATCTTGGCGTAAAAAATGCGCTTTTTTTTGTATTGTTCGGAGCAAAAATGCCTTCTGTATTGGCAGAAGTTTCATTTATAAGCAATCCTGTTGAGGAAAAACTGCTCAAGAAAGATTCTTACAGAGGAGATATCGCAAAAGCTCTGGCAAAAGGCATTCATACTTATCTATCTAAAAATTCTGCGGATCAAAAAATAGCTAAACTAAGGTAACCTTGCAGCCTCAAATAAAAATATTAATTTACATCTGCTTTATCATTTCACTTTTTATCATACAGAAACTTGCGTTTTATTTGTTTGCCTTATTAATAATTTTCATTTTGCTTTCAAGGATTCAAATTTCATCCCTTAAAAAAGGAGGCTTCACAATAGGACTTTTCATCCTATTTACATTTATAAGCAATTTATTTTACAGCCAAGGAAAGATAATTTACAGCACTGGTTCAATATTCATAACAGAAGAAGCCATAAAAATTGCGACAATACGTTCATCAAGGATATTTCTTATGGTTGCCGGAGCTAAGATACTGACAGCAGGCATACCTTTGGAAACATTGCTCAGCTCTGTAGCAGCTATATTCAAGCCTTTTAAAAAACTCAGACTGCCAGTAGATGAGTTTTTCTCGACAATGAGTCTTTCTGTAAAATGCATTCCTGCATTAGAAAAATATTTTACAGAAAACTTCAAAAATACCAGCGAGGGCATTAAAAAAGGCAATGTTTTTTTAAAAGCCAAAATTTTATCACAATCTCTTATTCCAATGTTCATTGAGACATTGCAAAAACCTGAAGTCTTTTTCGAGGATACAAATGTCAACTTTTGATCTGCTTATTAAAAACAGTATTGTATTCGACGGCACAGGGGAAAAACCTTTTAATGCCGATATCGGAATAATCAAAAATAAAATTGCACTTATAGAAAAATCAATTCCGAATTCAAGCGCCAAAAAAATCATAGATACAAAAGGGCTCGCTGTCTCGCCGGGATTTATTGATACACATTCACACTCTGAATTTACTATTCTTGCTGACCCGCGAGCAGAAGGGAAAATATCTCAGGGTGTTACAACAGAAATAAACGGCAACTGCGGCATGTCAGCCGCTCCTTTATTGAAAGAGGCATTCGAACATAGAGAGAAAGACCTTAAAGAACTTGGGATAAAAGAACGATGGAAAAGTTTAAAAGAATATCTAAACATTTTAAGAAAAAAAGGAACTGCTCTTAATTTTGCCACACTGGCAGGGCATGGTAATATCCGTGCATCTGTAATCGGTTATAAAGACACTGCCTATAATTCAAGAACAATTAGCAGAATGCAGAACATTCTCAAAGAGACATTGAGACAGGGAGCAATAGGCATATCAACAGGCCTGATCTATCCGCCAGGAATTTATTCTGACACAGAAGAACTTATGCAGCTTACAAAAAAAATGCCTAAAAATAAAAAAATTTATACATCACATATGAGAAGTGAAGGCAACAGACTCATAGAATCAATAAGTGAAATAATACGTATAGGAAGAGAAGGGAGAACGAAAATTCATATATCCCATATAAAAACAAGCGGGAAAAATAACTGGCACAAGATTAATTCTGCAATATCTCTAATAGAACATGCGCGGTCTGAAGGAATTAAAATTACATGCGACAGATATCCTTATACTGCATCAAGCACAGACCTTGACACAATACTTCCATCATGGACATATGACGGAGGAACAGAACAGGAGATCACAAGGCTGAAAAAAAAATTAATCAGAGAGAACATAAAAAAACAGATCATTGCATTGCATCCTGATAATGACTATTGGGAAAGGGTAAGCATATCAAGCATTTCAACTAAAAAAAATAAATGGATGGAAGGAAAAACACTCCATTATATTTCAAAAAAAATTAAAAAAGATTACATAGAAACTTTGTTCCAGATTCTTCTGGAAGAAAAGCTCAGAGTCAGCGCAATATTTTCCACTATGAATGAAGACAATCTCATAAGATTCCTTTCTCTGCCTTACACAATGATAGGTTCAGACAGCTCTGCACGGTGTTCATCAGGGATAACATCACACGGCAAGCCCCATCCAAGAGGGTTTGGGACATTTCCCAGATTTTTAGGCAGGTATGTCAGAGATAAAAAACTCATGGAGATGAGCAAGGCTATTCATAAAATAACGATGTTATCGGCTGATACATTCGGGATTAAGAATAGAGGTGTGATTAAAAAAAATGCATTTGCAGATATAGTTATTTTTGACCTTGAAAAAATCATTGATAAAGCAACTTTTGTCAAACCTTTTCTGAAATCAGAAGGAATACATCATGTTATAGTCAACGGTGGAATTGCTTATACTGAAGGGAAATTAACAAATGAAATGTCAGGAATGATTCTGATATAATCTTCAATAATTCGTAAAAATATGGAGGAGGGATCATGAGCAAAAAAATAATTTTAGCGTCTTTGATTTTTGTCTTTATGTTTTGTTTCAGTGCTTATGCAGTAGATATAACAGGCACATGGCAGGGCAATGACGGAGGCCAGTACTACATTAGACAACTAGGGAACACTATCTGGTGGTACGGTGAAAATTCTCCAAACAGTCCTTCATGGTCAAATGTTTCGCATGGTTCCATAAGCGGGAATATGCTCAATCTTCAATGGGCAGATGTTCCAAAAGGCAGAATGATGAACAGCGGCACTCTTCTGCTTGAGTTGATAAATGAAGGGAAAATAGTTGCAAAACAAAAAACAGGCGGATTCGGCGGTTCAGAATGGACAAAAAAAGGATATATTCCTCCTCAGCAGCCCCAGACAAAAGGATTCAATAACCCAATGTACAAAGGGCACAGGGTTGATATATGTCTGAACTGGGGAACAGGATGTGAAAAACCGGCAGCAGACAGATTCTGTAAAGAGATGGGCTTTAGACAGGCAAAATCATGGAAAGTTGCATGGGATATCGGCCATATCACACCAACAATAGTTATCGGAGACAATAAGATATGCAACCAGCAGTATTGCGATGGTTTTTCTTTTATTGAGTGTCAGTAAGTTTAGCGGCAAGATAAGCCAGAAGCTTATTAATGCCCTTACCAGTAGCAGAGGAAATCTCGAAAAAATCGAGCTTGTGTTTTTTGCAGTATTTTGCAAGTTTGTCTAGTTTTTCTTTGCTGCCGCTTATGTCAATTTTAGCAGCAACAACTGCTTGAGGTTTTTCAAGGAGCTTGGGACTGTAAAGTTCAAGCTCCTTATTTATTTTGTCAAAGTTCTTAACAGGGTCGTCTTCTGACATTTCTGACACATCAACAAGATGAAGCAGTATCGATGTTCTTTCAACATGTCTTAAAAACTGGAAGCCAAGTCCAGCGCCTTTGTGTGCGCCTTCGATTAATCCCGGGATATCTGCAACAACAAAACTTCTATAATTCTTAAGTTTTACAACTCCGAGATTTGGGACTAATGTTGTGAATGGATAATCTGCAATCTTTGGCTTTGCAGACGAGATAACTGATATCAAAGTTGATTTGCCTGCATTTGGTAATCCTATTAATCCTACATCTGCAAGCAGTTTTAATTCTATAATCAAATCTCTTGCTTCGCCCTCTTCTCCGGGCTGTGCAAATTTCGGAGCCTGCCTCACAGCAGTCGCAAAATGCGAATTTCCTTGTCCGCCTCTTCCGCCTTTTGCAATAACAGCATCCATTCCTTCTTTATCAAGATCTGCAAGAACTTCTTCCGTGTTTTTGTTCTTGATTATAGTTCCAACCGGCACAGGTATAATTCTATCCTCTCCATCTTTTCCGTGCATTTTCTGCCCCATGCCGTGTCCGCCCCTGCCTGCTTTATACTCGCGCTGATATCTCAGATCAAGGAGCGTATTTAATTCCCTGCTTGCCCTGAAGATTATGTGCCCGCCTCTTCCGCCGTCTCCGCCGTCAGGACCGCCTCTTGGAACATATTTCTCCCTCCTGAAGCTTACGCATCCCTTGCCGCCGTCTCCAGCCTTAACATTAACTGTCACATAATCAACAAATTGCATAATATGTATCGTAACATTTTAAATAAATCAAGGTTGATAATTCTAAATTCTGGAATTGAGCTGAAAAATAAAAGATGAATAAAGGTTAAGAAAAGAACCAGCTTCAATATTTTGAATCGAGCAAGAATCGGTTTCTACGGCGGGCATTTTGCACAGACAGATGTAAACAGTGCTGTGCTTAAATATCTGTCTCCTCTATCCGGCAGAAGCACAACAATTGTTCCGCTTTTCATTTCTTTTGCTTTTTTTAATCCAGCCCACATTGCAGCTCCGCTGCTCATCCCTGCAAAAAGGCCTTCTGTTACAGCAAGCAAGCGGGTTGTGTTAAATGCATCATCATCTTCAATACTCCATTTTTCATCAAGACGCTTAGGGTCAAATATTTTAGGCACAATGCATTCTGTCATGTTCTTCAAGCCCTGAATCCTATGACCAATCACAGGCTCAACTCCAAGTATGGTTATATTGCTGTTATATTCCTTTAGTCTTTTGCCTGCCCCCATCAAAGTGCCTGTTGTGCCCATGCCTGCAATAAAAACATTAACCTCGCCGTTAGTCTGTTCATATATTTCCTTGCCTGTTGTTTCGTAATGGGCTCTTATGTTGGCATCGTTGTCAAACTGATTAGGCATGAAATAGATTGATCTGTCTTCGTCATATGTTTTGTGTGCCAGTCTTATTGCTCCGTCAGTGCCCTCATTCCCAGGGCTTAATATGACCTCAGCTCCAAAGGCCTCAAGAATCCTTCTTCTTTCTATACTGACGCATGCAGGCATCACAAGTTTTACCTTATAGCCCTTTGCGCTTCCTACCATTGCCAGTCCTATCCCAGTGTTTCCAGAAGTTGCCTCGAGTATTATTGAACCGCTCTTGAGATGTCCTTGTTTTTCAGCGGTCATGATCATGTAATATGCTATTCTGTCTTTTACAGAACCGCCGGGATTATTTCCCTCGAGCTTAACGTAAAGATTTACATTTGGATTTGGATTTATCTTGTCAAGTTTTACAAGAGGGGTATTTCCTATAGAATCAACAATGCCCACTAAGCTTTCCCCTCAGCAAGATTGAATGTCTCATGCAGAATTCTGACTGCAAGTTCTGCGTATTTCGCCTCTATAAGGCAGGATACTTTTATCTCGGATGTGCTGATTGCCATTATATTCACTTTGTGCTCTGCAAGAGCAGCGAACATCTTTGCCGCAACTCCGGAATGTGTCCTCATTCCGACCCCGACAATCGAAATCTTCGCTATATCATCTCTCATCAAAACTGTTTTTGCCCCGAATTCTTTTGCAATATTTTCTGTTATTTTCAAGGCTTTTTTGCTGTCTGTCCTTGGAACTGTGAAAGAAATATCAGTTGCCTTGTTATCACTGCTTATGTTCTGCACTATCATGTCAACCACTATGCTTGCATCTGCAACTGCATTAAATATTTTTGCTGCTATCCCTGGTTTGTCAGGAACTCCCAGCAACGTGATCTTTGCCTGATTTTTATCGTATGCAACTCCTGATACTGCTACCTCTTCCATATCTTTATCCTCCTTGGTAACGAGTGTGCCTGGATTATCATTAAAGCTGGATTTAACAACAACAGGAACATCAAATTTCATAGCGAACTCCACAGATCTTGTCTGTAGTACTTTAGCGCCTAAACTTGCCAGTTCAAGCATCTCTTCGTAAGTTATCTTATTCAGTTTTCTTGCTTCAGGAACTATGTTCGGATCTGTTGTGTAAACGCCGTCAACATCAGTGTATATCTCGCAGAGATCAGCATTTAAAGCAGATGCTATTGCAACTGCAGAAAGGTCTGAGCCTCCTCTGCCAAGTGTTGTAACATTTTCATCTTCGGTAATTCCCTGAAAACCTGCAACAACTATTATATAGCCTTCTTCGAGAGCTTTTTTAGCCTTTTCTCCGTTTATCTTTGCAATCTTCGCTTTTGTATGTACATCGTCTGTTATTATTCCCATCTGTCTGCCTGTAAGAGCCATTGCTTTGCAACCGCGTTCTTCTATTGCCATTGCAGTCAGGGCAGTTGTGACTCTTTCTCCTGTTGAAAGAAGAAGATCCATCTCTCTTTCGTTTGGATTGGATGAAACTTTATTAGCGAGTCCTATTAATTTGTCTGTTTCTCCTGACATTGCAGACACAACAACCACAACCTTATTGCCCTGTTTTGCAGTCTTTACAACGCGGTCTGCAACAGCCTTTATTCTGTCAATATTTGCGACTGATGTTCCTCCGTATTTTTGAACAATGAGCATCAAATCACCCCTTTATAAAATAATCCATCAGCGTATGTCCATTATCTATGATCTTTATATCTTTTTTCTTTGCAATAGATTCATCATAAGATACATTTTTATTTCTCCTTGTCTGCCTGCTGTCAAATATCACAAAAGGAACCGGGTCTGAAGAATGAGTTCTTAATTCAATAGGCGTTGGATGGTCAGGCATAAGCAGAATGCGGTAATCTTTAAATTTTTTTAAACCACGCATGACAGTGCCGACAACAAACTTATCAAAATCTTCGATTGCCTTCACTTTGTCTTTGTAGTTTCCTGAATGCCCTGCTTCATCAGGCGCCTCAACATGAATGTAAACTAGATCAACCTTTTCAAGTGCTTTCAATGAAGCTTCTGCCTTGCCGATATAATTAGTATCGATCCACCCTGTTAATCCGGGTACATTCAGAATTTCGAAACCAGCGTATATCCCTAATCCTTTTGTTAAATCAACAGCTGAGACCAAGGCTCCATCTAAAGAATATTTTTCTTTGAATGCTGGTATCTGCGGTTTTTTCCCCTGTCCCCAAAGCCATATACTGTTGGCAGGTTTTTTGCCTTGTTTTATCCTGTTTTTATTTACGCTGTGGTTTTTCAGAACAACAACAGATTTGTACATTAATTCTCTTAATACTTCTTCTCCACGACCAACAGGAAGATAATCGCATATCTGCTTGCCAAGTATGTCATGAGGAGGGATGCATTCTACTTCGGATTCTCCTCCTGACCACACCATGAGATGTCTGTAACTGACGCCTTTATAAAATTTTATATCTGATGTTCCTAAACTTTTATCTACTTCATTTAACAAAACTCCAGCTTCATCAGTAGATATATGGCCGCTGCTATGATCATCCATCACAGCCATTGTGTTGTCAGCATTGTATTTTAGCGTAACAAGATTGCATCTGTAGGCAACATCATTATCTTTAAGATCAATTCCTATGCTTGCTGCCTCAAGCGGAGCCCTTCCCGAATAAAATTTCTCTGGATCATAACCAAGTATGCTAAGATTTGCAATGTCAGAACCGGGCTGTAATCCTTCAGGGATTGTGCTGACCATTCCGATCGTGCCCTCAGACGCAAGAGTGTCCATATTCGGTGTCGATGCTGCCTGAAGAGGAGTTTTGCTGCCGAGTTCGGTTATTGGCCTGTCAGCCATACCGTCGCCAATAATCACTGCATATTTCATAAATATTTATTTGGCCTTATAAAATTTTTTCGACAACTCTTTCGACTTCGTTAATATCAGCCTTAACTTTTAATGGTTCTTTCGTAACTCTGAAAACAGTATCTGGATCTTTTAGTCCATGACCTGTTAGCGTGCATACAACTGTGTCTTCTGCCTTGAAATATCCCTCTTGGTAAAGCTTAATGACTCCTGCAAGTGATGCAGCAGATGCTGGTTCGCAGAATATTCCTTCAGTTGATGCAATAAGACTGTAAGCTGTAAGTATCTCATCATCTGTTACAGCATCTATTCTTCCCCCTGATTCATCTCGCGCTGCAACAGCGCTCTTCCAGCTTGCAGGATTACCTATTCTGATTGCAGTTGCTATGGTCTCAGGCCTTTCTATTGGATGACCTTTCACAATCGGTGCAGAACCTGCTGCCTGAAAACCAAGCATGACAGGAAGAGAAGAAATCTTTCCTGAGTTTTTATACTGTTTATATCCATTCCAGTAAGCGGTAATATTTCCGGCATTGCCGACAGGAAGAGCATGATACTTTGGAGCAAAACCGAGCTGGTCGCAAACTTCAAAAGCAGCTGATTTCTGTCCCTCAAGCCTGAACGGATTAATCGAATTAACAAGCGTAATAGGATATTTTGTTACAAGAGCTTTAACGATATTTAATGCATCGTCAAAATTGCCTTCGATCTGTATAACCACTGAACCATGCACCAGCGCCTGCGCAAGCTTTCCCATTGCAATCTTTCCCTGAGGGATAAGAACTATTGCCTTTATTCCAGCTCTAGCTGCATATGCGGCTGCTGATGCTGAGGTGTTTCCCGTTGAAGCGCACATAACAGCCTTTGTTCCGCTCTCAATCGCCTTTGAGAGCGCAAGCGTCATTCCCCTGTCTTTAAAAGAACCAGTAGGATTAGCGCCCTCGAATTTAAAAAATATCTCAAGGTCTAACCCAATTTTGCTTCTTAGATTAACAGCCTTAATCAATGGAGTATTGCCTTCATTAAGAGTTATAACAGGCGTATTGCTTCCAACAGGAAGATATCCCCTGTACTCCTCGATGATTCCTCTCCATAAATTTTTTAAACTCTTAGCTTCTGTAACCATAAATCTCCTTGGTGAACTCCATATTCAACAAACTGCCAGACAAATTCTGACAGCTACTCAACAATATCTCCCTCGACAAGTTCTGTCTCAATGCCGTGATCTTTAAGATATTTAATTCCTTTATTGAGGTTTTCTTCTTTCCCGTCAAGTTCAAGAACCATTTCTCCAACTGTCTCAGTAACCCTTGCACGTCTTATGTTTGGCGTTACATCGTATTTTTTTGCCATAGTGAAAATTACCGGTTCTTTAATAAGGGTCTGAGGAAATGTCAACTTCACGCGCCTCTTCATAAATCCTCCCTTACATTCCACCTGCAATAGCAGGTATTATCGAAACTTCATCGCCGTCTTTAATTGTTGTGTTTTCTGCATCAAGGAATCTGATATCTTCTTCATTTACATATATATTCACAAATCTTCTTATCTTGCCGCTCTCGGATATCCTCTCGGCTAATCCAGGAAATTTTTTATCGAGGTCTTGTACAAAATCAATTATTGTTCCTGCGCTGCCCTCGACCTCCTCTTTGCCGTGTGTTAGTTTTTGTAATGGTGTAGGAATCTTGACCTTTATTGACATTATTTTCCTCCTATCTTTTTCAGCACCTCTTCAAAAGAAGAGAGATTTGGTTTTATATAATGTGGCGAAACCATATGCCCGGTTAATGCCTCCTGTGTCTTAAGACCATTGCCTGTAATACAGATAACGGTTGTCTCATCTTTTGCTATCTTTCCTGTTTCAATCAGTTTCTTTGTGCATGCAACTGTCACGCCCCCTGCTGTTTCTGCAAATATGCCTTCTGTCTTTGCAAGAAGTTTTATTCCGTCTATTATCTCTTTGTCTGACACGTCCTCTCCATAACCGCCTGTCTCTTTAACTGCCTGCGCAGCATAAAACCCGTCAGCAGGATTGCCTATTGCAAGTGATTTCGCAACAGTGTTAGGCTTTACAGGCTTTATAACATCAGATCCTTTTTTTATTGCAACTGATATAGGAGAACAGCCTGTTGCCTGCGCAGCAAAGACCTTTGTATCAAGTTCCTTTATAATCCCTATTTTTTTGAACTCTTTAAATGATTTCCATATCTTAGTTAAAAGCGAACCGCTTGCGCATGGGACAACGACATTGTCAGGAGCTTCCCATCCTAACTGCTCAATTATCTCAAAGCCCATTGTCTTAGAGCCTTCAGCATAGAACGGCCTGATATTAATATTTACAAAAGCCCACTTGTATTTATTTGCTATTTCACTGCAGAGCCTGTTAACTTCATCATAATTGCCGTCAACAGCAATAAGATTAGGCTCATAAACAAGAGACGCTACTATTTTACTTGCCTCAAGAGATGCAGGGATAAACACAAATCTTTTGAATCCTGATTCAGCGCCGTGCGCAGAAACAGAATGTGCAAGATTGCCTGTAGAAGCACATGCAACTGTATCGAATCCAAACTCTTTAGCCTTTGTGAGAGCAACTGCAACAACCCTGTCCTTGAATGACAGGGTAGGATGCGCAACAGTATCATCTTTTATATAAAGATCCTTTATTCCAAAAAACTTAGCAAGATTTTTTGCCTTTATCAGGGGAGTAAATCCCGATGACAGACCAACCTGCGGCTCGCCGTCGATAGGAAGCAGTTCCTTATAACGCCATAAGTTTTGTTCTCTCTTTTCGATTCGTTTTCGTGTTAAAACACGCTTTATATTTTTATAGTCATAAACAGCCTCTAATGGGCCGAAACAAAATTCACAAACATATATGGGAGCAATCGAATATTCTCTTCCGCATTCTCTGCATTTCAGACCGCTTATATATCCCATATGCACCTCCTTATTAAATTTGAAGTTGAAAATGAGGTATTATTTTACTCCAAATCAAAGAAAAAATTAAAGGATTGGTTTAACGTTTGTTTTTCAATGCATAAATGGCGGAAATCATTCCCGCCATTTATGTCAAATTATCAGGATATAATTATCTGCTTTTTTAATCGCCGTTCGGATTTTTCTTTTTGACTGGAGAAAGTGCGAATTCCATCATTCCTGCTCCAACAATATTCATCTCCTGACCTTTTTCCCAAGGGCTGTTGATTTTAACATTGATCTTTTCTACCTTCATGCGGAGTTTGTCCAGTTTCATGAAATAACTCCAGCATTCTGATTTTGTTGCTGTGTCTTCAAAAGTAAATCTGTATCTGTAACGCATTACGTATTGTTTAGGCTGCGGGAACCAGCTGTTTGTAATGCGGCATGTTTTCGGAGCATCAGCAAAAATTATATGCGGCATCTGAAACAGAGGGAAAGCGCTGTTATACTGCATGTCTCCAAGTTCCATCCACCCGTTTATAATAATCACTGAATCTTTCTCGCCAGTTCTAATTTTGTCATTATTGTCTTTTATCCCCGAAGTATTGCCGGTGATTCCTTCAATCTTAAAATCAGCATTAAAAACTTCTCTTTTCCCAACACCAGTAGAAAGCATCTTAGCATCTACCTTAGAATCCTTTTTAAGCGCTTTGGTTGCTGGAGTTTGTTTTGATTTTGTTAAAGGCTGCGATTTTGTAGCAGGTACAATTTTTTGCTCATCTTCGCAAATACCTAAGCCAGGAGTCAGAAAAATAATCAAGATAGCTGCAGCAGCCAAAAATGAAAGTATTTTACTCATAAACATTCCCTCCTTATTATCTGAGACATGTTTTATTGGATTGCATGCCTTATTTTAATTTCGAGGATACCATAATCTTCGTAAGATAGCCAAGATTAATCAGCGGTAAATTCTTTGTTCATTTGGGGAATGAAATCGCATATTGTAGATATGCGTACAAATTTCAAGATTACTACTTCTTGGTGGAGGCGCGGGGAATTGAACCCCGGTCCGAAAGCACTATTCTCAGGCATCTACATGTTTATCCTGTTTATTAAATTTCGGATGATAAACTGCCAACAGGCAGGCTCTTCATCATCCAATCTCCTTTAGGTCTCGTCTCAGATTCAGGAGAATAATCCTTGACCAGCCTGCTGTCCGACGCTATCCCCAGAACACAGGCGATCCCGGAGTAGCGTGCTGCTTTAATTAAGCAGCGAGTGCCAGTTCGTTGTTGGCGTTTGTGTTTTTTCCACCTTTTAACGTGCTGATGGATCCACGACATGCAACCTGAGCCTCATAACCCCCGTCGAGCCCTTTCGCCCCCGAAAGATAGAAGCTGTAATAGTATTATAACATTTAAAGAAAATTGAAGGATTAAAAATAAACTGTAAATATCAAAACAGTTGATACTAAAATAAACAATTTATCTGTTCTGAATAATACTTACATTCAACAGGAAGTTAATAATTAATGCCACAGCAAACACAGTCATTTTTAAATTCATGCCTGCTGTGGCATCCCAGAGGAAACGCTAAATTAAAAATAACTTAATCACCAATATTTTACTTGCGTTTATTGACAACAAAGCCTATAACACCAAGTACAATCGAAATCACAGCAATTACTTTAGTTGCTACTGGACCGCAAGCAATGCAGGTTATGCCTTCCGGGGTGAACATCAATCCGCCGATAATAATTACCCATGCCCAAGTTAAAGGACCTATTAATTTTGCCATAATTCTTTCTCCTTTTGTTATCTGAATTCAGAAAATTAATTTGTAAAAATTTTGTGACCATATTACCAGCTAAAATAAAAACCATCACCTCCTTTTTAACATTGTTTTCTGAATCTTTATAGTTTATACATCGAAAAATTCTTATAAAACTTTAGTGGAAAGATTTCTGTATTGCGCTAACCGTAATGGGGAAAAACTATCGATTTCTGCTTTTCATCGCCTTGTCAATTTCTCTTTTTGCCTCGCGCTCTTTGATTGATTCGCGTTTCTCATACTGTTTCTTGCCTTTTGCAAGACCGATCTCAACCTTTGCAACAGATTTTTTGAAATATACTTTAAGCGGAATAAGTGAATAACCCTTTTGTGCAACCTTCCCCTGGAGTCTCTCTATCTCTTTCTTGTGCAGAAGAAGTTTTCTTGTACGCAAAGGCTCATGATTCATTATATTGCCATGTGAGTAAGGACTGATATGGCAGTTAAAAAGAAATGCCTCATCATTTTTTATCAGGACATAGCTGTCCTTGAGATTTCCCTTGCCGTCTCTTAAAGACTTTACTTCAGTGCCGAGCAGAGATATCCCTGCTTCAATAGTCTCCTCAATATGGTAATCATGAAAAGCCTTCCTATTCTGGCAGATAATATTCATGTGCATATGATACCATGATAAAAAAATTTCTTTACACCATCTAGTATGAATCCTATAATAACTCAGAAAAATAACCATGAGCCAACAAGAAGAGCTTTTAGAAGTTACAGACGACAAAGGCAGGGTGATTTCCCTTGCTCCAAGATCACAAATCCACGGGAATCCTTCTCTCATTCACCGCGTTGTCCATGTTCTTGTGTTCAACAACAAAGGAGAGCTTCTTTTACAGAAACGCTCTATTAATAAAGATGTTGCCCCCGGCAAATGGGACACCTCAGTTGGAGGACATGTAAATCCAAAAGAAGAACTGATAGATGCAGCAAAAAGAGAGATGAAGGAAGAGCTGGGAATAGAAAGATACGAACTTGATTTTTTATATTCTTATACTCACTCAAACTATTATGAAACAGAATTGGTACATACATACTCCTGCAATTACAATGATAATATTATGTTCGATAAATACGAGATAGACAAAGTCAAAATATGGAGCATAAAAGAAATTGAGGATGCAATCGGCAGAAAAATATTCAGCGATAATTTTGAACACGAATTTTCGCTCTACATGAAAAACAATAAAAAGAATACAGCTTAATTACACTCCTCTCTTATCGCTGCCGTATATGTATTTATGTATCTGGAGATTCAGTCTCGCGGATATTTTATCTTCGATTATCCAGTTCGCAAGTTTTTCAGGTTCGATATACCCTATTGCCGGAGAATAAAGAACATGACATTTAGAAATCAGATCATTTTTTTTTGTTATCTCATTTGCCCATTCGTAATCTTTTCGAGATGTTATCACAAATTTTACTTCGTCTGCAGGTTTTAGATGATTAAAATTAGAGAAATCCATTTTTTCTGACATCTTGCTTCCCGGAGTCTTTACGTCAAGAATAACCACCGCTTTTTTATCGATCTTTTTGATACTGACAGAGCCGTTGGTCTCGATAAGAACTTTATATTTTTCATTAATCAATTGTTTAACAAGATGTGATGTTTCTCTTTGCAGTAATGGTTCTCCGCCTGTTATCTCAACAAGATTTATACCAAAAGACCTTATCTTCTTAAGTATCTCATCTTCACTCAGCTCTGTCCCTTCATCGTATGCATAAGTTGTATCGCAGTAAGAACATCTCAGGTTGCATCCTGCCATTCTTATAAACACACATGGGAGACCGGCATATGATGATTCGCCCTGAATGCTTGCAAACATCTCGCAGATCTTCATATATAATTATTTCATACGTTCTGGATAAAATTCAATCTTGGAGATAGATTTTTTAAAAATGTTAAACTACATCCATGCTGGATAAATCATGCAAAAACATCCTAGTCAGAGGTGTAAACTGGATTGGCGATGCAGTTATGACCATTCCTGCATTAAAAGCTTTCAGAAAAGAATTTCCTGATGCAAGAATATCCCTGCTGGTTAAACCGTGGGCAGCGTCAATTTTCCAAAACAATCCTGACATTGACGAGATAATACTCTACGAAGAGCAATATAAAGGTTTTTTTGGCAGAATAAGACTTGCAAGTTTTCTCAGAAAAAGAAATTTCTGCGCCGCAATACTTTTTCAAAATTCATTTGATGCCGCTCTCATAGCTTTTCTTGCAGGAATTTCTCAGAGGATTGGATATAAAAGATATGGCAGGGGTTTTCTGCTTACTCACCCTATTACGTACAAAAATGAAGATAGGACAACGCATCATATAGATTATTATCTGAATATAATCAAAAAATCCGGCATTAATGCGGAATATTCTAAGCCTTATATTTTTTTGTCGATTGATGAACGCCTCAAAGCAAGAGACACTCTGAAAAATTTTAGAAGGCCTGTTGTCGGCATTAATCCAGGAGCATCATACGGCTCTTCAAAAAGATGGCTTCCTGAGAGATTTGCCGAGGTTTCTATCAGAATAATTAACGAACTTAACGGAAGCGTGGTTATTTTCGGAGGCGAGAAAGACACTCAGATAGCAGATGAGATCACTGCTGAGTTGTCGATCCCTGATATAAAATCGCGGGTCTTGCAGCTTACGGGAAAAACTAGCTTAAGAGAACTTGCAGGACTCATATCAGAGTGCGATGCATTCCTCTCGAATGATTCTGGGCCTATGCATATCGGTTATGCAGTGAGGACACCTCTTGTAGCAATCTTCGGTTCTACAGATCCGGTTCTTACAGGACCTCCTCATGACAAAAACAATATTGTGATTAAAAAAAATACTGAATGCGGTCCGTGTTTTAAAAGACAATGCAATGAAGAAGAAATGTTCTGTATGAATGAAATAAAGTCGTATGAGGTCTTTGATGCGATAAGATATCTTCTTCCTTCAAAAAAAGCAGTGTTTTTTGATAGAGACGGCACTTTATGCAAGGATGTAAACTATCTTAATAAAATTGAAGATATCGAGATATTTGAGGATATAGAAGATTTAAAAAAATTAAAAGATAAAGACTTTATGCTTATCGGCATTAGCAATCAGTCAGGAATAGCCAGAGGAATTGTCGATGAATCATTCACAAAGCAGGTGCATGACATATTCATGAAAAAATATGGTTTCGACGATTTCTACTTTTGCCCTCATCATCCTGATGAAAACTGTTCTTGCAGAAAACCAGAACCTGATATGCTCTTTAAAGCCAGGAGCGAATATAAAATCGATCTAAAAAATTCATATGTTATCGGAGACAAGAATACAGATATCCTGCTTGCAAAATCAGTGGGTGCAAAAGGCATCCTTGTATTAACAGGACAAGAAAAAGGATCACAAGATGCTGATCATATTGCCGTTGATCTAAAAGATGCTGTAAGATGGATTATTGCAAATCAATAAAATACATATGAAAATAAGGAGGAATATATGATAAAGATAGCGGTTGCCGGGGCTGCAGGAAGAATGGGTAAAATAATATCTGCCTTATCAAAAGAATATACCGAGATCAAACTCGCAGGCGCTTTCGAGAGAAAAGGTCATGATATGACAGGAAAAGATATCGGAACCATTGCCGGGATTGGAGATATCGGTGTAAGGCTTACTGACAATCTTGAAGACATAATCAGCGGAATTGATGTAATTATAGATTTTACATCTCCAGAATCAACAAAACAGAATATTAAGACCGCATCAAAACATAAAAAAGCTATGATCATCGGCACAACAGGTATTTCAAGAGATGATAAAAAAGAGATAGAATCTCTCGCAAAAAATATTCCGTGCGTTCTTGCATCGAATATGAGCACAGGCGTAAATCTCCTTCTTAAAGTGCTTAAGGATGTAGCAAGAGTTCTTGGAGATGAATATGACGTTGAGATAGTGGAAGCTCATCACAGACTTAAAAAAGACGCTCCAAGCGGAACAGCGCTAATGATGGCAAATGCAGTAGCAGATGCACTTAAAAGGAATCTTGACGAAACAGCTGTTTATGCAAGAAAAGGGATTATCGGCGAGAGAACAAAAAAAGAGATAGGCATACAAACAATACGCGCAGGAGATATTGTCGGCGAACACACAGTTATATTTGGAGGCCTCGGTGAAAGAATCGAGATTACTCACAAGGCATCGAGCAGAGATACATTTGCAAGAGGAGCTTTGCGCGCAGCTATGTGGATTTCAGGCAAACCAGACGGACTTTATGACATGCAGGATGTTCTTGGCCTGAAATAAAAATCCTTAAATGAAAAAACCTAAAAAAAGAAAGAAGCCTAAACCAAGGATTCCTATTGAAGGCGTGTTGAAATTAAAAACTCATGTTGTGCTAACAAAAAAAGGCAAAAAAGGCTACAACAGGAAACAAGTTAAGGAAAATATCACTAAAAACATTGACGAAGAGGTTCAATCATGATAAAGGCAGGTTTTTATCAGTTCGCTCCTGAATTCGGAGAGATAAAGAAGAATGTCCAGAAAGCTGTTGACGCAATATCTTCTTCTGATGCCGACCTGATAGTACTTCCAGAGCTTTTTAGCACAGGGTATCAGTTTACAGAAAAATCAGAGGCATTTTTACTCTCGGAAGATATTCCTTCCGGATATACAACAAGGGAACTTGAAAAAATCTCAAAAAACAAAAAAATTTATATTGTCGCGGGAATTGCTGAAAGAGCAGACAACCAGATATATAATTCAGCTATACTCACAGGTCCAGAAGGCCTTATAGGAGTTTATAGAAAAATACATTTATTCTATGAAGAAAAACTGTGGTTCTCACCTGGCACAATCGGGTTCAAGGTCTGGAAAACTCCTATTGGCAACATCGGCATAATGATATGCTTCGACTGGTTCTTTCCTGAATCAGCAAGAACACTTGCCTTAAAAGGCGCAGATATTATCGCTCATCCTTCAAATCTCGTGCTACCCTACTGTCCTGATGCAATGGCAACCCGGTGTTTGGAAAACAGGGTCTTTGCAATTACGGCAAACCGCATTGGTTCTGAACAAAGATGCGGAAAAGAAAAACTGGTTTATATTGGAAAGAGCCAGATAACATCTCCGAAAGGCGAGATACTGCACAGAGCAAAAAACAATAAAGATGAATTAAAAATCATAGAAATTAATATTCATGAAGCAAGAAATAAAAACCTTAATAAATATAATAATATTCTTTGCGACAGAAGAGAAGACTTATATGAATAGGCTTACTGAGCGAATCTTTCTATAAAAATAAAAAGTCCCCAATGAAAAACAAAGGGGACTTTTGGTGACAATTATTATATTTTTGTTACATTAATTGCCTTAGGGCCTTTCGGGCCTTTCTCGATATCAAAGCTTACTGCATCACCCTCAGCAAGGGATTTGAATCCATTGCCCTGGATAGAAGAATAGTGAACAAATACATCGCTGCCGTCTTCGCTTGTAATAAAGCCAAAACCTTTTGATTCGTTAAACCACTTCACTGTTCCATTTGACATCCAAGCTACCTCCTTATTTATAAACTAAGTTCCAGAACTTCAGATTCAAAAAAAAAGCCACAAAGTTCAAAGTCTTTGCGGCTTAATCCATTACAAAAACTTCTGAAACTTGGGATAATCATGGCATTGCGAATAATGAAAAGTCAACTATTATTTGAATAAATCTAACAAAAAAATAATAGGCAAAATTACCTAAAAATATAGTCCAATGCAGTGAATATAAAAACAGACATACTTATATAACCATTCATATTTAAAAAAGCCATATCGAGCCTGCTTAAATCATCATGCTTCAGCAAAGAATGTTCATATATAAAAAGTAGAGCAACGACAAACATTCCTATCCAATAAAAAACACCTAAGCTGAAAATAATTCCGGTAAATATTAGAAGAATTATTGAAAACAGATGAGAGATCGCGGCAAAAACAAGAGTATTTTTTATCCCGAATTTTTTAGGGATCGAATAGAGCTTGACTGATTTATCGAATTCAATGTCCTGCAATGCATAAATTGCGTCAAAACCAGCAAGCCAGAAAACAACAGCAACTGCCATCAGAATTATCTCCCAATCAAACGTTCCTCTCACAGCAATCCATGCTCCCAAAGGAGCTGCTGACAATGAAAGTCCCAGAACAAAATGTGAGAGCCAAGTGAATCTCTTTGTATACGGATAAATATACATAACTGCTATTGCCAGAGGAGAAAGTTTAAGACATAGAGGGTTGAGCATATACGCTGCAAAAATAAGAACTACAAATGATATTATTGTAAATATCCATGCCTCGAATACCCCTGCCTTGCCCGCAGGAATCTCTCTGTTTGCAGTCCTAGGATTTTGTGCATCGATCTTTCTGTCAATAATTCTGTTTAGTCCCATTGCGCCTGACCTTGCTCCGACCATTGCAATGATTATCCAGAAAATCTGATGTAAAGAAGGCGCTCCAGAAGCAGCTATTATCATAGCAGTCAATGCAAACGGCAGAGCAAATATCGAGTGAGAGAATTTAATCAGTCTTAAATATAAGGTTATTTTTTCGAACAATCCTGTTTTCTCCTGATGATAGAAAAATTAAGTGATTAATAATAACATAACCTGCTGACTTGAAAAATATTTTGGATTTGATATAGTTTAATCAGTGATCAGAGATATATCTCATATAACATTCTTCAAACAAAAAAAATATGGGGATTTTACAGACAAAAGCAACACTAAACTTTTCTCAAAAGTATAAATAAAGAAATGAAAATGCTGGGAGTGTCCCTAATATTACTACTATTAAAAAAATTTCTAAGACATACTATAGCTTAACCAGTTTTCGGGAAATAGGATAGTTCGTATATTAATTGTTATGCATGAGACCAGAAAGATGGCAGCAAAAAAAGTTTCCCTTCATATGCCACAGGACAGCGAACTACTCGCTGCGCTTGGCGAGGTTGCGATTCGACATGAACAACTAAGTTACATTCTGAAGATGACCATAAAGAGCCTCACAGGCGTGACACCAGAAGAGGCTCTTAAAGCAACAACACACGAAGGCTCGGCACAACTTAGGGATCGAGTTAAAAAAAATGCGAGAAAGAGGCTTGGTGAGGGAGCGCCTCTCGTTAAGCTGCAGGCAATTCTCGTTGATTGTAAGCGGCTCACAGACAAAAGAAACGACTTGATACATGGTATGTGGGCGAAAGGGCTTGATGGATATGCGCATATTAGAGATTCATGTGGAAATGTTAGGCCGATACCACCATCCAAAGATTTACTTAAGCTTGCTAGCGAGCTTGAGAAGCTAACAAGGCGCCTGAATACCGAGCGACTAGAAGGCTTTCTTTTCCAAGCGCTTTCAAAGAGGAAACCATAAGGATACTTCCCGTATTTATCGTATTTGTTGGCAAGTTGAGCAGTGAGAAATTATATATAATCAGGAGAGGAATGGCTGCAAAGAAGCAAGAAAAACTTTATTCATTAAGAATTTCCTATAAAGAATCTTTATTCTGCAAAACAATTAACTAGGACCTGCATTAAAGAACTCGAAGACAGAAAAGGGAATAAATCTGAAATCGTTATGGAAAAAGCTAAAAAGCAAATTTAAGAAATATTAACCGATGAAACCACAACCCGCCATTTGACAAATGCACCCTATCCCCTCAAACCTTCTTAAACACCAGCACAGCATTCACTCCTCCAAAACCGAAGGAATTTGATATTGCGGTTTTTATATCAGATTTCATTGGTTTTGTTATATGATTCAGCCTGCAGTCAGGGTCAATGTTCTTGAGGTTAATCGTTGGAGTAATAATCCCATGTTTCAAGCTCATTAATGTAACTCCTGCCTCGAACGCGCCTGATGCTGAAAGCATATGTCCTGTCATGGATTTCACTGCGCTTACAAAAATATTCGCAGCCTTGTTCCCGAATACGCGTCTGATTGCCTCTGCCTCTGCCTTATCGCCTAATTTGGTTGAGGCAGCGTGCGCGCTTATATAATCAACTACCTCAGGTTTTATTTTTGCGTCATCTAATGCAAGACTGATCGTCCTTGCCTCTCCTTCAGGATCAGGTTTTGTCTGGTGAAATGCATCAGATGAATTTCCATAACCTATTATCTCCCCGTATATCTTTACACCTCTTTTCAATGCAGCCTCATATTCTTCAAGCACAAGAACACATGCGCCCTCTCCTAAAACAAAACCGTCTCTCGAGACATCAAAAGGCCTGCTTGATGTAGAGTCATGGCCTTTAGATAATGCACCTGCTGAGCCATAACCGTCAAAACAAAGCCTGCATATCGGAGCCTCAGCTCCGCCTGCAAGAACAGGACCCTGATATCCTGATTTTAATAATCTGTATGCCTCTCCAATTGCATTAGCTCCTGATGCACAGGCATTAGATATTCCAAGACAATAGCCCTTGATTTCAAGCATCTGAGCTGTCATGGATGCAGCTGAACTTACTGTGGTTGAAGGCATTAAATATGGCGATAATCTGCGGTTATTTTTTAATGATTTCTCTATTGATGTTATGCCCCCTCTGCTTGAACCAATTATAACTCCGCCACTCTTTATATAATCAACAAAATTGCTTTTAAACTTGGGTGTTATGGCTGAACTTAAATCTTTTACTTTAATAAATTCAGAGATCAGACCAGAATCTAAAATTGCCATAAAAGCAGAGACAACTGCATATTGCGCGAAAGGATCTGACCTTAGCATATCTTTGTCTGAAAAATACGCTGACCTATCGAAGTTTTTTACCTCAGCAACAACTCTTTTGCCTAATTCTTTTGCATCAAATCTTGTGACCTGCCCTATCCCAGATATGCTAGAAAAAGCAGATGAGCACGATGACTCAAAAGTACCGCCAAAAGGTGTGACAGCTCCAATGCCAGTTACTACTATTCTTTTCATTGTAAACTATAATACCACAGCTTGGTTTACAATTTTGGAGATTGTAAAAAGTTTTTGCAAAATAAGTATCTATTTTCTCATTTCTTATGTTATAGTTGTGCTTTAAGTCTCTCAAAGGAGGCGCTGTGCCAGGAGAGATCCTCAAAAAAAGGCGTGAGGACTTAAGTCAAGACCTTAAGGATATTGCCCATATTCTAAAGATAAGATACGATTATCTTAAAGCAATTGAGGACTATACCTTCAACAAACTCCCCTCCGAAATATATGCCAAAGGTTATATCAGAGAATACGCAAAATTTTTAAAGCTCGACCCTGCTCCGCTTGTAAAATTATACTTAGAAAAAACAACACCGATCATTCCTGCAAGGAATGCCTCTCCTCCTAGAAGAACCAGCAACATGAAATATATTCTAATCCCTGTTGCTTTATGTCTCGGGCTGATAGTCTTTTTCTCGGTTACCTCCACAGAAAAGACTAAAAAAACATTGGCCAAAAATACTTCACAGACAGCAGCTAAAAAATCACAAAATAATGGGACAAAAAACATAACGAACACAAATGAACAAAAGACATCAACTGAAAAAAACTTTGCCTCAGCAAAAAATACAAAGAAGGAATATGACCTCCAGATTCTTGTTCTAGACACAACATGGCTAAGCA
Organism: Nitrospiraceae bacterium; assembly: GCA_021373015.1. Lineage (NCBI taxonomy): Bacteria > Pseudomonadati > Nitrospirota > Nitrospiria > Nitrospirales > Nitrospiraceae > Nitrospiraceae bacterium. The sequence continues at coordinate 361,555 of JAJFTJ010000005.1, forward strand.
TAAATATAGATGACACGAATAAAAAAGAAATGCTCCTTAAGCAGGGAGAGCGTCTAAGATTTCATGCTAATCAGACTTTCTCCCTAAGAATAGGCAATGCTGGCGGCGTAACACTTGTATTAGACGGCAAAAATCTTGGTTCTCCCGGCGCTAAAGACGAGGTAATAAGCCTTAATCTTCCGCAGGACAATCTAAGCGCATTTAATATATATTGAATTCCTGAATAACATTATCCGCAGAATAACTAAACACACGTTTTAAAAACATTCATCAGCTAGTTTCAAAAATATCATTTCTGAAAAATAAAAGCTTTGGTTTCATCATACCACATAGACTTGTGTTCATTAGCAGATTGGATTATCCTTATAGAATGACAGACATTAAAAAAATACCAGTATTCAGCGCACTGAGCAATTCAGACCTTGACGAGATAAGGCCATACATCATAACCGAGAAATACAAAAAAAAAGAAGTCATATTCTCAGAGGGTGATTCTTCTAACTGGCTTTACATAGTAATAAATGGAAAAATAAAAATTACAAAACTTTCAAAACTGGGCAGGGAACTAATACTTGAGGTGATCTCGCCAATGGATTTTTTTGGCGCCATTGCTGTAATGCGCGGGTTTGCCTACCCTGCCAATGCAGTCGCGATGGAAGATGCAGAGGTAGTCAAAATCTCTAAAGGCAATCTGATGAGAATACTAGACAGATTTCCAAATCTAATGTACTGCCTTACAATAAATCTCGGCGACAGAATAAAAGGCTCTCACGAAATGCTGAAGAATATTGCAATCGAAAAAGTTGAATCAAGAATAGCTGCATTGCTTATAAAACTTTTTGAAAAAACAGGCGCAAAAAATGAAGATACAGGAACCATTGACATTAAACTTACCAAACAGGATATAGCAGAAATGGTTGGTACAACAGTAGAAACGTCCATAAGAACAATGAGCAAATTCAAGAAGCTCGGAATAATAACAGAAAAAAACGGAAAGATAATGATTAAGGACATAGGGAAATTAAAATCCCTATGTCCTTAATTTTAATTCTCTGCATTTAATAGCAGCGTGGCGCCCATGTTGTACAAGAAAAGCACAATCGAAAAAACTTCTATTAAGCCAAACATAAGAGAAAGCGCTGTGTATAGCCTTACATCAGGATTGTAAATCGCTAGTGTATAAAAACCAAGCATGCCGATGAGACCTATATTTGCAAGCCAAAACTGTATCTGGCCGATATTTGGGCTCTTCAAGGGTTTTCCTGAAAATCTAGGCAGTATATGATATCCCACACCGAATATCATCATTGAAACCCACCCAAGCATGTTGAGATGAGAGTGTACAAATCTCAACGAAAGGAATGATGGACTACTTAACATCAGTATGCCCAATACTGAAGCGATTGCCAGATATACGATGCTCATGATTATAAAGTTTTTTACAAATCTGTCCATATCAGCCTCCTTCGTTATTCTGTCTTATATCTGCAATAGAATACATTAGAATACATTTCATCATAGAATATACTTATGATTAAAATCATACACACATTGAGGTATAATTCTATAACATAAATCAGAAAAATAAAAAGGAGGGACGATGAAAAAAGTAACAAAAGATACACTGATAGGAGATGCTATTAAAGATAACCCTGCGGCAGCAAAGATTATTGAGAAATATTTTGGCGGAGGATGTTTCACCTGCCCCGGGATCAAGGTAGAATCTATTTCTTTTGGAGCAATGATGCATAATCTTGATCCAAATAAAATTATAGACGAACTCAATAAACTGGAGGCATAACCATGGATCAAAAAAAAGAAGCAAAGTGTTTTGTATGCGAAAAAAATGACAAAGAAACCGTATACATCAAATGTATACATCAGGGCAGTGAAAAACTCGTATGTGTCAGGTGCTTGCCTGTGCTTATTCACGGCGCACACTAAAAGATTTGGGGCAGTTTATCCCCTCCGCTGCCCCTTTTCCCATCATAAAATGCAATTAAAAAAGTATTCTGAAAAACTGCTCTAAAAAGCTCAAAAAAATCCCTCTTTCCAAATACAAAAATCGCTTGACAAAAGACCCTTACATATCAATAATAGTCACATTACTCACCAAATCACTAAAAGGGGGTGTATATACAACTACGTTAGAGCCTTGAAGTAGTTTTTTAGATTCCTGTCTTTAAAACCGTAAAAAATTTATGTAGGAGGGAATGGATGAGCAACAAAAAGTTTAGCAGAGTATTCATATTGTTTGTAGCTGTTATGATGTTCGTTGCTTTCGGAATAATCACCAGTGCAAATTCTGCAAATGCTCCTGTAAAAAAAGCACCTATAACAAAATCACTTGGAGCAAGCAAAGTACTGAGCAAAGAATCAAAGGCTTGTATGGGCTGTCATAAGCCTCTGCATCCTGGCATTGTAAAGCCATGGGAAGACAGCAGCCATGCTAAAACAAATGTTGGCTGTTTTGAATGCCACCAGGCAAAGAAAACTTCAAAGACTGCAATGGAACATTACGGACAGACTATTACAGTAATAGTTTCTCCAAATGATTGCGCAAAGTGTCATCCTCAGGAAGTTAAAGAACAGACCACATCTCACCATGCAAAAGCAAATCAATTTACAGGTTCGCTTGACAACGTGCTTGGAAGACTTGTAACTGGCGAGGCTAATTTTGATCTCGGCTGTACTCAGTGTCACGGTTCAGAAGTTGTTGTTGAAAAAGGCGGAAAACTTCAGGTTGGTCCATGGCCAAACACTGGTGTTGGAAGAATAAATCCAGACGGTTCAAATGGTTCATGTACAGCATGTCATCAGAGACATTTCTTTAATGTTAAACAGGCAAGAGAGCCAAAAACATGCGGTAAATGTCATCAGGGACCTGACCATCCTCAGATAGAGATATATGAGCTTTCAAAACATGGTATTGCATATGCCGCATTCCAGGACAAGCTCAATATGGACAAGAATGAAGCTAAGGGCCCATGGGTGCTTGGCAAAGACTATATCTATGCTCCAGTATGTTCAACATGTCACATGGGAGCAACAACTAAATTATCAAGAACACATGATGTTGGCGCAAGAATAAAATGGACACTCAGACCTCCAATCTCAAAGATCCTTCCTGACGGAGAGAAAAAGAGAGAGGAAATGAAGAAAGTTTGCTCAGAGTGCCATACTTCAAACTGGTACAACGGATTCTTTACACAGTTTGACCGTTTTGTCGAGCTTTATAACGAAAAATTTGCTATTCCATCAACTAACATTATGAAGTTCCTATACGAAAATAAAGTAATTGATCCTACACCTTTCAATGATATTGTTGAGATCCACTACTGGCATCTCTGGCATCATGAAGGCCGCAGAGGCCGTCATGGCGCAGCAATGCATGCTCCTGACTGGTCACACTGGCACGGACTGTATGAAGTTGCTATCAACTTCTACTTTATGCTTCTTCCAGAAGCAAACAATGCTGTAGCAGCAAAGAATGATTCAGCCCTTACTGCAAAGTGGGAAGCATTTAGGGACAAAATCATGAACAGCCAAGACCATATCTGGAAAAAAGGTATGCCAAAAGAAGAACTTAGAAAGATCGTTGACTTCTACAAGAAGAGATACGGTAAAGAGGGCGGACAGTAAACCACCCAAAGCAAATACAGTTGTAAATATTGGATTAAGGAGGGGGAGACATCTCCCCCTCTGAATTAAAGAACAGGAGAATTTAAGGGCATGGATTTTAAAAGATATTTTTATATTTGCAGTATCTCTATATTGACAGGACTTTGTTTTGCTGTTACATCACACGCATATGGAAACAATGAACCTGCTAAGACAGAAAATGTTAAACCGGCAGATTTTTCAAAACAGCCTGTAGCGGCAATGAAAGAAATTTACAAGAATTACCATGATTGGAAGGTAGATCAAGGAATTGCAAGCGCAAAAAAAGCGATTGAAGTAGTGAATAAAATATATGAAAAAGATATAAATGGGAAAATCAATGACCCTAACCTCAAAAAAAATAGGGCATTTGAGATAAAATCCACTCTCCATACACTCTTGGGAATGCTCTATTACAGAAAATCTCTTATGGTTGCTTCTGAGAACAAAAAAAGTCTTGCTCCTATTTTCGATAAGCTGAACAAAAAACAGGAAGTTACTGATAAAGAACTTGAGCAGGTAGCTGCAAATCTAAAAACTGACAAAACCAGTGTTGATTCAAGAAAATATGCAGATTCTTCAAAAGAAGAATTTCTTACAGCAATAAAGACTGATCCCTCAAATCCTACACCGCACTTCCAGCTGGCAAATATACTCAGCCCTCTGGGAACTGGCGGACAAGGAGCAGCAGAAGCGGAAAAAGAATACTTTTTGGCAGCTAAACTCTCTATGGACGAAGGAGATGAAAAATCCGTCAAAAGGGCTTTCGATGCCATCAAAAGCTTAAATCCCAAATCATCATATTTAAAACAGATTGAGAAATTGAAAAAGGAGAAAAAAGGTGCAGCATAAAAGACTCACATTAACATTAGTAATTACAGTTTTAGCTGCAATATTGTGCAGCAACAGTTTTTCTGCACAGACAGGCGCAACTTCTATCACTTCCAGTTCAGTCGGCTCGTCAATTAATAATACAAGTACTAACAGTAAAAGTGTGCCATCGCCCATGCCTTCCCTTGAAGGACTGGATGATTATCATAAACAGCTTGCTTATGCTTCAAAAAACATAGAAGAAGGCGACTGGGGAATGGCTATCGAAAACCTTAAAGCTGCTGAAAAGTTGATTAAGGACGACCCTCGTCTCTATGAAATGTTCGGAGTTGTATATGACGCTGACAGGGATTCAAAAAAGGCATTTGAAAACTATATGAAAGCAGGTAATATGTATTTTGAGGCAGGGGATATCGATAAATCATGGAAAGTCCTCGGCCGGCTAAGAACATTTAGCATAAATCAAAAAGAAGCAGACCAATTTGAGAAGAAAATAAGCAAAAAACAGGAGGTGATAAACATAAGCAAATAAAGCAGTTGACATTGCTGATATAGAGCTAAGACAGTAAATATTTAAAAGGACTTCCTGTGGACAAAGTTTTAAAAAACAACGTTTGTGAAAGGGGGTTACACATGAAAAAAAGAGTTTTATCAGTGTTGATATTCTTAATAGCATTTAGTTTTATTACATCTGCCGTATACAGCGCCAGCAACAGCGCTCCAAATAATGAATGTTATGTATGCCACCAAAATCCCGAAGGCTCTGCAGAGCTTAAAGTCGAAGGGATACCAAAGCAATATAAACCAGGAGAAACCTACAAAATCAAGCTTGAGTTGAAAAGCAAAATAAAGTCTGAAACTGATGTGGAAGGAGGCTTCTCAGCCACAGCATCTGCAGGTGAATTTATTGTAATAGACAAAAAGAATACGCAAATTTCAGATGCTTACATAACTCATACACCTGATGGCTCAAAACATAAAGAATGGAAATTTGCATGGAAAGCTCCTAAACAAAAAGGAGAAGTTGAACTTAAGATAATGGCAGTTGCTGCAAACGGTGATTTTTCACCTAGCGGTGATGCAATAGCTGCCGAGGCATTTACGATTAAATCAAAAAAGTAAGTAATAAAGGAGGAGGTTAAAATGAAACTTAGCAGAAGAGATTTTATCAGATTAAGCGCAATAACAACTGCTGCGGCTGCGGCTGGTGTTGCAAAACCAGACATAGTTCTGGGCGCATCATCAATCAAGTCCTTACCAGCAGGCCCTTGCAGATACTGCGCAATCGGCTGCGCAATGATAGCTGACTGCGAAGTAAATGCGTCAGGCACAGTTACAAAGATCATTGCGATCAAAGGCGATCTTAAGAGTACAGTCAACAGAGGAGTCCTTTGCACAAAAGGATTTTATCTTCACAAGGCAGTTGCGTATAAAAACAGACCTAACGGCGCATTGATCAGGAAAGAGTGGATCAATCCAAAGACAGGAAAGCCTGATTTTGTAAATTCACCAAGGGTTCTTACTGGGAAAACCTCAAAAGATCCAAAGGGGTTAAAGCCTTCTGAAGTCGACCTGAAGGAAAATTTTGTTAAAATTCCATGGGACGTCGCTATTAATTTCGCTGCTGATATTACTGAAAAGTCAATGAAAGAATTCGGCAAACACAGCGTTAATTACTATGGCAGTGGTCAGGCTGGAACTGAAGAGTCACATATAATGAATGACTTTTTTAAGGGCGGAATTCAGAATAATGCAATTGAAGGCCAGCCCAGAATGTGTATGGCATCAGCTGTTGTCGGCTACCTCTATGCAGTAGGCAAAGACGAACCTTGGGGAAGTCTTGACGACATAGATGTTCCTGATCCTGATTTCAAGCAGGTTGCAGACACATATTTTCTGATAGGTTCTAACACAGCAGAAGCTCACCCTATTATCTTCAATAGGATGGCTGCTGTTAAATCAAAAAACCCAAACGCAAAGGTTATTCTTGCAGACCCTAGAAAAACCCGTTCTGGAACACTTGCTGACCTCTGGCTGCCTTTTGCATCAGGAAGAGACCTTGTGCTCATTAACTCTATGGCATATGTCATTGCTAACGAGCTTGACAAGGCAAAATATGATGTTCAAAAAGGCACTGTTGAGGCAAACTGGAAATATCTTGATAAAAAATTTATCGAGAGACATGTAAGTTTTGGAATACACCATGATGTTAAAAAAGTCTGGATAAAGACCGAATACGGCGGGACAAGAGGCACGGCATGGGATCTTTCATACACTGCTCCTCCATTACCAGGCAATAAAGCACAGGTATACCCAAACCCGAAAAAGAAGTACAATTCAGAAGAAGATATAAAGAAAGACCTTTACAAAGGTTTTGCTCTATATCTTAAATTCCTTGAAGACTACAATCCTGACAAAATAGCAGACATCCTGTTCGAGGGTGAAGCGCCTCTGCTTTATGACAAGGCCACAAGAACATGGAAGAAAATAAGCGGACCTGAAGCAATAAGACTTGCTGCAAAATGGTTTGCAGACGGCAACACTGTTACCTGCTGGACAATGGGAGTTAACCAGAAACTTCAGGGAACATGGACAAACGCATCTCTGCATATGATTCACTTTATAACAGGTAAGGCATGTAAGCCCGGCCAGTTGTCATTCAGCTTTACTGGACAACCTAATGCCTGCGGCGGTATCAGAGCGCCAGGAGCGCTCTGTCATGCGCTTCCTTACGGAAGACTTGTTGCAAATCCTATACACAGAAAACAGATGGAAGATATCTGGAAAAAGAGGACAGCTGCATATCTGAAAAAACAAGGAATGTCAGATGCTGAAATCGCAAAAGAGACTGCAAAAATCACTATTCATGACAAACCAGGTCCTCACACTGTTGAAAGCTTCAGAAGACTTGGATCTAATCAGGTCAAGGTCATGTTCATATCAACAGTTAACCCCGGACAGAGCAACCCATATTCATGGCCTTACAGACTTGCTATGGGCGGCGCACACAAAGGAACCTGCTGGCCATGCGTTGTAACATTCGAGGCATTTCCGAATGCAACAACTCAGGTCTCTGACCTTGTGCTCGGAGCTTCAACATGGGGCGAAAAAGAGTATCTATATGGTAACCTCGAAAGAAGATACCAGATAATAAAGAACATCATGCCGCCTACTTTCGACACAATACCTGACCATACAATCACAGGCATGATAATGAGAAGACTCGAGGAAAAAGGCGTGATCCCAAAAGGGCTTGCTTCACAGTTCTGGCCTGAGGAATATGACGGCAAAGACTGGATGAAGAAGACTATTACTGCTGCAAAGACCCAGAAATGGAATGCAGCATACACAAAAAATATCTGGGGTGAAATTCTGGATTGCACACGCGGAACTTACTATGACTTCTCCGGCATGAAGCGTGAGATGCTCCTTGCAAGGAACTGGGGTTACAGACAGCCTCTGCCAGAGTCATATCACACTGATTCTGACGTCAAAGAAAGATATGACAAATATGAGTCCAGGATACAGTTTGCTTGGCCATATGATCCACACATAGGTCCAAAAACAAAAGCCTATTTGTCCAACATGAAAAAACTAAATCCTGTATATGGCGAATGGCTTGAAAAGAACATTGAAGAAGAAAAGAAAGATACAGCATATCACAAGGATCAAAAGCTCCCTGAGGGCTGGTATGTCAGCTTCTATGCGTCTAACCCATTCATCCACGGCATGATAGACGATCCGACAGACCCTGACAAGAAGCGCAAGCTTCCTGGAATAGACGGCCGTCCGATTGCATGGGCTAACCCATGGTGGGCATGCAGCTTCGATGAAAAAGCAAATAAATTCGTGAAGTACAAAACTGTCAATGTCATCGAAAGGGTATTTAATCCAAAGAAAGTCGACGCCAACAGCGTCATGCCTTATGATGTAAAGGCAACATACACTGTTAATGTCATTGGAGATCCTGATAAGGATTTTGATGCTCTGAGAAACATTGCTCTAAGCCCTGCTGAATTTGCAAACCTCAGACACTCCTATAAAAAAGCAGACGGCAGCGAGCTTGTTATCATTGACACCAAAGACTTCAAATACGGTGCATGTACTGGTAGAGTTCTTGAGCACTGGCATTCTGGAAGTATGACAACAAGAGTTCCTGAACTAAACCGTGCAGTTCCAGGAGCATATGTTGAAATCAATGAGATCCTTGCTAAGAAGCTTAATATCAAGAACGGAGATGCTGTAATTGTTGAGTCTCCAAGAGGAAAGATAGAACTTCCAGCAAAGATTCTTGATGTTACAAAAATGACTGGAGGACCAAGACACGACTATGTCTTTATGCCATGGTTTGATGAGTACAAGCTCATCAACATGATCATGAGAGACGCCTTTGATCCATTCAGCTTCCAGGCTGACTACAAGATGTTTGCCGTAAAGATTTACAAAGGCAAAACAAAAGGCAGACAGGCAGAAGCTGGCAAGATAATAGCATAAGAAAGATTTACAATAGGGGGCACGATAAAAATCGTGCCCCCTATTCTCATCCAACCATCAATCGATAACCTTTTATTTCAAAAAGCAACCCTCTGTTAGGAAAAAATAATTGCTTCTGCAAATCTAAAACAGCAAATATGCGAAATCAAATATGTTATAATAAAAAGGTTTGTCTATATGAACAACCAATATAATGTTCAAATAAGGATTACAGTGAAAAATGAACTGCAAAAAATTTGCAAGAAGAGAGATACTGAAAACAGCTGCAGCAAGTTCTCTTTTAATTGCTGCTGATTCTTTAATAATCGGTAAAAAAACTTCACAAGCATCCCTCACCAAAGAAGGACATGAAGCGCCGCTTCAAAACATAGAGACAGGCGGGCTAATAAGACCTCCGGGCGCACTTCCAGAGCCTGAATTCAGGGCTAAATGCATAAGCTGCGGAGTCTGCGTCAAT